>JBMOHR010000163.1:0-6203 GCA_049317745.1 Ignavibacteria bacterium
TAATTGTTTTCAATTATAACATAAATAATTTATTTTTAGTTTTGAGACAAACTCCGCGGCGGATTATCGGGAATCCATCCTAACCACATCCCCCATAATATTTAATATGCAATACCTGACGGCATTGTCTACATTCATAACACATTAGCTACAGATATGGAATACCTAACGGCATTCTTCTCTCATTCACAAATTAGTCGCAGATTCCGACCTGTCGTGACGTGGGAACGCCTGAAGAGTGTCATCCCCACTCGCGAAGCAGATACGCGAAGCGTTTCCTGGCGGGGATCTCCACTCCTAAAAGTAAACCCAAAAGCGATCCCCGCCTAAAACACGCGGGGATGACACTGAATTATCTTCCCTCGTTCCTACGACAGTCGCAGATTCCGACCTGTCGGGAGGTGGGAAGACGTAATATAATCACAGCTAATATTCCTCCAACCACCTAAATTCCTCACTCCTTTAGGAGTGAAATGTTTGTAGAAACACAACCACCAAAATTCCTCACTCCGTTAGGAGTGAAATGTTTGTAGAAACACAACCACCAATATTCCTCACTCCGTTAGGAGTGATATGATTTAACATTCATTCTCTTAGCACCTCAATCGTAGAATTTGTAAATGCGGGTGTCCCATTTGATTATTTTGTCTTCGGGGATGTGGTTTTGGAGCTCCTGGAAGTAAGTGTCAGTCCATTCGTATTTATTCTTCAGATCATTGAATTTGATTGCAGCAATGAGAATGTATGCTCTTTCTGCATGGTACATTCTGTTGTGCACTGAGTCAATGTAGAGATGTCTGAAAGTCTGAAATGAATCCTGTTGTTCATTTTCAAATGAAAGGGAAACGGACTCGCCATAAAAAGTACTATACCTTCTAAGACCCATTCCTGTATTATCTAAATGTCTATCGAGCATCAAAATACTGAAGACACTGTATGGCGGCTCGAGTTTTTTGGGATTGGCACGTTCGAGTTTAAAATCAAAGACAATATCATGTACGTCGAAATGCAAATCCTTAACGATGATTTTATTTTCGCTTTGGGGAGTGAAACCGCAGCCGGGCAGGATGCGTTCATAATCAACAAAGGGCTGATTTCTTTTCATAAGTTTCATATTACCATTCTTACCATCAACCTCAATAGACTTCCAGAACTCCTGAATCTTTTTATCTTTACGAAGTTGAGTATTAAGTCTTTGCCTTCTACCGAAGACCTTCTGGGCGAGTTTAAGCTTTTCGCTTGTAATTTTGTATTTGAGGGCTCTAGGAGCGATATAAACTTCGTCATACCTCATACGGGCAACAATAGAGCCAATTCTGCCTTTTAGAAATCCGAGAACGCCGCTGTCGAAACGTGCCATAGCAAATTGTTTATTTCAGTGAAAATAGCGAATTAGTATTTGCGAATGAATGATAAAAATGAAGATGGGTGAAAATATTTTTTCAAAAATGACTTGACAATGCAAAGATTTATTATTATCTTTGTACTCATAGAAATCCGGAGAGGGGAAAACCTGACTTGCACTCAGATGCTGTCTACCTCCTCCAAAAGGTCCGAAAACAACCTTTCAAAAAAAGAATCAAGAAAAAAGCGTATTAGTGACGTATTGGTAACGTATTCGTAGCGTATTGGAAGTTAAGTCAGACGTACTCCACGCGGTCATTAGGTATACAGACGAAGGTATACAGAGGTGATTTTTCATTCCTATTGAACAAATTCAAAGTGGCGCGACTATTCATTTTTCAGACATAATTGTAGTTTTGTGACTATATATATACAGATTGGAAACAAAAGTTTCTTTCCGCATCATCGTTGACCTCGGCGGACACATCTACTTTTTCCGCTCTGTCATTCCAACGAAAGTTGGAATCCAGCGTCTTTCCCCTTCGTTCCCAACCCTCGAAGAGGCTCGCTTTTAATCAAGAAGTGTTCACTCTTTTACGTCTACCTTGGGAACGCATTATAATAATTTTAAAACCCACATCTGTCCAGAATATTCTTTTTCCTGAAAAACCCCGAAGGGGTTTAATATGAATAACCCCTCAGCATACACTTGGAATAAATACACTACCTTCTACAAAAACCCCGAAGGGGTTTAATACGAATAACCCCCGGCGCAGCCGGGGGACACACACAAAAACACTACAACCCTGGACGGGGTTGAACAATACATAAAAATTCTGCTCGATTGCAAAATGAAAACCCCTCAACAAACATTAATAACTTGAAACTAATAACCAAAATCAATAATTTGAAAACAGGGAAAAGTTTTTTAATGCAAATTCAAAAATTTTATTATAGGGACAAAACACAAAAAGGGTTGGGATTTAAAACGTTGATTCACGCAATCACCATTTTAAGTTTTAACCCTTTTGTGGTTTAAGAAACAGAAACATTGATAATTTTAAATTATACGATTATGAAAAAGTATTTAGTTATACTCTTTGCAATAATTGCACTCGGTTCATCTTTGTTATATCCCCAAACTGGATGGCAATGGGTAAATCCTTACCCATCTATTCATAATATTAGTAATATTAAATTTTTTAATAACTCAACGGGTTACTCAAAAATTGGTAGATTTTTATACAGAACAACTAACGAAGGTAATCAATGGAAAATGACAGATACGGCAAGCGGTTATGCATATAGTTTTCTAAATGCAAACACAGGATTTTCAGCAATAAATGGTATAATAAAAACAACTAACGGAGGGGTTAACTGGTCTCCGTATGGTGTATCAAACTGGATTAGCGGTCATGCAATGACATTCTTAAATGAAAGCACGGGTATTGTTGCAGCGGCGAATTTTACTCCAATTGGTGAAATAGGAGTAATTTGTTCGACGACAAATTCAGGGGTGAACTGGAGTTATAACGAATTTATTGGTTTACGAGTATACGACTTTAAATTTATTAATTCTAATATGGTAATTGCTGCGACAATAGATTCAGGAACGGTATCTATATTAAAATCATATTACCCGTTTAATAACTGGCAGAAAACAAAGTCTGACATTTCTGCCTATAATTATATAAGTATTAGCATTCCAGATTCAACTACTATGTTCATAATGGTTGATAATTATATGAAGAATGATAAAAGTCCAATAAGATATTACAAATCAACAAACGGTGGGTCTAATTGGTTTAATACAGGCGCTGATGAAATTTATGACACAGAGTTTTTAGATGAAAACACCGGTATTGCTGTAGGAGCAAATGGAAAAATATTCAGAACAACTAACCAAGGTAATAATTGGATAGGTGTTTATTGTCCTGTAAATTATGATTTGCTGTCAGTAAGTTTTATAAACTCACTCACTGGATACGCAACGGGCAGATATGGAGCAGTTCTTAAAACAACAAACGGTGGGTTTAACTGGAGCACTAACGCAAAGAAATTTACCTCAATTGGTTTAAAGGATATTGCATTAATCGGAAAGGATACAATAATAACACCAGGGCTTGGAGGCAATATATTCAGGACAACAAATCAAGGAATCAACTGGGAATCCTATAATGTAGGTGAAGATATATTTTTCAGAAAAATCTTTTTTATTGATAAAGAAAACGGTTATGTAACAGGAGATTATGGGAAATTATTTAAAACTACTAACAATGGGATTAACTGGTCAAATATAAATACAGGATTCAATGACCGATTTGTTTTTGATGTGTTTTTTATAAGCAAGAGTACGGGATTCATTTGTACAGGATCACAATGGTCTAATGACGGGCATTTATACAAAACCACAAATGAAGGTGTTAACTGGTTTACACTTAATAGACCAAGAGATGGAAACTTTTTCTACATCAGATTTTTTGATGGGATTGGATACACAGGTTCATGGAATAATTCAATATACCGAACAACAGATTTTGGAGATAGCTGGATAGCAGCATATGAACCTCAAATTAATGCATATGCATCAAAAGATATTGATTTTATTAATTCCTTAACTGGGTTTAATGTGGCTAATGATGGTTACATATACAAGACTACTAATTCAGGCTTAAACTGGTTTCAGCATTTTCGTATTAACAACAATACTGGATTGACGAATTTAAATTTTATAAATCAGCTTACAGGATATGTAATATCAGGAGTGCCAACTATGGGAGGCAGCCCATCAATATATTGCACAACTAATGGCGGCAATAACTGGGTAAATCAATTAATTCCATATGGGACTTCTCCAGCAATGATGAACGCAATACAATTTTCAGATTCAACTACAGGTTACATAGTTGGTGATAGTGGTGTAGTTCTAAAGACAACGACAGGCGGATTCGTAGGAATTAAGAATGTATATGTTGAAATACCGAAAAAATATTATTTATTACAAAACTATCCAAACCCATTTAATCCAACTACAAATATTAAATTTTCAATCATAAAAACAGGGCAAGTAAAATTAATCGTGTATGATATCATAGGGCGCGAAGTCCAGACACTCGTGAACGAATCGCTCAAGCCCGGCACGTACGAAGCCGCGTTCGACGGCTCGTCACTAAACAGCGGCGTGTATTTTTACAAACTGGTAACGGGCAATTTTACTGAAACAAAGAAGATGATTTTGATAAAGTAGTTGTTCGTTAGTGCACGTCAGGTCTTTCAACCTGACGGCGTCAGGAAGAAATTCCTGACACAACAAAAATAAAGGAATCTGATTATGAAAAAGATAATTTTAATATTGGTGTTGTTTACGGCGATGTTTAGCACAATATTGTATTCGCAACCAACTTGGTTCCTTCAGAATAGTGGTTATAATACATCTGGAGCGTTAACAGACGTATATTTTATTAATCAAAATACAGGTTGGATTTGTGGCCAATCTGGAATGATTAGTAAAACCTCAAATGGCGGGGCAAATTGGATAACAATTCAAAACGACAATAATAATCATAATTCAATTTACTTCCTGAATAATAATACAGGATGGGTAACTGACAATAGTTATTTGGTGTTATTAAAAACTACTAATAATGGAGTAAACTGGGTTTCAATTAATATTCAAAACCAATATCCTGCGGATATTTACTTTATCAACGAAAATACCGGATGGGTATCCTCTCTTTATAATAATGTATTAAAAACCACCAATGGAGGTATAAACTGGAACTCTTTCGTTTTGCCGGGTAATATTCCGTATGAGTTTCATTCTTTAAGTTTTGCCAATGCAGAGACAGGCTGGTGTTCAGGTGATTATTATAATTTTTATACTAATGAACATTTTTACAGTATAATAAAAACAACAAATGGAGGGGATAATTGGTTTTTTATAAGAGTAGAAACACAACCACCTGACAGAAGTTACGGAGAAATTCAATTTTTAAATTCACAAACCGGATATTTAAACAGGATACCTCCAAGCAAAACAACTGACGGAGGGCAATCTTGGTTTAACATTTTAGATTCTTCATTATACACCGAAATGTATTTCATAGATGTTAATACAGGTTGGTTTACACTGGGAGGAAATATTACAAAAACCACAAATGGAGGTTTGAATTGGCAGACTCAGGTGATAACAAATTCATTTATAACCCACAAAATATTTTTCATTGATCAATATACAGGCTGGACTGTAGGATTAAATAACATTTCTCAAAACAAAGTGTTGAAAACCACAACAGGAGGAATAACATTCATTAATCCTATTTCAACAGAAACACCATCAAAATATTCACTATCGCAAAACTATCCGAACCCGTTCAACCCAACAACAAACATAAAATTCTCAATCGTAAATACCGGAGAAGTAAAACTTGTAGTGTATGATATTCAGGGGCGCGAAGTCCGGACACTCGTAAACGAATCGCTCAAGCCCGGCACGTACGAAGCCGCGTTCGACGCCCGCCACGGCGGGTCTTCGAGCCTAAACAGCGGCGTGTATTTCTACAAACTGGTGGTCCGCCACGGCGGATCTTCGACGGGCAATTTTACTGAGACAAAGAAGATGCTTTTGATAAAGTAGTTGTTCGTTGATAGTTGTTAGAAAGAAATTCAAAACATAACAGTAAAACAAAAACGGGAGTTAAGGC
This sequence comes from Ignavibacteria bacterium, assembly GCA_049317745.1. GTDB lineage: Bacteria > Bacteroidota > Ignavibacteria > Tepidaquicellales > Tepidaquicellaceae > CAIKZJ01. Next base: position 6,048 of record JBMOHR010000163.1, read on the forward strand.
TCCCGTTTTTTAAATATTCAAACTAATTTCACAATCTTTGCGTTATATTCTTAGACTTTTATTATCAACCAAATTTTCATATTTTCAATCAAAAGATAAATAATGAAATATAGAATTTTAATAGAGCAGGACGAGGACAATATGTTTGTTGCAGAA
>JBMOHR010000164.1:0-6174 GCA_049317745.1 Ignavibacteria bacterium
ATTGGAGATTTAGCACCGGATTTTAAATTGTTTTCGAAAAATACTACCGGTGAGCCAAAGGAATTTGGTCTTGCGGACTATAAAGGTAAAAATGTAGTGATTTTATTCTATCCGCTTTCATATACGGGCGTCTGTACAACAGAAATGTGCTCTGTTTCTGAAGGTTTTGAAAAATATTCAGCAATGGACGCAGTTGTACTTGGTATTAGCGTAGATTCGATTTTTACTCAGGAAGCATGGGCGAAAGCAAATGGAATTACTATCCCGCTTTTAAGTGATTTTAATTCAACCGTTTCAACTGCTTATGGAACAAAGTATGCAGATGGCGGTTTTGTGCTTGGAATGAACGGTGTGTCAAAGCGTGCGGCGTTTGTTGTAAATAAAGAAGGTAATATTGCCTATGCAGAAGTACTTGAAAATGCAGGTGAACTTCCGAATTTCGATGCAATTCTTGAAACATTGAAGGCTTTAAAATAAAAAGGAAAATTATTGTATCGGATAGGGCGATAAAGCTCTATTCGATATTTATATTTAATGAAGATATTAAGAAACTTAGATAAGAGTAATTACGATAAGCATAGTGTTGTTACGGTAGGAACCTTTGACGGAGTCCACAAAGGACACCGTGTTGTTATTGATAAGTTGCACGAATTAAAGGATAAATTCGGGTGCAGAAGTGTGGTTGTGACTTTTGACCCGCATCCTCAGCTGATTTTAAAGAACCGAAGTGCTGAGATTAAACTTCTTTCTACTACCGATGAGAAGTTGGAGACATTTCAAAATCTTGGTGTTGATGTGGTCTATGTGCTGAAATTTACGGAAGATTTTGCTACTACAAGTGCAGAGGAGTTCCTTAAAAAGTATCTGGTAGACGGCATAGGGCTTGAACATTTGGTGTTGGGTTTTGACCATTCCTTCGGCAAGAACAGGGAAGGGAATTTTGAAACTCTGAATACTCTGACAGATAAGTATGGTTTTGATTTGTATAAGGTTGAAGAGTTAAGAGGTGAATCAAAGATAAACAGTACAGGTATAAGAAATTTATTGATGAGCGGTAATGTTGAAGGTGCACGTGAGATTCTTGGAGATGATTATTCGTTCGAAGGAACAGTTGTTACTGGTGACAGAAGAGGAAGTACAATCGGATTTCCGACTGCAAACGTGAAAGTTTCTGACGAACATAAGTTGATTCCAAAGAACGGGGTCTATTGTGTAAATGTAGTTTTGGAAGACGGTGAGTATGCTGGAATGATGAACATTGGAAACCGCCCGACTGTTTCAACGGGCAATGAAATTTTTATTGAAGTTAATATTTTTAATTTCGATAAAGATATTTACGGAAAGAAAATTAAAGTGGTTTTAAAGGAATACATAAGGGCTGAGAAGAAATTTAACTCTCTTGATGAACTTGTAAACCAGCTGAATAAAGATAAACAAGAGTGTAATAAACATTTAATAAAATAATTAATTCATTAAAATGGGATTAACAAAAGAAGACAGACAAGCAATTGTAACAAAATTCGGAAAGTCTGAAAAAGATTCCGGAAGAACTGAGGTTCAGGTAGCAATCTTAACAAAAAGAATAAATGAACTTTCAGCAGAACATTTTAGTAAACACAAAAAGGACAATCATTCAAAGACCGGTCTTTTGAAGATGGTAGGAAAAAGAAGAAAACTTCTTAAATACCTCGAGAACAAAGACGTAATGCGCTACAGACAGGTCGTGAAAGATTTAGAATTAAGAAAGTAAACTTAAAAGAAAGACAAAGATGGTTTTTAGAAAATCTATGGAGATCGGCGGAAGGAAACTTACGCTCGAAACAGGAAGATTAGCAAAACAGGCTAATGGTGCAGTGTTGGCATCTTATGACGATAACGTTGTATTGTGTACAGTAGTTGCAAAAGAAGAAGCGAACGTGGGACAGGATTTTTTCCCTCTGTCCGTTGATTACAGGGAAAAGACAGCCGCAGTAGGCAATATTCCCGGAGGATTCTTTAGAAGAGAAGGCAGACCTTCTGAAAAAGAGATTCTATCCTCACGTCTTATTGATAGACCTATAAGACCTATGTTCGAAGATGGATATTTTTGCGAAACACAAATTCACGTTAGTGTTTATTCGGCAGACGGTGATTATGATCCCGATGTTATTGGATGTGTCGGTGCATCAGCTGCATTGATGATTTCCGATATACCCTTTCATGAACCTATCGCAGAAGTCAGGTTAACAAAAATTAATGGTGAGTTAATAGTCAATCCTACTTTTAATCAGTTAGAGCAGGGTGATTTTGACGTTACCGTTGCGGGTACTCTTACCTCAATTGTTATGGTTGAAGGCGAAGCAAAAGAAATGTCGGAAGAAGACCTCCTGGCGGCTGTTGAATTTGCTCATAAGTACATAATCGAACTTTGCAACTTCCAGAAAGAATTTGCCGCTGAAGCAGGTAAACAAAAGAGAACTGTCGACCCGATTGAAGACAGAACTGAAATGATGAACGATGTCAAAGCAATCTATGAAGCAGAAATAAAAGGTCTCGATAGAACTATTCTTTCAAAAGAAGATAGACATAAAAAATCAAAAGAATTAAAACTTAAAGTATTAACCGCTCTTGCAGAAAAATATCCTGATTCTGAAAAGAAACTCGAAGAAGTTATGCACGATATTCAGCAGGTTGATATGAGAAAAATGATTGTCGATGAACATATAAGACTCGATGGAAGAGGCGTTACGGATATCAGACCTATCACTTGTGAAATCGGTATTCTGCCTAGAACACACGGTTCTGCTCTCTTTACAAGAGGTGAAACACAGAGTTTGACAACAATGACCCTCGGTACAAAACGCGACGAGCAGATAGTTGAAGGCTTGATTAAAGAAGAAGGAAACAAAAGAATACTTCTGCACTATAACTTCCCTTCGTTCAGCGTTGGTGAAGTCGGCGGAAGACCCGGACCCGGTAGAAGAGAAATCGGACACGGTAATCTGGCAGAACGCGCTTTAAAGAAAATGATTCCTTCTGAAACTGATTTCCCATATACAATCAGAATAGTTTCCGATGTACTTGAATCAAACGGTTCTTCTTCAATGGCTACTGTTTGTGCAGGCTCGCTTGCGCTTATGGATGGCGGAGTAAAACTTACAAGACCTGTCGCAGGTATTGCAATGGGACTCATTAAAGAAGAAGATAAAGTTGTTGTCTTAAGCGATATACTCGGTTCAGAAGATCACTTCGGCGATATGGATTTCAAAGTTGCAGGTACTACAGAAGGTATCACTGCAATCCAGATGGATATAAAAATTATGGGTATTTCTTTCGATATTATGAAACAGGCATTAATTCAGGCAAAAGCAGGAAGACTTCATATTCTTGGAATTATGAATGATACTCTTGCACAGGGCAAAGAAGAACTTTCCAAATATGCACCGCAGTTATTCTCAATTCAGGTTCCTATCGATATGATAGGTCTTGTTATCGGACCAGGCGGAAAAACTATCAGAAGCATTATCGCTGAAAGTAAAGCCGAGATTGATATTAATGACGAAGGTAAAGTAACAGTTGCAGCAGTGAACAAAGAGAATGCTGATATCGCAATCAATATGATAAGAGCATTAACAGCGGTTCCTGAAGTTGGCAAGATTTATGACGGCGTAGTTAAAGGTATAAAAGAATTTGGTGCCTTTGTTGAAATCATGCCGGGTAAAGAAGGACTCCTTCACATCTCTGAAATAGATGTCGTAAGAGTAGCAAACGTTGCAGATGTCTTGAAAATGGGTGACAAGATTCAGGTTAAACTTCTCGGTATCGACGATAACGGAAAGCTGAAACTAAGCAGACGTGCATTGCTTAAAAAAGAAGGTGATGAAAGCACAGAAGAAGAAAGACCTAAAAGAAGAGAGGGCGGTCATTCAAGACCACCTAACAGAAAACCAAGAACATAATCTTTTCAATACTTAAGCCGGTTAATACCGGCTTTTTTATTTCCAAGAACAGAACACTTGGGAACTTCAAATTGCTTTGATAGTATTATATATAATACATAAATTTTAGAAAATTATTATTATGAAGAATTTATTATTTACATTGCTTATGCTCGTAGTAATTACTTCCTGCTCAAAGTCACAGGATAATTCACATACTGACTGGTCATCTTTACAGTACTTTTATTCCAGAGGTCCTTTACCTCCGCCATACCATTACAGTTTTGAAATTACTGTTAATAAAGATGGCACAGGTGCTTTAAACTATCATCTTGGATATGGTGAAAACACACCGCTTGGTTATACGTTTACGGTTACAGCGGAAGATTTAAAACTTCTCGAGAAGAAAGTATGTCAATCAAAAATTGCTTCAGGTATTATTGATGCTGTTTCTGAAAACAATCATCCTGTTGGCGGTCCGACTGAATACGCAAGAATTATCATTCCAAATTCGGACCCTAACCTCGATCAACCACCGAGGGTTTTTCAGTCTCCTGTATTTCCAAAGGAGGAATATGCCGAGGGTTTAAAAGAGTTGTATGAATCTGTTAGGAAACTTGTTCCGGATGATGTATGGTTTGATGTTAACGGGAAACAAACAGAGTACCAGACAAATTTTAAAAAGTAGTAGGCTGTAAACTAAAAACCCCTCTTGCGAGGGGTTTTTCACATCGGTATTAATGTTTGTGTATGTCTTTGTGCATTATCCTTTTCTTCTCTACTATCTTTCCTTTGCCGTATAACTCGGAAATGTTCTTGTGCATGTCTCTGTCGTTTTCTGCCCTTAACTGATTTATAGAATAATCAATCACGCTGGCAGGGAATATATCTTCTCTTTCGTAAAGGTCTCTTTTTTTCTCAAGTATATCTGCTGATTCCGCACACGTTGTTGATAAGCTTGGGAATTCTACATCCTGATTTTCTTCCTTTGTCTTTCCTTTGAAGTAAAGCTTCTCGGTTAACTTCAGCGATTCTTCTGAATGTGTGAATCCGTATTCAGCCGCCATTGCAATGCCCGCTACTAACTGATGTACGTTCGCACTTCCGTCGGGTACTCGAAGTTCAATCGTCTGCATACTGTCAATCTTCATAGGTACACTCTTCTCACCAGGGTTTACTAACTCGGCAAGGTTGCTCGTTTTTGACCAGCCGAGAGGTACTCTGACCATTGCTTTTCTGTTTGCATCGCTCCAGAAGAATTGTGTAGGAGCTTCCATGTTAGGAACTAACCTTAAATATGAAGACGGTACTGTGTTGCCGAATGCAGTTAATGAGTCAGCAAATCCTAATAAACCTCCGATAAGTTTTTTCGAGTGAATAGTTAAATCACCCTTCTCATCCACCATTACGCTCTTACCGTCTTTTATAAGTTTCAGATGGAAGTGCATTCCGCTTCCTGCGTATCCTTCTTCAATCTTCGGTGCAAACGTTGCGAGTATTCCGTTTTGATATGCAATGTTTCTGATGAGCCACTTTGCAATCACGATGTTGTCCGCTGCTTCTTCAATCGGTGTTGAAAGAAATTCTATCTCGAGCTGTTCGCCCATTCTTCCGTCTATTTCAGGATTTGCACTTACAATCTTTTCAATAAAACCAACTTCACTATGCGCATACTTCACCTGTCCTGCAATCTGTGTTATCACTCTCAGCATATCCGATAAAATCTTTCCCGACTTCAGGTATGGACCCGAAGCGTGGTATCCTTGCTGTCTTGGCGGGAAGTACATATTGTTCTCGGGGTTGAAGAGTAAATAAAATTCCAGTTCGCCGAGTGCGTGAAGTTCAATGCCTGTGTTTTTCTTAAAAAGCATTGCAGCTTTGTGCAGAATGTTATCAGGTGTAAATGGTGCAAGTGCACCCTCTGCTGTAACGTAACGGCAGACGAAATCAAGACTTGTGTTGTTGAACGGATTCAGAAAGGCCGTCTTGTAAACAGGTACAACGTATAAATCTGAAAGACCTGTATCTACAAGCCCTTTGAACAGCGACGAACCGTCAACTCTTTCGCCTTCTGTTAAAACTATTTCCGCATTCTTTCTGTCGGGTAAAGGAATTCTTAACTCCTTAAGTTTTCCGTCAAGAGCAGTATAGTGAAATCTTATGGTTTCAATCTGTTTCTCTTCAATTACTTTCAGTAAATCTTCACGTGTGAAATCTTCTTTTGCTTTATCGAGCAGATTGCACAGGGGATTCGTTA
>JBMOHR010000165.1:0-6163 GCA_049317745.1 Ignavibacteria bacterium
TAGATTTTGAGAGAGACTAAACCACCCCGCCGTTCAAAAGCGAGCCGCTTCGCGGGTTCGGGCACCCCTCCAAAGGAGTGGAATTTTGCGATATCAAATTTAATCTTTGTTGCAGGATTAAACGGATTCGGATAATTCTGTGACAGCGAATATATATTAGGGACGAAATTGTGTATAGGTTTAATGCCGACAGTGTAGTTTGCAACGAAATCAGAAAGTTGTTTAAGTTTGGTTACTGAGTTCAGGTTGCTCGTTCCGCGTGCAATCATTTGAGCTACGATTATACTCTGTGAATCACCAGGGTTCATCGTGAAATTATCTTTTCCGAATGAAAGTATGTACCTTCTGTCGCCGGGAGGATTTACCGGTTGATACGCACCAGTATCATAGCCGCAGTTTCTTATTGAGCCTTTCAGTTCAGTCCATCCTGTATTAGGTTCGGGTTCACCTGTGTAAAGGAATTTTACAGGTCTCGGCGGCGTGAACATCGGGCTCATCCATTTAGTACCGTCTTTCTTGAATCCCTTCATAAGGTTGTATGCACCAACAGGGTCGCCGTTAGGGTCCCATTCACAAACAGGGTCACTGCAACCGCCGCAGGAAATCTTAACACCAGCGATTGACTTTATTGTGTCGTAAGGATTAACTGTTTTGTTTATCGGGAATTTAATCATACGCATACCTACAGCAGGAGGATTTGCACCGTATGTTGGAGGATTTCCGTTTCCGTCTATATTATCAGCATTATATCCAATCCACATATTTCTTACTGAGTCTGTTGCGTAGTAATCGTCAACTGCATCACCTAAGTCGAAGTCGCCCGTTAGAGCTATGTACAGATTGTTCCAGGCAGCAGAGCCGCGGTTTATCAAATCGTATTTAATAAACTGCACATCGTTCAATGCAGAATCGCCGTATGTGTAAGCAGTAATTTTCAAGTCTGCTTTTAAAGGAAGAGTACCTCCTCCGAAACCTTCACCAGGAGAATGACTCCACGGAAATCCGTCAGTAAGTGCCATAAAGATAGTCTGAGTAGCATTGCGCATTCCCGGAATGTCTATGCACGCATCATATTGTCCGTTGTTATTCATATCGCGGAAAGGTGCACCGTAAGGAACAATCATTCCCCAGTTAGCCCAGTCAATGCTGTTGTTGCAGTTATCGCCCGCAGAAACTTTCCAGATTCTGTTAAGACCCGAAATTATAACAGGGTTACCGTTTACAATCTGTCCGAATGCAAATTCCCCTTTGTAAGAACCCATTGCCTGTCGAAGGTTTCCGTTTACCATTGCGGAAATGCTTAAACCGGAAGTAAAGATTGCATATTTATTTGAACCTTTCGGCCATTCAAAACCTGCAGTGTTACCCGTTATAGTATTCTGATTGTTTATTCCAGTACTCTGGAAATAAGCACTAATATTATTGCCTTCGAGTTTATTCCTTTTAACAAGAGTATCGGTTAAAGGATACGGGAAATTTGATTCAAGTATAGTACCGCCCGTACCGACTGCATAAGCTTTTATGTTTGATACAAACAGCATAGAGTTTATTCCTGCAGTTGAATTAACTGCTTGTGTAATCCAGTTAGTACCGCCGTTAGTTGTATGGAGCATAGTTCCGTTGTCACCGCCGACCCATATATCGGTTGCTGAAACGGCATTCACAAACCTGAGTGCGTTCGTTGTTCCGCTTAACTGCTGAACCCAGTTAATACCTCCGTTCGTTGATTTCATTATGATACCACCCGAACCGACGAGCAGTATCTTCGAAGTATCACCGAGTGCAGAAACAGCATAGAAGTTGTTTGTAACTCCTGTGCTGAATGGAACAACAGTCACTGAAGGAGGAACCGGAAGTGCATATATAAGTTTCAGGAATGTTCCGTTATCACCGCAGACGTAACTTCTGTAAACAGAAATTGAGCTGTTAAAGTACATATTGCGAAGCGAGTTTACCGTTCCAGATGCAACCTCTGTCCAGTTAAGACCCTGATTTGTTGTTGTGTAAATCTTTCCGCCATCTCCGCATATTATTTTGTAAGTTGCGGCAACATAGCCGGAAACTGAATTGATATTATTCGCAGTAGGGGAAGTCACAGAACTCCAGTTAATTCCGTTGTCCGTGCTTTTGATTATAGTACCGGAAGAACCTGCCGCAAACAGAGGATTCCCTCCGAAAACAGACTGAAGATTAGCAGAAACACCTGTGTTTGTAATGATCCAGTTCATTCCTGCATTACTCGAATACAATATCTTCCCTGCATTTCCTGTGACAAGGTATGTGGAAGAGTTGTAGTACATTGAATTTAAATTGCCCGTAACAGGACTGCTGACGGGATTCCACTGATAGAAAAACGGCTGTGACATCCCGCTTTCATTGAAGAAAAGGGCAAATACGAAAAGAATAATTATTTTTTTCATGATATTATTAATTTTGTATTTTATAAAGTCCCACAGTTCGTGGGTTAAATTGTAATTATTTTTTAATTAACTTTTATTCTCTTTAATAAACGAAATAACTTTTTCTCTGAGCCAGTTTCTTATCGCAAAACTTGGTTTTGCATCAATCTTCTTTAGCAGATATTCAAAATCGAATATGTCTTCTGTCTTTTCATACTTTGCGTGTGCCTTTATAAGCAAGTTCAGACAGTATATCAGGTATTCGAATTTCTTCATTTCATTTGCGTTGAATATTTCCGCAGTTTGCAGGTTATGTTTCAATATACCCGCCATATTTTCCAGGCTTACAAGGTCTTCCATGTCATAGTACAACTTTATCTTCAGGAATATTAAATCAAACTTATAGAAGAACTTTGCATTGTTCAGTTTCAGTGCATATTTTAAAGCAGCGTCATTCTGTCCGTTTGCGTAGCAGTAATGTGCCATCGCAAAATCCTTCATCGTATTTACTTCCGCAGGGTTAAGTTTGTCAGTATGGTTGTCTATAAGTTTTTTCAGCATTTCCTTCCTGTTCTTTGTAGCGCAGTAAACGACGAAGTTTCTGTACACAGTGGAATGCAGGTACCCGGTGTTTTCATTTACGTAATATCCGCCGTCTATGAAGTCATAAAGTATTCTGTGACCTTCTTCAAGAAAATGCTTATCCTTGTCTTTCACCCTGTACCTAAGGAAGCAATAGTTCATCAGCATTCCAAGGTGTATGTTCCTGAATTCGTGGTTGAATGAATCTTTCACTTTGTAGTAAAAGTCTTTGTAGTCCTTATAGTACCTGTCGTGAGTGATGCTGCTGAACATCCTGTACATCTTATGGTTTATCGTAATGGTTTTCTTCTGCAGAGTGTTGTAAGTGCTGAACTCAGGACTTTTTATGATACCGAAAATGCTTTCAAGGTTAACGGGATATTTTTTGTTAGCCTTCTTCGTTGAGTTGGAACACTGTATAACGTAATTAGCGAAATTTAATGTGGTATTTGCGATAGTGTACACTAAAAGGTTCTTCGAAGACTCCAGTGTAAATTCTTTTTCACTGTCAAGTTTTGAAAGAGTATCAAGTTTATTTTCTGAAGTGGAAGTGACTGCATACTTCAGCATATTGAAATCATACAGGTTCAGGAACAGGTCGTTGTCAAAATTTTCCTGCTCGTTCAGAATCCTGTCAAAATTATCCAACTCTTTGTTCAGCAGATGATAATTCCCTTTAAGCAGAAGGTACTTGCACCTGAAGAATTCATTGTAGAACTTCTTGTTCTTCACACCTTCTGCCTTTGCAAACTCTTCGTACATATTATTCAGGTACGAAAGGTTCTTACCAATTGTACCTTCCGAATAATCTGATGTGCTTGCAATCGCGGACCTCAGTTCATCGAACCTGTTTTCTTTTATTAAACGCATATTATCTTTTATAATACTGAAAACAACAGAGATAGAAGAGGTTGTGTTAAAATACGGCGACTGCAGAAACTTTTCAAAAGCCTCTGTGTCATTATCAGACAGATATTTAATGTTGTAGAAAAATTCAGGTACTTTCATTTTAAGATTACATTTAATTCTGTTAGAGTAAACTTAAGCGTATTAATTTTAATTATCATCACATTAATTTATACAAATAATAATAGTAATATACTGAAATTCCAAATTATTGGAGGTACCTATTTTACCGGCAAAACACATAAATTAAAGAGCTGGTTGATTCTAACTGCTATATATTATTGCCAGTTAGTGATTTCTTACGGTCAAGCATCTTACTTTCTTGCTGTGAATTTTAATTGTTTATTCTGCTTTCTTTCGGGAATTTGCCAAAACAAAAAGGGCAGATTCTTCAACCTGCCCCTCTGTATTTATAATAATCCTTGTTACTATGTCACTCTGTCACATTGTTACTTTATAACTACCATTCTCTTTATGTCTGCAAATGTTCCTGCTTCCATCCTGTAGAAGTACACTCCTGAACTTAATGAAGCTGCGTTGAAATCTACCTGATATGTTCCTGCCTGTTTCTGTTCGTTTAAGAGTACTGCTACTTCTCTTCCGAGTAAGTCATACACTTTAATAGTTACCATTGAATTCTTTGGTACGCCGAACATTATGTTTGTCGTCGGGTTGAACGGGTTCGGATAGTTCTGCGATAAACTGAATACTTTCGGTACTTCAGTTGAGATATTGTTTACGCCGACTGTATTGTACTTTGTTTTTGCCTGAATGTTCTTTGCTATTAAATCTGCTGCCGATGTTCCGTATAAAACTGCAAAGCCGATTGTTTCTACCTGGTTTACTGCAAGGTTGAAAGGTCCTACACCGAGTACGTATCCGTTTCCGTTAGGTCCTAATGAATCGTTTACAACTCCGCTGCTTAATCCGTCCCATTTTTCCTGTGTCGTAAATCCGTTCAGTAAGTCTGTTGAAGGATATATTTTGAAGTTCATTGTCTGGTTTGTCATTAATCCAACACCAATGTATTTATCCATATATCCTGTGTTGTAAGTGTAAGCAAGTTTATTTGCTGTACTTAACCTTGAGATATTTCCTGAATTGAAGAAACCTTCAGGCGACATCCAGGTAAACAGTCCCGCATAAACGTTTGAAAGTGCTGCTCCGCTTGTGTTTTTAATCTTGTACTGTACAAGAACGTAATTCATATCCTGCGATGTTGTAAACTCGTATGAATATGCTTCCACTTCAACGCCTATTTTGTTAGAGCCTGCACCGTCGTCGTTGAACTTGCCAATACCGTCCTGAGCAGAATGAACGCCAGGTGTTGTTAAAGCATAACCTCTTAATGCGACAAAGTCAGTATCCGAAGCATTTGCAGGTGTCTGTGAGCGTCTAACAACGTCCGATACCTTTGTGTTGCTCGTTCCAATCATCAGTCCGCCTTCGTATATGTAGTTTGTTGTTCCGCTTCCAATCTGAAGGCCTGAGCCGTAACTCTGAGCTTTTTTGCCGACGTTTCCGTCTTTTGTAAGGCAGAGTTTCATGTTATTAGCTGAGTGTACTGCAAAGCCCTGTCTGAACCTTACTGTGAAAGTGTTTGCATTGTCGTCAGTGTAACAGCTTGCAGAACTTTTAACTTTAAAAATTATATCTTTGTCGAATGCACAAGATGACAAAGCTTTTACCTTAAATGTGTTCGTTAATGCAGTGCTGAAGTTTGCGTATGCACCGATACTGCCGACGTACACAGAATCCTGTACTATCTGAACGTCTGTACTTGTTGTTGTGAGTCTTAAGGATGCATTCGTTCCTGCAAAGTGAGTGTTCTTCAGGTTTAGCTGAAGTGCGATGATTTCGTCCACATCGAAAACTTTATCGTTGTTTCCATAGATTGAATCGTTTGGGTTTGCAGTTACGAGTCTTACTATCGGAAGGTCTGATAAACACTTGAATGCGTTTACTCTGCCTGTTCCGAGAAGTCCTACGTATGTAGGGTTGAGTGTGTAAATACTGTCAACTCCGAGAAGTAATCTGTCATATACCTGCTGTACTGTCCAGGCAGGATATTTTGACCTTATCAAAGCAACTGTACCTGCAACTATTGGTGAAGACATTGACGTACCGCTGAGGTTTGTATAATTATTGTTATAGATTGTGCTGATAATGTCCTGTCCCGGACCGGTTATATCTACTGTGGAATGGAAATTTGAGAATATTGTTTTTACGTCTGTGTTAGAAGAAGCTGCGACCGATACAACGTTATTGTAAGAAGC
>JBMOHR010000166.1:0-6155 GCA_049317745.1 Ignavibacteria bacterium
TTAAATGGAAAGAGAGGGGAATTTTTGAGTGCAACATCTTTTTTTAAATAGTTATATTATTGGAATTTAAAAAACAGATATGCAGGATAGTAACGGAAAAGAAAACAGAGGTAACGAAAACAAAGGTCAGAAAAAGAACTACAGGCGCAGATACCACAACAATAGGAATAGATATAACAATAAAAACAAAACCCAGGAAAGCAAAGATAAAGACATTATCGATAAAATTGTTGGCGAGACAAATGTTCCGGTTGTTGCAAGCCAGAGCCAGATGTCGAGACAAAATCCCGTTCTAAGACAAAACAATAGCTCAAAACAGGTTCGCGTTGATAACCCGAAAGGTGCGGCATTAAACCTTAACAAACAAACAGTATCCGTTATAATTCCTTTATTAAACGAGGAGGAGTCGCTAAAAGAGTTATCTCAAAAACTGGAGTCTGTTTTAGGTGAAATCAATAGCAGTTATGAGGTTATATTCGTTGACGACGGAAGCACTGACAGATCATTCGACAAAATCAGAGAAATACATTCCGCAAACAGCAGGTTTAAATGTATCAAATTCAGAAAGAACTACGGTAAGTCGGCAGCACTTGCCGCAGGATTTAAGGCGGCAAAAGGCAGTTATGTAATAACTATGGATGCGGACTTACAAGACGACCCCAATGAGATTCCCGAACTGATAAAGACCTTACAGTCGGGATATGACCTTGTTTCCGGTTGGAAGAAGGTAAGGTATGATCCATTCATAAAAAGGAACACCTCTAAAATATTTAATTATGTTACCTCAAAACTTTCAGGCGTAAGGTTACACGATTTTAATTGCGGCATCAAAGGTTACAAAAAAGACGTGGTGAAATCCCTGAAGGTTTATGGCGAAATGCACAGATATCTGCCGGCATTGGCACATTTATCAGGATTTAAAGTAACGGAAAAAATAGTAAAGCATCACCCGCGCAAATTTGGTAAAACAAAATTTGGTGCCAGCAGGTTTATTAACGGATTTCTTGATGTAATCACGGTTGTTTTTACCAACAAGTATATGAAAAAACCATTGCATCTTTTTGGGATGCTTGGCTTACTTTCATTCTTGTCGGGTTTTTTGATAACGCTTTATTTAACATACCTTAAATTCTTTGAAGGTGCCTCAATAAGTAACAGACCTTTATTCCTTGTCGGTATTTTGTTCATAATCATTGGTGTTCAGTTTATTTCGCTCGGATTAATTGCCGAAATGATAACAAAGGCAAATGCTCACGAAGAGGATTTTTTAATAGAAAAAACATTATAATATAATACAATGGCCCTGAATTCCATAAGCCCAAAAGCAAAGATTGGCTCCAATGTAATCATAGGTGATTTTACTGTAATAAAAGAGGATGTTGTGATTGGGAATAATGTCGAAATAGGGTCAAACGTAATAATTGATAACGGCGCTCGTATCTCAGATAATGTTAAACTTCATCATGGAGCGGTTGTTTCGACAATACCCCAGGATTTAAAATTTAACGGAGAAGTAACAACTCTAGAAATAGGCGAAAATACCGTTGTAAGAGAATATGCAACGTTAAACAGGGGTACGGCTGCCAGTGGCAAAACAGTCGTAGGGAAAGATTGCTTACTTATGGCATATTCACACGTTGCACATGACTGCAGAGTTGGTAACAATGCTATTATTGCTAATTGTGGTACGTTAGGCGGGCACGTGGAAATTGATGACTGGGCGATTGTAGGCGGCCTTGTCGCGGTGCACCAGTTTGTTAAAGTTGGCACACACTCTATACTCGCAGGTTTTACAAAAGCAGTTAAAGACGTTCCCCCTTATATAATGGCAGGAGATAACCCGATGAAATATGAAGGACTGAATGTGATTGGACTGAAAAGAAGAGGGCTTACCTCTCGCCAAATTGACGGAATAAAAGAATTCTATAAATTGCTTTATAAGTCGGGGCTGAACGTTTCCGACGCCGTTAAAAATATTAAAACTGTTCTGCCGGAAACCGAAGAGACTAAGACAATTCTTGATTTTATATCCAGAAGTACCCGCGGTATTTTAACCGACAAATAACCTTATTCTTAAATGAAGAAGAACTTGGAAATTAAGGTTAAGTTATCCGACCCCAGAAAAACAAGAAAGCTTGTACAGTTGATTTGTAAAGGAAAATCACCAATCAGGCAAACACAGGCCCAGGACGATATTTATTACAGCGTAAATAAGGGAAGGCTGAAACTGCGTATAATAAACGGGAAGACGGGTAACCTTATCCATTATTTCAGAAGTAATGAATCCTCTAAACGGGTTTCAAACTATACGATTTCGGAAACAAACACACCAAAAGAATTAAATTCCACACTGAGCGCGCTTCACGGAATCTTGATTAAAGTTAAGAAAGTAAGAGAAATAACAATTATAGATAATGTACGGATACACATAGATAAAGTAATCGGATTAGGTAAGTATCTTGAAATTGAGATAATTTTTAATTCAATTAAGGAAGCAAGGAAAAGAATGGAAAGCCTGATAGACATTTTAGAGCTTGACGAGAAAAAGTTTATCAATGTATCCTATTCTGATTTATTATTAAATAAAAAAGAAAAACAATGCCACGGAAAAAATTAATAACAAAGGACGTACAGCACATAACCACAAAGGTCCTGCAGCTGATGAAAGAAAGCGACGAGAAAATCACAATGCTTACAGGTTATGATTATCTTACTGCAAAATTTCTGGATGCCGCAATGATTGAGATAATTCTGGTCGGGGACTCGCTTGGCAACGTTATTCAGGGGAACGAAACAACCCTTCCCGTAACACTGGAAGAAATGATATACCACACTTCCATCGTAAGAAAAGGTGTCGAAAGGGCAATGGTTGTTGCCGATATGACATTTATGAGTTATCAGGTCGGCGATGACGATGCCATACGTAATTGCGGCAAGGTTATGAAGCTTACGGGCTGTGATGCAATCAAGATGGAGGGTGGAAGCTACATTGCCAATACGGTGAAAAGGCTTGTAGATATTGGTATCCCTGTGATGGGGCATCTCGGGCTGACCCCGCAGTCTATTAATAAATTCGGAAGTTATAAAACACGCGGCATTGATAAAACAGAGGCGGAGCAAATTTATAAAGATGCTTTAATTCTGGAAAAGGCTGGTTGCTTCGCCATAGTACTCGAAAAAATCCCTGCCAAACTTGGCAAAAAAGTTTCTGAAGCATTAACTATTCCTACTATCGGAATAGGGGCTGGCCCCTTCTGTGATGGACAGGTTCTTGTTACGCAGGATATGCTGGGAATGATTGAAGAATTTAAACCAAGGTTCGTTAGAAAGTATATGAGCCTTGCCCAGGATATGAAAGACGCATTTCGCAGGTATATTAGCGATGTAAAAGAAAAGAAGTTTCCAACTATAGACGAAAGTTATTAATCATTTATGGAAATTTTAAATCATCCGCTTTTTAACCTTGGTGATGAGATAGTTACTCTAACCTCCATAATTGTTTTTGCCGTATTATTTTTGTTTGTAATAATATTGTCAAAATTAATAAAACGCATTCTCCTGAAAAGGATTTTTCCCCGCAATGAGGTTAACGAAGGAGTTGCGCGCTCTATTGCGAGAATAATAAATTACTTAATTCTTGTTATTGGGTTTCTGATTGCTTTAAACTCTGCAGGTATAAACGTTTCTCTGCTGTTTGCAGGTGGTGCAGCCATTATGGTGGGAATAGGATTTGGTCTTCAGAATATTGCGAACAATTTTATCAGCGGGCTTATAATACTGTTTGAGCGGCCGATAAAAGAAGGTGACTTTATAGAAATCGGCGGAAAAATGGGCACCGTAGTTTCAATTTCTGCGCGAAGCACTAAAGTGAAAACGAACGCAGGTATTATGATAATTGTTCCGAATTCGTTTTTTATAGAGAAAGAAGTAATTAACAGAAGCTACGTAGATAAAACACAAATCGAAATTCCCGTAACTATATCATATAACGAAGATTTTGAAAAAGTTAAAGAGATACTGCTAAAACTCGGAAACGAAAACCAGTACTCGTTAAACGAGTTTCCGCCGTCTGTTACCTTTTCGGAAATAACCGAACTTGGAATAATTACAAAATTGTGGGTATGGACCAAAGACCAGGAGATGCATTCTGTGTTACGCTCACAAATAAACTACAGAATACTTCAGGAGTTTAAAGCCGCAGGAATTAAGTTTCCCGTGCCCAGAAGAGAAGTTTTCAATGGACGCGAACGTTAAAAACAAAATTGAAATTGTTTCTGGGGATATTACAACCCAGGAGACAGACGCCATTGTTAACGCAGCAAACAAACCCCTGCTTGGCGGAAGCGGTGTTGACGGCGCAATTCACAGGGCCGCAGGGAAAGAACTTCTGGTTGAATGTAAA
Source organism: Ignavibacteria bacterium (assembly GCA_049317745.1). Classification (GTDB taxonomy): domain Bacteria; phylum Bacteroidota; class Ignavibacteria; order Tepidaquicellales; family Tepidaquicellaceae; genus CAIKZJ01. Next base: position 4,403 of record JBMOHR010000166.1, read on the forward strand.
ACACTTAATGGCTGTCATACAGGTGATGCCAAAATTACAAAAGGGTATAATTTAAAATCCCGTTACATAATCCATACCGTTGGCCCGGTTTGGCGCGGCGGAAACCATAACGAAGCAGAACTTTTAAAAAGTTGTTACAGAAAATCTCTTGAACTTGCCGCCCTCAATGATTTGTTTTCCATTTCTTTTCCCGCAATCAGCACAGGCGTTTACAGGTTTCCCGTAAATCAGGCAACCAAAATAGCGATAACCGAGGCAATGCATTTTTTAAACGCCAATGAAAGTTTCGGGAAAATTAGGTTTGTGTGTTTTGATGAAAATACTTATCGCATTTATCTGGAAACAACGAAAGAACTGCTTGGCTGATTCTTGTCAGCGATTAACCACGCATGTATATCAGTATAGCAGAAATGTCCGAAGGCCTTACCCCCGCTATTCTTCCGGCCTGACCAATTGAGACAGGCTTTATCTTTTTTAACTTATCCAGCGCCTCCGAAGATATTGACTTTATTCTGTCGTAATCGAAATCAACGGGTATCTTTAAATCTTCTGTTCTGTTGAATTGCTCTACCTGTTCGTTCTGTCTTTTTATGTAACCCTCATATTTAATCTCTATTTCAATCTGGTTAAGAACCCCTTCATCACTTCTTATTTCCTGTATAAAAGTATTTTCTTTAAATATTTCGAGAGAGAAAAGTTCTTTGATGTTAACTTCGTTACGTCTCAATAAATTTGCGAGAAATTCATTTTGCCCTATAGGGTTTGAGCTGTTCTTCGTCAGCATATCGTTTATGTTTCCCGGCGTTATTGTGTTTGAGTATAAAAACTTAATCCCCTCCTGTACGCTTATGTATTTATGCCTTAATAAATCAAGGTATTTGTTTTCTACCAGGCCGAGCGTATTTCCCATTTCCAATAGCCGTAAGTCGGCATTGTCCTGCCTGAGCGTTAATCTGTACTCCGCTGACGACGTAAACATTCTGTATGGTTCTTCCGGCACCTTTATAATAAGGTCATCTATTAAAACCCCAATATATGCCTCGCTTCTTTTTAATATAAACGGCTCTTTTTTCAGTAACTTATTTGCGGAATTGATTCCGGCCATCAACCCCTGTGCAGCGGCTTCTTCGTAACCCGATGTTCCGTTTACCTGTCCTGCATTGTAAAGCCCGGAAACGAGTTTCGTCTCAAGTGTAGGGAAAATTTGGTATGTAGGAAAAAAATCATATTCTACTGCATATCCCTGTTTTACAAGTACTACATTCTCAAGCCCGGGTATGGTTCTCACCGCCCGTTGCTGAATGTCGAAGGCCAGACTTGTAGAAAATCCATTCATATAAATGGTGTTTCCATTCAGGGTCTCGGGTTCTAAAAATATCTGGTGTCTCGGTTTTTCGGAAAACCGTGATATCTTGTCTTCTATAGACGGACAATATCTCGGACCAATTCCTTTAATCCTTCCTGTGAACATCGGAGAGTCCTCAAACCCCGTTCTTAACAGTGTGTGTGTTTCTTCGTTAGTATGCGTAAGGTAACAATCTATTTGTTGTTGATTCGGGAATTTGGCTTTGTCCCAAACCGTTTTATGAGAAAAGGGCACCGGATTTATATCGCCGGGCTGTATTTCTGTTTTCGAAAAATCTATTGTACTTAAGTCGAGCCTCGGAGGTGTTCCTGTTTTAAGTCTTCCAGTCTCGAATCCAAGGCCATGTAAACACCCGGATAAACCAGTTGCGGATTTTTCATCTATTCT
>JBMOHR010000167.1:0-6152 GCA_049317745.1 Ignavibacteria bacterium
ACTTAGAATAACCGTGTTTTAGCTTAAAAACGTGCTTATTTGCTTCTGAATTCTTTGTCGATTACAGTAATCTCACCCGGATATGTGATAGCTCCGAGGAATGTATCTATTGTTGGCTGAATCTTCAGACTTAACCTTGCAGGTGAACCTGATTTTCCTCCGATACCGAGTGCAAGTCCGACTAAACTTGTTAATCCTTCATTCTTGAAAAATTGCATTAAATCAAGGCTGATGGATACAGGTATTGTTGCTGTTTGTCCGACTCCCGGAATTGTGATAGGACCTGAAACGTTACCGTTAATTGTCTCCGCATTATCAATAAGCAATCTCCAGGCAACCGATTTAATAACATCGGAAGAATTTTTGGAACCCCCATTACCCTCGGGATTCTTAGCAAGAAGATTGAGAGTAAAACCTACAGGTAATTTTCCTGAACCGACTGCGGAAGTTAACTTAACAAGGTCAAGCGGATTAATAGAACTTAAACTTGAAACTCTGGAGACATCCACTCCTGACAAATTCATACCTGAAACATTTCCGAGTTTCCATTGAAGTCTTTGAGCATTAGAGACGGCATCGCTTATACCTGCACATCCCCCGTAAACAATCGTGCTCAGTACTACAACTATTAAAATATATTTTTTCATTATTATAAATTAAGGTTTTAAAAGTAATATTATAATACTCAATTCACATCAATATTCAGTTGTTTTAAAACTTTTCTAAATCCCTGAGGAGTTAATCCTGATAACTTAGCAGCAAGGGTGACTTTCCCATTAACTCTTTTGAGTAATGTATTAAAATAATTAATTTTATTCTTAGTTTCAAATTCTTTATACGGTGGATATTCATCATCTGAATCCAATAAAGTATTTTGATTGAAGCTTAAAGTACCTCTGCTCCTAACAATATTAGGAAAGTCCTTTAATCCCAGAACATCACTGTTTGTGTATGAGAGAGCATTTTTTATTGAGTTTGAAAGTTCACGTATGTTTCCCCTCCATTCATATTTCGTGAATGATTCAAGAACTTCATCACTGAATTTATAATGAACCTGGCTGTACTGTGCAGAGAATTTGCTTAAGAAGTAATTTGACAGAGGAATAATATCTTCGACCCTTTCTCTTAAAGGGGGTATTTTCAGAGTAACGCCGGATATCCTGTAATAGAAATCCTCGCGCATTCTACCGTTCTTAACGAGTTCCTCAAGGTTTTCATTAGTTGCCATTATTAAGCGTACATCAAGGTTCATTTCACCTTTTCTGGAATCATGCCCAACGCGAGTTATAGTTTTATATTGCATAAAGTGAAGCAATTTAAGCTGAATAGCTTCCGGCAGATTGGAAATTTCAGGTAAATAAATAATTCCCTTATTTGCAGCTTCAAACTTTCCGACTTTCATTCTGTCGGCACCTGTAAATGCACCTTTTTCGTGTCCGAAAAGTTCAGATTCAAGAACGGATTCACTAAGACTTCTTAAAGGAATTGGTATAAAAGGTTTATCTTTCCTTTCACTTCTCTGATATATTTGTGACGCCACCATATCTTTTCCTGCACCTGTTTCACCGACTAATAAAACATCGAAATCCCAGTTCGCAAGTTTTGATATTTCAAAATTAATGTTCTTCATCTCGTCACAAGCAAATATGAAAGTATCATCCGTAACAGAAGCATTATTCTGCAGACCGTCTACACGAAGTTTTAAATTTTTCTGCTGAAGTGCCTGTTCAATCTTTTCCTTCATAAGGTCAACATGAAAATCCTTCGAAAGGAAATCGAAAGCACCAAGCCTCATCGCTTTTACAACGTATTCTGTATCATCATATTCAGTAATGATAATAACAGGGAGGAGAGCATCAAAATCATTATGAATCTTTTCCAGCATATCCAGTCCCGGAATATCAGGCAGTTGCAAATCGAGTAAAACCGCGGATATGTGATTCCTTTTCAGAATCTCTATACCCTTAAAAGATGTTTCAGCGCGGAATATTTTATACGAACCTTTTAACAGAAGTTCAAGGTCTTCTGCAAATCTTACATTATCATCAATTATCAGAACATTTTCCATATTCTTATTTATAAAGTATTAAAAATTATATTAAACTTTGTACCCTGTTTAAATTCATTATCCAGATGAAACTGACCGCCGTATTTTTGAATAACAGTGTTTGCATAACTCAGCCCAAATCCTCTATTCCGGCCTTTTGATGAAACACCCTTTAGAAATATGGAAGTTTTTATATTAGCCGGAATACCACCACCATAATCGATAAATTCAACGATAAGATTTTCTTTCTCCTGGTTCAGAGTCAAATCAATTCTATTTAAAGATTTTGAAGATTTAGAGTTATCATATGCTTCAATTGAGTTATCAAAAAATATTTTCAGCAAATCAACCAGTTCACCTTTGTTAAAAACTACTTTCGGGTTAGAAGTAAAGTCCTTATAAGTAATTCTTAAATTCGGATTAGTACCTGAATAGCTTTTAATTAAGTTACGAAATATAGATTCTAAATCTGCGGTAAAGTTATCATCGAATGAACTGTTTAAGACCTTCATTTTAGATTTAACCTTAACGATAGATTCCAGAATATTCTCAACATCATCTTTAATTTTGACTGACGTATCCTTTTTCTTTATAAATTTATTCAGAAAACCCAGGCTATCGTTTAGTTTCTTCGAATAGAGCTCTATATCCTTAACAGCTGCGAAGATATCATCATACATAGAAGACTTTGGAAAATCAAAATTCAAACGCGTTAATATTGAGACTATGTATTCCAGTTGAGGATAAACAGAATGATCAAATTCGGTTATTAAAGATACAAAGCGGTTGAGAATTTCTTTGTCGGAGGTTTTAAGTTGTATACCTGTATCAAAGACAAAATTATAATTCTTCATGAAAAGAGAAATTCTGTTTAGGCAAGTCAGAGAACTTTCTCCATGTTTAAAAACTTTAAGTTTAATGAGTAAGTTAACGTATGGGTTGATAATTTTATCAAATGTTCTAGAGTTCTTTTCATAATATAGTTTACCAATCTCCCAGATTACTGATTGAATTAATCTGTTGGGCAGCATTTTTGAATGAATTTCCACAAACACAACAGAACCATTTGCTTTCAGGAGTCTGCGTTTTGCTATGATTGTCTTTCCGTCTAAGGCATCGATAAATTTGGGATCCTCATAATCAGGATCGGAGGTATCGAATAAATCCACAATATTAAGTTTTACAATATCGTATTTATTGTAACCAAGTAAATTACATGCTATAGCATTTGCACCTTTAATAGAACCTTTCGAATCAAACAGTATAGTACCATCCAGTGCCTGTTCGATTACAACATTATAATCAATTTTCGATTTCCTGATTTTCTCGAAAAACTTCTTTTCGGTTATGTCTTCATAAAGGTAGAACCTTCCAAGATAATCACCATCTTTATCAAGAAGCAGTGATGAGAATCTTCTTAAAGTTCTGCCATTAAGGAAATTAATTTCATCTTCAAACGTAATCTGATTATCGGGATTACTGTATTTTGTTGTACTCTGAATAAAGCTTTCAGGATTAACAACATTAGCAGAACACATGCTTAAGACTTCGGTACTTTTAATCTTATTCAGCTTTATTTTTCCGTAGTATTCGGGAATGTTCCACAACTCGCAAAATTTTTCATTCACGTAAAGGACAGAATCGGTCTTTTTATTGGCGACATAATAACCGTACCTTGTACTGTCCGTCATTATACGTAAAAGAGTTTCATTCCATGCAATGATATCTTCTTTATTTTTAAAATCTGTTATATCCTGTAGAACGCCGCAAAAATAGGAATTATCTCCATCATGAACTTTAGACATAATATTTTCAACCCAGATAATTTCATCTTTCGCAGTTCTGCATCTGTAGTTTACTTTAAAAACATCGTTTGACTGACCTGTATTCCATTTATTAAACTCTTTAAGGTACTCAGTAATATCTTCCTGAACAATAATGGATTCCAGAAAATTTTCTTTCATAAGAACAGTTTCAGAAGAATAACCAAGAATTTTCTGAACGTTGGAAGAAATAAACGGATTCTCTCCCCCAAATTCATAAAGGACAATGTTAGAGATATTATTAAGTATAGTCCCAAGTCTTAATCTTGAGTTTACAAGTTCCTGCAACGCCTTTTTATTTTCAGAGATATCTTCTTTGATTAATAGATAATTACCAATCACCCCTTTTACATTACTTACCGGAGAGATTAAAACATTTTCCCAGTAAAGACTGCCGCTTTTAGTTACATTAATTGTCTGCGCCCTGTATTCTTTACCGGAAGAAATGATTTCAATAGCTTTTTCGAGCTCGCTTAAAGTCATCTGCGGAGGTTTAATATCCCCAAGGCTTTTACCTTTTACATCATTTAACTCATACTCTGTTAACTGAGAGTACCTGGTATTAATTGATTCAACTTTTAAATCTTCAGTTAAAATAGCGATAGCAGCAGAGCTTGAATTAAGAGCAGAAGAAAGTTTCAAATTATCAAACTCAGCTTTAACTTTTGCAGTTATATCCTGATATATTAAAAGCCCTGCATTAATATTACCGTCAGAATCCTTTAAAGGTGAACCGAAGACTTCCAGAAGAATGGAAGTACCATCCTTTCTGTTTCTTTCGATATTGGACTCGTATGAATTACCACCTTTAAATAATTTAATACATTTATTGTTATAAGCTTCAAAATCATCTTTTCTGACTATAGGATTGAACTTTCCGATTGCCTCATCGGCATTCCACAGGAATATACGCTCTGCTCCGTCACTCCAGAATTTCACTTTCCCATCCAGATCTACTACAACAATGCCGAGAGGCGAAGAGCTGAGTATAGTGTACAGTAGTTCATTTGTTTCAGATAACGTAGAAATCGATTCTTTCAGTTCGGTAATATCCCTGCCAACTCCCTGAATCTCAACAGTTTCGCCTTTTTCATTTTTAATTGCAACATCTTCCCAATGTATCCACCTCCATCCATCTGCTGTGAATGCACGCTGTTCCATAGATACACGGTATGGCGGATGCTCAAGATTTTTCATAATTTCAAGAGTAGACTCTAAATCTTCCGGATGAACAAGAGGCTTAAAGTTGCTTCCAACTAATTCTTTTCTTGAATTACCAAATTTTTTACAATATGCATCGTTAGCAAAAATTATCTTGCCGCTTAAATCAACTCTGATGAGCAGACTTGCCTGAAGATTAACTATACCCTTGTATCTTTTTTCACTTTCTTCTAATGCAATACGCATTTTCTTAATTTCGGTAACATCAACGGCCGAAACAGAGATATACTTTACTTTCTTATCTTCATCAAAAATTGGATTATAAATATATTCGATATAGAAGTGCTCTTTATCTACAGGTGATTCGAAAATGAATTCTTTCCTTAAGAAATTTCCCTTAAATACTTCATTGAATATTCCTTTACTGATATCTTTATATTCTTCCCCTATTACATTCATTACCGGCATGCCGATGTACAACTCAACGTTCAAAAGCATCTTTATGCTTTCGAAAGCATAATCATTAAAAGCAATGATACTTAAACTCTTATCCAGGAGTAAATATGAATAAGGAGACTTTTCTTCAACAGGCTTGGTATTCTTTAACTTCATATTGACAAATTAAGAAAATATAAGTTTAAAAAGTATATTATATTTTTTACTATTATTGATATTGTTAACTAATGGATTAGATAAGTAATTGAAATGTATGCGAAAGTAAATATTGATATCTGGATTTGGACAAAAAAGTAGGAGAGCTGTTTCCCCGTCAGCCCTCCTCATCTACCTCATTTATAAGGAGTGAAAGTATAGGTAGGTAAACTTATTTACTGTTTGAGAATGTAACAACTGATTATGCTAATAAAATTCCCGAGATTACAAAATATTTTAAAATAATTTTGAACTTTGTATATACTACTGTTTTTGGCTAATTTACAAACTCCTTTTTTTGTACATAAATTGAATTACTTATGTAACTATGCATATTACTTCCGATTCTTTGATACTAAATCATACAATACAGTTTAATGGCACACTGATAAAAGATGATGGAGACTGATATTCACTGATAATCATATTTTTATAAATAAAGAATAATATTTGAAACCTACTTACATTAA
>JBMOHR010000168.1:0-6121 GCA_049317745.1 Ignavibacteria bacterium
GGACTTCAACATCATCTTTTGAAACGCGTGCTTCAAAGTCTGCACGGAATTTCTTAATAGTCCATTTCACAGGCCATGCTGCTGCATCGCCAAGTGCACAGATTGTGTTGCCTTCAATGTTAAGAGCAACTGATGTTAATAAATCCAGGTCACTGATTCTTCCGTGTCCTGCATCGATTCTCTTCAGTATTCTTAAAAGCCATCCTGTACCTTCACGGCATGGAGTACACTGCCCGCAGGATTCGTGGTAATAGAACTTTGCAATACGGATTAATACTTTTAGTAAATCTGTATCTTCGTTCATAACCATAACACCTGCAGTACCGATTGAAGAACCGAATTCCTTAAGACTTTCATTATCCATTTTAGCAGTTAAACATTCCTCAGGAGTTAAAGGAGGCATTGAAGAACCGCCGGGAATAACCATTTTAATTTTCTTACCGCCAAGAACACCGCCGCAAACATCGTCAATGATTGTCATTAAAGGTGTACCTGTAGGAAGTTCATACACCCCTGGTTTATTCACGTGTCCGCTCACACCAAACAGCAATGTACCTGGATGTTTTGGTGCACCGATTTGTGTGAACCATTCTGCACCGTTCTTAATAATCTCAGGCACCGTGGCTAAAGTTTCTATATTGTTGATAGTCGTCGGGCAGCCCCATAATCCATTTGCTGCAGGGAAAGGAGGTTTAACCCTCGGATACCCGCGTTTACCTTCAACGGAATTCATAAGAGCAGATTCTTCACCGCAGATGTATGCACCTGCACCTCTGTGAATATAAATGTCAGTAGAGAAATCAGAACCAAGAATATTTTTACCCACATAACCTTTTTTATAAGCATCGTCCAGAGCATCCTGCAGAAGATTTATCCATTTGAAATATTCACCGCGAATGTAAACGTATGCCGCTTTAATACCCATTGCATAACAGGCAAGCAAAGTACCCTCAATAAACTGATGAGGATTCTTTTCGAAGATTTCCCTGTCCTTGAAACTTCCGGGCTCGGATTCGTCACCGTTGCAGCAAAGATATTTTGGTTTCTCTGTCTGCTTTGGCATGAACGTCCATTTCAGACCTGTTGGGAAGCATGCACCACCGCGTCCGCGGAGATTAGAATTTTTGACAACGTTAGTAACATCGTCAGGGCTCATTTCCTTTATGGCTTTACGAATGGATTGATATCCGCCGTTTGCTTCGTAAACATCGATCTTGTGTAAATCGGGTATATCCTTTAAAATTATTTTAGTCATACTTTTGAATTAACTATTTAAAAACTTTTTTACCACAGAGCGCACAGAGTTCACAGAGTTCACAGAGTTCACAGAGTTCACAGAGCTTATAATAAACAAGAACTTTTTTATAGCTTTTCACCACAGAGCGCACAGAGCTTATAATAAACAAGAACTTTTTTATAGCTTTTCACCACAGAGCACACAGAGTTCACAGAGCTTGTATTAATAATGTACTTATGCCAATGTTAAATCAAACTACTCTTCTTTTAACTCCGTCAATTAAGTACTTAACATTAAATTTTATCAACAAGCCTGTATGTATTCCTGATAATTTCAAATAAGAGATTAATTGTGCTTCGTGAATCGGCTTCAGAATATCGACTGATTTCAATTCAACAACCACTGTATTCTCTACCAATAAATCTAAAACTAAATTAGATGCTAACTTTATATTCTTATAAATTAACGGAATATTCTTTTGTCTTTCTACGAATAATCCGTTGTTCAATAATTCGTACTGCAAACACTCTTCATAAACACTCTCAAGCAAACCAGGGCCTAATTCCTTGTGAACTTCAATGGCACAACCAATAATTTTATCTGTTATCGGATCCTTATCCATTTGTTTAATAATTATATCTTACTTTTCTCTTTGCCTAAAAGCTTCTGCATGCTCTATCTTTTCTCTTTGCCTAAAAATTCTCTGTGTGCTCTGTGCGCTCTGTGGTTAAATATCTTTTTTCTTCCCTTATCTCTTTGCCTAAAAACACTCTGAACTCTGTGATGCTATTAAAGAACTATCTCTTATTTCTAATGAGAGTTTTTAAAATCCTCGATTAGTTTGCCGAAACTTTCCACTGTGAGGTTTTCATAATACTCTTTGTTGTTTACCTGAATCATTGGTGCAGTTCCGCAGGAACCGAGACACTCCACTTCTTCGATGGTGAAGAGTCCGTCTTTTGTTGTTTCATTGTTATTGATGCCGAGTTTTTCCGATGCATACTTATATAAATCATAACCGCCGCGGAGCATACAGGAAACGTTCGTGCATATCTGAAGATGAAACTTACCTCTCGGCTGCTTGTTGAACATTGTATAAAACGTTACGACACCGAGAATGTGTTCGTACGATACTTTCAGTAAATCTCCGACGTACTTCATTGAGTCTTCGGATATCCATCCTTCTTTTTCCTGCACCATCCATAACACAGGTAGCAGTGCTGCCTGCGACTGAGGATAATGCGACTTAATCTCTTCTACTTTCTTTAATTCTTCTTCGTTAAATAATGACATCTTATTATAAAATTTTAATTTACTTATCTGCTTCACCCATAACAGGGTCAAGTCCACCAATGATAACAACAGAATCCGATATGAATGCATCTTTCAGCATAACAGGAATTCCCTGAATGTTACTGAATGATGGAGAACGGATTTTCATCCTGAAAGGATGTCCGCTGCCATCGCTGATTATATAAAAACCAAGTTCACCTTTGGAAGATTCGATTGCTGAATACGATTCACCAACCGGAGGATTCTGTCCAAAGTTTACTAACATAAAATCATGAATGAGTTCTTCCATCTTTGTGTATATCTTGTCTTTTCTCGGAAGTGCTTTCTTCGGAGACAGTGCGTTTACAAGTCCGCCGGGAAGATTATCAAGACACTGACGTATAATTTTTACTGATTCATACATTTCCTGAAAACGTACCCAGAAACGTGCGAGACAATCACTGTCTGTTGCAGTGATAACATCAAAGTCCATTTTATCATAAACTAAATAAGGTTCATCTCTTCTTAAATCACTGGCAACACCTGCTGCACGAAGTATCGGTCCGTTGATACCATAGTCAATAATATCTTCTTTTGACATATAACCAATACCTTCGAGACGGTTAATAAATATTTTGTTACGTTCAATAATATCACGCATATCTTTCAGGTAGCCCGGAAACTCATCTATAAACTTTCTGATAGCAGCTAAAGCTTCATCGGAAATATCGTTTGCTACTCCGCCAATACGCGAGTATGAAGTTGTAAACCTCACACCGACAAACATATCGTATATATCGAGTATCTTTTCGCGTTCACGCATACACCAGAGGAACGGAGTTAAACCACCGCTGTCCATTGTCGTTGTTCCGTAAGCTATAAGGTGCGACTGTATTCTTCCGAGTTCGGAGCAGATTGTTCTTATGTATGTAGCTCTTTCAGGTACTTCAAGTTTTATAAGTTTCTCAACTGCAAGTGCGTATCCAACGTTGTTTGCAATTGGCTGAAGATAATCGAGTCTGTCAGTATGCGGAATAAACTCGTGATAGGACATATTCTCTGCAAGTTTTTCATATCCTCTGTGAAGATAACCAAGGTCAGGAACGATACGTTTAATGGTTTCACCGTCAAGCGTAATAAGAAGCCTTAACACACCGTGAGTTGCAGGATGCTGAGGACCCATATTCAGAACCATTTCATTCTCAAGAACATCATCAAACTCGATGCTTAAATCCTGATTTTCCAGAGCGTCAAGAATTTTTGACCTTGGAATATCAGAATCTTTCTCTTTCATTTTTTCAAAAACTGATTGCGACATATATAATAAATAATATTATTTCTTTGGTAAATATAATGAGCCCGGAATACCCATAAGCGGAAAATCTTTCCTCAGCGGATAGTATTCAAACTCTTCGGGCATATAAATTCTTCTTAAATCAGGATGGTCTTTAAACATAATCCCAAACATATCGTATGCTTCCCTTTCAAACCAGTTCGTACCGGTCCAGATGCCTGTTAATGTTGGTGTTTCGGGGTTCTTAGTGTCGAGCAGAACCTTAACGAATAACCTGTCTTTAAACTTAAGCGAATAAAGGCTGTAAATAACTTCAAACCTGTTTTTCTTCTGAAACCTGTCAACACCGACTGCGTCACGGCACATTTCAAAGGAAATGTCCGCGTCATTTTTCAGCAAATTACAAACATCCAGAACCTTTTCGGGTGTTGTGATAATACCGGGCGTTCCGTTTACGTCATAAAACTCTACAGAGAAATCTTTCAGTTTCTCCTGAAATAATGTAAGTCTGTCCATATAATAAATTTGTTGAAAATAAAAAATAGCGGCACTAATAAAAATAACAAAACGCGGGGGAGGAAAATTCAATAAAAGGGTAAATTATAAAAGATTACCTCCCACAAATAACACAAATTCACACAAAGAGTAATCAGATTAATGATAAAACTATAATTCAGTGAATTTTGTGAGTGAAAGTTATGTTATTAAAACAAAACAACAACAATGAAAATGAAAAGAACAATTTATACTGTAATACTATTATTACTTATTAATATTGCGTATGCGCAAAACCCGAACATTACACTTACGGATGCATTTCCGAATTTAACTTTTAATAAAGCATTGCATCTCACTCACAGCGGTGACGGAACAAACAGAATCTTTGTAGTACAGCAGGATGGAAGGATTATAGTCCTGCCGAACGACTCAAACGCAACAGTTTCACAGACAAAAGTATTTCTTGATATATCAAACAGGATTTCATCATCATCGGGTGAACAGGGATTGCTCGGACTTACATTCCATCCAAACTATTCTTCAAACGGATACATATATATAAACTATACAGCACCTTCACCTTTAAGAACAGTTATTGCTCGTTTCAAAGTGAAGACTTCAGACCCTAACAAGATTGATTCACTCAGTGAATACAAACTTCTTGAGATAAACCAGCCGTTTACTAATCACAACGGTGGTTCGGTAATGTTCGGTATGGACGGTTTTCTTTACATCGGAATGGGAGACGGAGGCAGTGCAGGTGACCCGAGCGGTAACGCACAGAACTTACAGGTACTGCTTGGCAAGATGCTAAGGATTGACATAAACGATACTACTGCAACAAGAAGATATTTAATACCAACAACTAATCCTTTTTACAACAATCCTTCGGCAGGGAAAGAAGAAATTTACACCTGGGGAATGAGAAATCCCTGGAAGTACTCGCAAGACCCTGTGACTGGACTGATTTACTGTGCTGATGTTGGACAGGGAAACTGGGAAGAGATTGATATTATTCAGAACGGAAAAAACTACGGTTGGAAAACTATGGAAGGATTTGTTTGCTACAGCCCGTCAAGCGGTTGTGACACATCAGGTAAGACATTGCCTATAAAAGCATACAACCACAGTGCAGGCGACTGCTCAGTCACTGGCGGATATGTATACCGCGGATTCAGAAGACCAGAACTCAGAGGTGCCTACATATACGGCGATTACTGTTCCGGAAGAATCTGGATGCTCAGATACAATAATGGAGTAGTGACATCGGATTCTTTACTTACACAAAAATCAATTGCACTCACATCATTCGGAGTTGACCAGTACAATGAATTGTACATAGTAGCGTCTGCAGCATCAGGAAAGATATGGAGATTGAACAAAAGTCCTCTTGCACTCGGAATCGAAGAAAACGGAATAACACCATCTGATTATAAGTTAATGCAGAATTATCCGAACCCGTTTAATCCAAGCACGGTAATAAGTTATAACATACCGAAAGCAGGATTTTTAAAGTTACAGATATTTGATATAACTGGTAAACAAATCAGAAGTCTCGTAAATACAAATCAGCAGCCGGGAAGATACGACATAAGTTTCAACGGCAAAGACGATTACGGAAACACCATTCCGAGCGGAATATATTTTTATACATTAAGTTCGGAAAAGTACACAGAGACAAGAAAGATGTTGATGCTGAAGTGATGAGAATCACTTTAGCATAAATTCGCCTTCTTTTTTGGCGGACTGATGCTAAAATAATTTAACAACAACCGTCAGGTATTATATGTATCAATAGATTTGATATGCAATACCTGACG
>JBMOHR010000169.1:0-6067 GCA_049317745.1 Ignavibacteria bacterium
CATCCCCAACATAACCAGTCATTTCATTAAAAAACTTGAGACAAAATAAATTTGCACTCAACATCTTAACTAAACTCCAGTTAATCCCACCATTCGTTGTTTTGCAAAAATAACCATACCTGCCAGCGGCATAACCTGTGTTTTCATTTATGAAGTATAGTGCATTGTATATTTGTGTAAGACTGAAATAAGGTAGTCTAACAGCTAGCCAATTTTGACCACCGTTAGTTGTTTTAAAAACATTCCATGATCTTCCACAAACATATCCAGTGTTTGAATTTAAAAAGGACAAACCGTAAACTTCGTCTATAGGTGTTGAGGTTGAATCGTAAACTATGTACTTAATCCAATTCGTACCTCCGTTTGTAGTTTTGAAAAATACTGCGGAATCAGAATAAACCGTTCCTCCGCCCGCTGCAAAACCTGTATTAGAATTTACAAACTGAATCTTATACAAATCCATAGTAGTATTTGTTTGATAGGTCGTCCACTGTGCATTAACACTCATTGCCGTAAACATAATTAATATTACAAATAACTTTTTCATAATCGGATTACATTATTTAATTAGTAGCATCTTCTTTGTTAGGGTAAAATCATTGGTTACCATCTTATAAAAATAAACACCGCTGTTTAATTTTGAGCCATCGAAAGTAGTTTCATAAGTTCCCGCTGTTAATTTGGTATTTACCAGTGTTTGTATTTCTCTTCCAATCATATCATAGACTATAATCTTAACACTACTCAAGCTAAGCACATCAAATTTTATGTTTGTACTCGGATTAAACGGGTTCGGATAGTTCTGAGATAACGAGTATTTCAGTGGCACTTCATTTTCATTATTGCTAACCCCTACAAGCCATTGCCCCCCAGTTGTTGTATGCATAATCTTTCCCGCACCGCCAACACCCCAAACAACAGAATCATTAAAGCAATATATAGAGCCCCAGAAAGCCTGGTTTGTTCCTGTGTTTTGCCTGTACCAATTATAACCTCCGTTAGTTGTTTTATAAAGATACCCATAACTACCACCAACCCATCCTGTGTTTATGTTTGAGAATGCTACGGCTTGCATTGTTGAAGGAGGATATGATTTAATTGAATCCAAACATTGCCAGGTTGTACCAAAATCAGTACTTCTATAAAATGGGTCTCCAGTACCTATTATTGAAACATATTGATTATTAACAACACTTAATTTTCTGAATTCATAATTCCAACCGTTTGTCGGAACATTCGTATTAAACCAATTCATTCCACTGTTTGTTGATTTATATACTTTTCCTGCTGTGCAGTATAGTCCTTCATTGAAATTTCGGAAATATATATCGCTATTAAACGAAATTGTAAGGGCTGTGTCAAAAGTAAGACCTCCGTTAGTTGTGCGAAGTACACGACTACTTCCACAAAACCATCCGGTATCCCTATTCAGAAAATGTACTCCATTGAAAATACCTCCGTTTGGATTTCCGTTGCTGATTTCTATCCAGTTTGCTCCGCCATTCGTTGTCTTCAATATAACATCGTGCCCGCCTGAAACATAACAGTATAATGAATCAACCGGAAAGATTGACGACAATATCCCGCCACCATTAATTGAAGGATTAGGAATATTCATCCAGTTAATCCCGCCATTTGTTGTTTTAAGAACTTTCCCGCCATCTCCCAAAGTCCAGCCTGTATAGCGATTTATAAACTCAACGTCATAAAGGTTTGCAGTTATTCCTGAAGTTTGGACGACCCATTGTGCAAAAGAGCTGTTGCTTAATATTAATACTGTTATAAATGCAAAAATATACTTTCTCATAATATTATATATTTTATTAAAACCTTCTATTTGTTTTATGTAAAATTGCTTTTAATTATCATAAAATACACTCCGTTGTTTAAAGAATCACCGTCAAACATTACCTCATTCAATCCTTGCAAAATATTTTACTGTTGAAGTATTAATAATCAAAAAAACCGGTATATCTAATATTATGACTCTTAACATAACCTCTATCTCCATGTTTCATGATTATTTATATACCCCGCCGCATAAAGCGGCAGGGTAAGATTTGTATATATGTTTACTTTATTAACACCATACGCTTAACGCTGATAAAATCACCGCTTTGAATCTTGTAGAAATAAACACCACTTGATAGTGATGAACCGTTGAAATCAACAGAGTAATATCCAGCTTGTTTCACTTCACTTACAAGTGTCTGAATCTCTCTTCCTGTGATATCATAAATCTTCAAAGCAACAAACCCTTGTTTTGGTAACGCAAAGTTTATCTTTGTAACAGGGTTGAACGGGTTAGGATAGTTCTGGGAAAGGTTATACGTTTTTGGTGATTCTGTTAAAGGTACCATTGAATCTCCGTCTCCTTTATTCAGATATCTTGTGACGATTGAAACAAAGTCGGAGTAAACAGAAGCCAATGCTGTATTATCAACAGCTTTGATTTTGTATCTTATTCTATAATCGGTTGATGACCCGGAATTCTCGTCGCAACTTCCGTATGTATTATAATCGATATATGATGGGGTAACATCTTTATGTATTAAGATGTCATCAATCTCATAAAAATTACCCGGAACATTGTTCATATCGCAATGAGCTCTGAAAATTTTGTATCTTTTGTATACAGGGTTCATGCCTTGAAGCATATCAGGCTCAATATTATGACTCCATGTTATAACAGGATATCTTACTTTATTTATGCAATCAGTTCTATCAATCTTTATTCCCATCGGTTTTGATGGTGGTGTGGCAGCAAGTATGTCATCCTCAGTCCATCCATTATTTGGATTTAGTGCTATATCCCTGTAAATTCTTATTGTAGCTTGTTTTGTTGATTCATTAAAATCTTTTATCCAAATAAACACACCCGAATTTGGGCTTGTTGAGCTATAAGTAGTTGTACTCGGACTGGAATATGGTGAAAATATTTCATCTTTTTGCCACGCATCCCATCTATCAATTTGGTTTTCCCGTGATGTCCAGTTCTCTTCTTCATTTGTTGAAATTCTGTCAATACCATCTGTTGTTGAAGTCCTTTTTTTCCCAATAGAAAACCACTTTGATTCTACTGTATTCAAAGTAGTGTTTCCTTTTATTGTTAATCCATCTTTTTCTGTATTTGGATAATCATTAACATTTATGCCATAACCATTATCATTCACTCCTCTAACCGGATTAGTTCTTTTCAATACCGGAAGCCATGCAGTATTAACGTCCCAATCGGGTGCGTCGTATCCGTCCTGAACCCAGTTCCATAAACCATCCGAGCATTCTATATCCTGAGATATATATCCGGGATTTCCCAAAGAACTTATATGGTAGAAATAAATCCCCTGACCGTAACTTGTTTCTCTTAAGAAATCTCCATAAGCAACATCACCCAGCATTGGCCTGTCCCAATTTGATATTTTATTTCTGTTTGCAATCAAAATTTCACTGCTTGGCAATTGAACTCTAATTGATGAAGGGTAACTTATATTCCGTCCTGAAATATCATTTAAGATTAATTCTTCATATGGTACATTCGAATAGTGCGGAGTAACATAATTAATATCAATCTGTTCAAATGGATTCATAAATGTATCCCCTACAAGATCCCCCATTAAACCTATTCTGCCGTGAACAGCACCAAAAGTATAATGTCCGTGTTCGTGCCATATTCTTCCCATAACACCGCCTCTTGTCAACACACCTGATGATGTATTCCCGACAACAGTAAGTCCCGAACCCTTCATTTCGTTAGCAGTATAATTCGGGAAACCTCCATAAACATATTTCATATTATTCTGGTCAACAAGGTAGTGCATTTCATTATTTGCGGTACCTAAATAGCAAAACCCTGATGCAGCACCTTCAGAAAATATTCCTGAATATTTATACCTATGCACCTTGTATATCATATCTATTACCCCGTCACTTCCGTGAGTAATAGTACCATCAGAATTGTATGTCCAATTATCAAAATCAGGCCAATAAATTAACTGTTCATTAAGTTTTGCATAAATATCCTTGTTAACCGCGCTTTCTCCTTTCTCAGGAGCCTGATAATAAGTCGTGTCATGGTCGAGTTTAACAAAATATTCCTTTCCAACTACGTGCATCGTACCTTTTGACACCTCGCAGAACCACGAAGATATCGATTGTGTGCTCGGACTATAAGCATTCCACCAATCTGTCAAACTATTTTTATTCTCTGCAAGCATTGTTCCTTTATAATTTGGCCCATTGGTCGTATTTACCGGCCATAAACCATTTGGCAATTCCCCACCGTTAAGAGCCGCTTCATCTTTAAACATAACGTAAACCACTATTGCATTAAAGTAATATTCGCCTGTTGCTGTTGGTTTAAAAGGTGGTGGATAATTTTCAGTTATATTCGTCATAGGACATTCTTCTTTTACAAAACTATCCATTTGTGCAAATACACTATTTGTCGTTGAAATTGTCACTAAAACAACGATAACCGATAATATGATTTTTAGTATTTTCATATTAAATTATTTTAAAGTTAATAAAATATTGAATTACATCTTCGTTTTAAAAACTTTAACTTTAAAAATAAGAGGGCTTTTACAATATTGCAAAATATTGCTTGCTAAGGAAAACGACTGGAACCGTTTAAATTTCTTTGTGAGAGGCCCTCTTTCTCTCTTATTGGATTTTGTCAGACATATTACCTCCTTCGATTATTCTTTAAATTAATTGATAATGTTAATTATTTCATTAATATTAGTTTCTTAACATTCGAATTACTCGCATTAGATAATTTTAAAAAATAGACACCTGATGTCATATTATTTGCATTTAATAAGAATTTATGTTCGCCTGCACTTTTTTGAGCTGAGAATAATATCATTTCTCTTCTGCCTATTGAATTATATAATTCCAGAGTATAATAATCATTTTTAAAAATATTATAAGTTATAGTCGTTTGTGAATTGAAAGGGTTAGGATAAACATTCCTCAAATTGAAATTCTGTATCACTATTTCTCGACTTGCAACATATGTTGTAACTCCTCCGTTAGTTGTTTTGTGCAGAACCCCCGTATTTCCTGTTTTATATCCTACCGAATCATTAACAAAAAACATTTGAATACAGCCACCTCCGCCTTGTGCATACCAATTCAAACCGCCATTTGTAGTGTAGAAAACGTCGAAACCTGAACCAGCTGACCATCCCTTACTTTCACTGCTAAAGCAGATGTGATGAATTGATGGATAAGTGTTCGGAATATAGGTAAGGCTATCCCAATTATCACCAAAGTCCGTTGTTTTGAATACTTTTCTATTATCAGTGCAAGTAAAACCTGTAACACTATTTATAAACGAGAAATTTCTAAACGTATATAAAAAAGTTCCAACAGGAATATTTACGTAGTTCCAATTAAACCCTCCATTTGTTGTTTTACGAATTATCCCTAAATCTCCGCATGCAAGTCCTGTAGTTGAGTTTGTAAAGTAGAAACCATTTACTCTTCCAAGTAAATTATTTGTTACAATAGAATCAAATGTAGTACCACCATTTGTTGTTTTAAGTATGAACTGATAAGGTGAATCACCACCAATCCAACCGGTTAAAGAGTTAATAAAGTATAAAGAATAGAAATTACCATTTACCCCAGTACCGCTTGGTCCATCTCTAAGAATACTCCAGTTTACTCCACCATTTGTGCTCTTTATTATTGTATTAAACATTCCAACACAATAAACAATGTTTGCCTCTATTGCCTGAATCTTGGTAAACGGCTTAAGCAGGTTAATCGTATTAACATTTACCCAGTTCGTTCCCCCATTTGTTGTTTTCAGAATTGTTCCTGAACCACAAACGTATCCTGTGTTTTCATTCAGGAAACTAATACCTCCTAAATCCGCTGTTGTTCCCGTCGATTGCTGTAACCACTGACTCTGACAATTATCAACATTCATTGATAGATTGTAAACAATCAGTATGATTATTAATGTTATTATTTGTCTCATATTATTTATAAGGTTATATGTTTATTATTTCATTAATATTAGTTTCTTAACATTCGAATTACTCGCATTAGATAATTT
>JBMOHR010000170.1:0-6057 GCA_049317745.1 Ignavibacteria bacterium
TTGAAATGAATTCTACAACAACATTATTGAGTACTTGTGGAGACTGGAAATCAAATGCCAGCATTGTTAAAGCCAGCACTAAAGTAAGGAGAAATACTTTCTTCATAATCAATGTTTTTAATTTTAATAAACCCTTTGAAGGGGTAACATAATATAATCTATAATAGTATTCAACGCAGAAATACGGACAGCAAGCAAATATGCTCTTATTGTTTATCATAAACAAAAATGGAGAGCCGCCTTAATGCGGCTCTCCATTAAACGTAAGGAGAACTATGAAAAAAATAACTATTATTTAATTAACGTCATCTTACGGACTTCTTTGTAATCGCCTGCTTCAAGTTTATAGAAATATACTCCGCTGGCGAGCTGTGAACCGTCGAACTGAGTTATATATATTCCAGTATTCTGATTTCCTTCGAACAAAGTTGATACTAATTGTCCTTTAATATCGTAAACTTTCAACGATACCTTCGAACTCTTTGGAATCATGTAAGAAATATTAGTAACAGGATTAAACGGATTCGGATAATTCTGATTCAATGCATACACTGTCGGAGTTTCTGTACCGATCTGACGTATCGAGGTAATAAAGCTTCCTACAGCAATTGAGAACCTTCCCCACTGGCTTGGACCTGACGGCACAAAATCGTTTGTAGTAGCAGGTGCTGTTGATAGTGTTGCTCCTGATTTATCGAATATGGTGTATGGATATGTAGAACCGCCGTTTATAGATACCTGAACCTGCAATCTTTCTGTGTAGCCCGAATATACTGCGTGTGCCCAGTTGAACTTCAATGAATCTGTTAAATCAACATTGTTGTAGATTGGTGATTTAAGATAATCCATCTGACCTGTTGCAGAGTAACTGTAACAATTAACTCTTGTACATTTACTGCCGCCGAATAAAGGACCGCTTACACCTGAATAACCTTCCCAGGTTAAAGTACCGGCATTAGGATTAACTACTGACCATCCGGCTGGAGGAAAACCGCCTTCGAATACTTCATAATTAAACCCTGCATTTACCGAATATGTCTGTACACCATTTACCGTTACGTTATTCGAGTTTACAAAACTTGGTAATGGCATTGGTTTGGTTTCAAGTGGTGCGAGTGACTTTGTATAACTGTCTGCAAATACTACGTGAGGAGCTTTGCCTGCATTAATTATTTCCTTATTTGCATCATTCTGTACGAATGCCGCAGTATAATAAGATGTATCTGTTGCTCCAGCAAAAGGTGTCAATTTATACCTGAATTCATAATTATATGTACCCGGTGCTGTTGGAACAGTTGTTCCGTTCATATCAGGATACGCAAATCTGAATACATCTTTGAACACTGTTTCACCGTTGGTTCCCGGAGGGGAGGGATAAGTTACTTTTGTTGATAATGAATTTACACGTAATTTATAACTGCCTGCAGGTAATGGCGAAAGAATCGTAATTGTAATGTTCGATTTAATAGAGTCGCCTGTAATCTTTGTATCCACTACGTTTACTGATAATGGTGCGCCCTTTGAAAGTCTTGCGTTGTAAGGGTTTAAAAGATTTGAAAGTGTTGTATAACCGCTGACCTGAACAAGAATTCCGTCAACAATCAATGTAGGTACAGCACTTACTGCATAATAAGTTGATACTCTTGGCTGAATCTGACCTGTGTTTGCTAAGTACATCGGGTCGTTACCCGGTGAAGGCCACCATACGTGTGTTTTAACAGGCACGCAGGTATCAATTCTTGCCGAAATAAATGCGTCTAATGACGGATTCTGTGAAGCGCATGGAGCGCAGGTTGATGCCGTGAAAGCTTCAAAAACAACTTTACGTTGTGCACCCGGGAAATACAATGTATACTGTTTAAGAGTATCATTACCCTTATTCATATCAGAAGCCCATGTTGAGTATGTCTTAATGTTTAAAGGTGTGTTCGGTGTAATAGTCAAAGAATCAAACAATATTTCTGCACTGTTTCCTGAAGTAATCGTAGGAGCAGGTTTTGTGCTTGTATAAGCCCCCACTGAAAGCACCATATTAAATGCGCTTGCAGACCCTGTACCAACGTTTGTAACAACCACTCTTGGCAATACTTTAAAAGCAGTACCGCCATTAACCGAATAGTTAGAATCCTTAGGGATGTTTATCGAGGAAACTGCAACATCATTCAGGTACTGAGTTCCAAGCATAAAATTATCCACATAAACATTATTGCCATAACCGTTAGTTGTAATAAACTGTACGGTTAAATTGTTTAATAATGAAGGCTGTGGAGATTGAAAATTAAATGCCAGTAAAGTTACTGCCAACACTAAAGTAAGAAGAAATACTTTTTTCATAAGCGTAAAAAGTTAAATTAGTAAAATATTATTTAAAATTAATTGACACGCAATTTTTATTGTTCTGCTGAGGTATCTCTGATGTCCATCTTGTTGTCTTCCCTTATATAATATTCCCTTGTCCTGACCCATATAAAACTAATACAACAAATATTAATTTTCAAGTGTAAATATTTACACCCCTATGGGGTTACAATGTTACAAACTGTTTATTTTATCGGCTTCCCCTGCTCCCAGATGAAATTGAAAAGCATCTTACAGGCTATTGCCAGTTCTCTGTGCTCAATGAATATCATGTTAATGTTACTTGCTTCGCTTGACGGCTTTAACAACGGGAAAAACACTTTCTGTTCGTCAAAGACCATCATCTTTATAGGCAGACTTTCAACTACTCTTGCCTGCTGACCTAACTTCGACTGGCTTACAACAGATTTGAATAACCAGTCCTGACTGCGGAGTTCACCTTCTTCATATATGTTTTTGCAGATTGCTTTACGTTTCAAAAGCCTTGCCTCTTCCTGTAACTGCTCTTTCAGCCTTCCTGAAGTGTCACAAACGTACGGCCCCTTATTAAACGTGTACAAACTGTGCTTTGCATCCTTTACCATTTGCACATATTTCTTCTGTATCTGTTCCTTATCCTTGAATACTTCTACGAAATCGAATGAATACGTTATATCCTTATTCATATCAAAAACAGGATTCAGTATACTCGTAACACTTTCAACGACAGATTTTCTCTTGTCCATTTCATTCATACAGTGTTCCTTGTGCTCATCAAGTATCCTGCTGAATGCTACTTTAGGCTCAACCGCTTCATAGTACTTAACCTTACCAACACCCCTCTCTGTACATATACCCCTCGCAAGCATTCTTTGCAGCACTTCATATATCTTCGTTCGCGGTATATCTACCGAATTCTGAAGTTCTAATGTTGTAAATCCTTTTTTCGACAAAAGCGTTACGTAAACTTTCGCTTCTCTCTCCGTTAACCCTAAGGTTATTAATTTCTGAATCTGTTTCCTAATCTCAGTCTTCATAGCTGTATTATATTTATAATTGGATTTCATCCTCATTCCCTCCGCCGAGACGGAGGGAATTATAGGGGTGGACTCTTATTTAATCAGTGTTAGCTTCTTCACTTCCGTAAAATCGCCCGATACCAGTTTATAGAAATAAACTCCGCTCGATAAATTCATAGCATTAAATTCTGATTCATACTTCCCTGCTTCAAGCTTTGAATTATAAAGTGTTGCAACTTCCCTGCCCATTGCATCATATACTTTCAGAGTTGTAAACCCTGACTTCGGAATCGCAAACCTTATATTGGTCGTCGGATTAAACGGATTCGGATAGTTCTGTTCTAATGAGTACCTGCCGGGTAATTCATTCGATGTATTATTTATTCCTGTAGCAATGTATGTGCCTTTGCCTGAATTCAAAACTTCTTTGTTTACATCATTCTGTACAAATGCAACTGTTGCTATGCTTGTATCCTGCCAGGCTGATTCACGTTTGTATTTGTATGTATAATTGTATGTCCCTGCCGAAGTAGGACAATCAATTCCTAAAGTATTCGGATATGCTCTTCTGAATACTGTATGGAATATCGTTTCGCCGTTTGATCCCGGAGGCGTTGCATAAACAATAAGCTTTTCAACTGCAAACACTCTAAGTTTATGAGTACCTGCCGGTAAATTTGAATGTACGGTTAAAGTAATTTGTGATTTAATGGAATCACCTGCAATTCTCTGGTCAACTACTGTAATCGATACAGGAGGCGTTACTGCAAGCCTTGTGTTATAAGCATTATCAAATGATGTGGCAGAGAAAGGCCATATATCATATATCAATCCGTCAACGTTGCACGTTGGAACAGCAACAATATTGTTGTACGCTATTCTTTCAGTACTTTGTGTCGGGTTCAGTTGGTACATCGGGTCATATCCCGGATATGATGCGTGGTACATAATTGATATTGCCTGTGCCTGATGATTCTGCAGCCATGCAACTAAAATCGGATTACTTCCTGCACACGGTGCACACGATGCATTAGTTCCTTCTTCAAACAAAACTTTCCTTGTTTGTGAATTGATAGAACTTATTGAAAGAATAAAGATAATAACAACGTAAATGAATTTTCTCATGAATATAAAGTTAAATGGTTTAAAAATAATTGCAAGTAATTTACTATAAAGATATTTCGTATTCAAGTGAATATATTTACACCCCTGCGGGGTGACAATCTACACACTAATTTAATTTGTTTTCAATTACCCCAATCCGCCTAAGCAGAGAGGAATTAAGCCCCCTCTCCCCCGTCCGCAGCTGCGGAGGGAATTATAGGGGTGGACTCTTATTTAATCAGTGTTAGCTTCTTCACTTCCGTAAAATCGCCCGATACCAGTTTATAGAAATAAACTCCGCTCGGCAGCATCGAACCGTCTAACTTTGCTTCATACTTCCCTGCCTGCAATCTCCCATTCACAAGTGTCAGCACTTCACGCCCCATTACATCGTATACTTTCAACGAAACATCACTTACAACGGACAACTGATAACGTATAACTGTACCTGGATTAAACGGATTCGGATAGTTCTGATATAACTTATATTCTTTAACCGTTTCGCTTTCATTGTTTACAGCAGTGGAGTTTGTTATCATAAACTTAAAATATCCGCCCGGTGCTGTGTACGGCTTTGTGACTGTTTTACTGCTGTTATTCGTTGCAGAAATATAATAATAAACTGTTTTATTCAATGGCTGTGCAGGTATGTATGCCTTAAAAGTATCCGCAACCTGGGTCATGCTCAGTTGAGAATAAGACAGAGTAGTATCAGTTCTCCAGTAAACTTTTGCACTCGAAATCCCGCTCTTTGATTTTATGCTTGCTTTAACTTCATAAGGTGATGTTGTATTGTTAGTATTCCTTATTCCTGAATGTGATATAAAGAGAGGATTGTAAACACCGATTTCTTTTGTTATGCAGTGAATTGCACCGCTTGCAGAAATCATACTCGCACAATTGATACCGACTATTCTGTATCCCGGCATTGCTTCGCGGTATATTCTTAAAGCAGTTGTATCCTGTGAAAATCCGTATACAGGAACAATTACTGTTTTATTAACTATCAGAGAGTTTGTGTATGTATAATAACTTGAGTTTGGAGGGTACTGACCCGTTGAACTCGGTGGCTGTAGTATCCTGATTACCTTATATGGCTTCCCAAAACAAGTCTGATAATTGTTTAGTATATATTGGAGGTTTAATTCAATCTGCGGACCGTCGGAAACACCAGTTGGATATTGTCCTACAAGCAGAGTTTCTTCATCGAGCAGTTTCATATGCATATCAATATGATGAATTCCGTCGTACGGCAGAGTATTCATTTTTACGTATCGGCTTAATCCCATATACTTCTTTGCAATAGTATCAATCTGCGCTTCAGTCTTTCCCGGATTTTCAGTAATTATTAATCTCGAAGAGAATCCTGTGCCGTGCCCGTCAACCATAAAGTTACCGCCTGTTGCTGTAAAATCATACGGTGCAGCCGTTGCCTGATGCAAAGGAGTGTTAAACATCTGTGCTACGTATACAGGAATCTGGTCATCCTGTGGACGCGGGCGATTGTATACCCAGTCTATCATTTTTAAAGAATCTATATCATTCGTGTAAGCATTCCATTGTCCGTAATCACGGCACCAGACTGAATTAAAAGCCG
>JBMOHR010000171.1:0-5953 GCA_049317745.1 Ignavibacteria bacterium
ATTACTCTAATATAACCATTATTCTATTAATTTACTATGTTAGTGCCATTATCCTCTGGAGGGGTGGATGTCTGCATCAGCAGACAGACGGGGTGGGTATCATTTTATTAACAACATCCTCTTCGTCTCCGTAAACCCGTCCGTCACCAGTTTATAAAAATACACTCCACTGTTCATCATACTCCCGTCAAACATCGCCTCATAAGTCCCCGGCTGCAACCTCTCATTCACCAGCGTCTGAACCTCGCGACCCATTATATCGTAAACTTTTAACGATACATTACTGACAACTGGCAACTGACAACGGATAACTGTTCTCGGGTTAAACGGGTTCGGATAGTTTTGCCCCAATATATATGAAGACGGAACTGATGTACCTATTTGATTCACAAATACATTCCCGCCGTTCGTTGATTTAAAGATTCTTGCTGGGCCATATGGAGTTGAATAAACATCTCCACCGCTCATCATAAAATTATTCTGGTCTATTAAATATAGTCCCAATAAAAGTGTATTTTGATTTATATCTTTTACTACCCAGTTTGTACCATAATTTGTAGTTTTCATAGTAGAAATTACTATATAACCACTTATAGTGTCCATCATATTGCCAATTGCAAATGCAGTTCCTGTATTCTGAATACTCTCAATATTATTCATTGTTCTTGTTGAAAGATATAAAATTGAATCCCATTGACTTCCCGCATTTGTAGTCCTGAAAATTGTTGTACCCCCGGCTTTACTATAACCCGTTGCTATTCCTGTTGTAGAATTCAAAAATGTAAAGTCCGTTATTTCACTCGCACCTGGGAAACTTGTCTTAATAAAATTCACCCCGTCGTTCGATGTTTTGTATATTGCTCCGTAAGCACCAGCTGGACCGCCATTATATTTTTTACCGCTTATAAACCCAGTATTTATGTCAAAAAAATACATCTTGTTTATTCTCATCCCGGCTTCAACAAGCTGATTCCTTTGCCAGTTTACACCCGCGTTTGTTGTCTTGTAAAATCTTGTGTTCCCGGTCAGACTCGAATCAATTAATGCATATCCTGTGTTTGCATCAAAAAAGTGCATATTATCCATACTCCCTTTTAAAGTATCAGATGCCCCGACCTTCACCCAGCTAATACCTGAATTTGAAGACTTTAAAAATGCTGTTCTGTAACTTGCAGGAGCAATTGCTTCATTCCCACAGGCATATACTGTAGAAGAATTAATAAATTGAACATCAGCCAGATTATTAATCTCCAAAGGATATGTCGATAAAACCCAGTTACTGCCGGAATTAGTAGTGTAATATAATTGTAAACTGCTCATATTACTCCCGCAGGATACTCCAGTGTTAGTATTAAAAAAACCAATTGTACCAGCAATACCGTTATAAGGAAGTGTGTAATTCACCCACTGTGCATCCGAATCTAAAATTAACAACGAAGAGTTAAGTGTTAGTAAAGTAATGACGGCAACAATAAATTTATTCATAGATATTATTTATATATTTTGGGAAACCTAACGTAATTTAAGAGGAAGGAATAAAAAATACAAAGCATATTTTATAACTGATTATTCTATTTCGTGTAAAACAAAATTATCCTCTTGCAAGTATCAATATGTACAATCATTTCTTTCGAAACCCTTTTTCGAATTTTAAAATGTTCTTCAAAAAAGAAATAGCATTTATCATAATATAAAAACAGCCGCTTATTAGCACTATTCCATTTGAGTCCCATTAAAGTACCATTTCAGTTCCATCAAGGTTCCATTCACTTATATTTCACTAATACTTCACTCGTATATCACCAATACTTATGTGGGTATCGGAATTTATTTCAGGAACTTAAAATTCCACTATAAATCTCTTTATTCCTGTGCAAAGTATAAATCTATAACCAGTTTATACAAACCCATAACCAATCTATTACCAATTTATAACAAAACCATAACCAATTTATAACAAAACCATAACCAATCAATAACTCTCCAATAACACTCGAATAATGTTCTCATAATCAAACTTATTCTTTTCTTATGAAATCCGTGTAAATCTGTCCAATTCGCGTAAATCCGCGTTCTATTTTTAATTTTCTTATTTCTTTAATTCCCATCCATCAGTATTTGTGCTTATCTCTATCCCTGAATTATTATTTGATCAGTGAGAATCAGTCTTTATCATTCTTTTCAGTGTGCGTTCTTTCCTTTCAATTTGAATGTTATTAATATTTTATTATTTGTAATTTGAAGTATGGGAGCAGATATATATTTCAAAACGATTCAACTGATGCTGGCACCCGCAGTGATGATTTCAGCCTGCGGCTTGCTGTTGCTCGGTATAAGCAATAAATATTCGTCAATTACGAACAGACTCAGAATTCTGAATGAGGAAAGAAGAAGACACCATAACAAGATGAATTCTGATAAAGAGCTGGATTACTTTGAAACCACTAGACTTCAGAGCATTTCAAGACAACTCCAGCAGTTGCTCTTCCGGCTTAAACTAGTGAGGAACGTAATTCTTTTTTACGTTATAGGTTTGTTCCTTTTCATATTCACCTCTTTGCTGATAGGTATCGATATTTTTCTAAACACAAAGATTACGGATTACATTGCTCTATCAACTTTTATACTCGGACTAATTAGCGTTGGCATAGGACTGATTTATTCCTTAACGGAAACTCTTAAAGGTTACAAAATTCTTGAACTTGAAATTAAAGCCGAATAAATGAACAATGTTGCAAAAATAGGGTTTGGTTGCTACAGGATTGATAACAGGATTGAAGAACATTTTAGCGCTCTTCATAAAGCTATTCATTCCGGCATCAGAATTATCGATACTTCGGCTAACTATTGCGACGGCAGAAGCGAGATTCTTATCGGTAATGTCCTGAACGATTTAATAACAAGCGGTAAACTGAAAAGGGAAGACGTGACGCTGATCACTAAAGGCGGATACATTCAGGGAACGAACTATCAGTTTGCGATGAAGAAACTGAAGAACGGTACTCCGTTTCCCGAAGTTGTTGAATTTGAAGAAGGGCTGTGGCACTGCATCCATCCAGAGTTTCTCGAAGACCAGATAAACCGCCAGCTTCACAGGCTAGACCAGAACGAAGACGGATACATTGACGTTTACCTGCTACACAATACTGAATATTATCTACGCAACGCCCGTAAAAATGCGTTTGAAAAAGAAGACTCGCAAAAAGTTTATTATAAAAGAATTAAAGAGGCGTTTGAATACCTCGAGGAAAAAGTGAAAGAGGGGAAGATTAAATACTACGGTATTTCATCAAACACTTTTCCTCTGAACGATGTTCTGTTCGATTTCACATCGCTCGAAAAAGTCTATGAAGTTGCACAGGAAATTAGCCCTGACAATCATTTCAGATATATTCAACTTCCTTTTAACCTGCTCGAATCTGAAGCCTGCCTGAATAAAAACCAGTGCGGACACACAAAGTCAGTACTCGAATTCGCAAAGGAAAAAGGTATTCACGTTATTACAAACAGACCCCTGAATGCCATTACTGATAAAGGACTCGTGCGCCTTGCAGATTTCAAGGCAGATATTTTTAACAAAGAAGAGTTTTTAAAGTATCTCGAAGTTGTGAATTCTATCGAAGAAGATTTTCTGAAAGACGCCATCACAAACCTGAACCTTGATAAAGATGAAATTGGATTCCTCAGTAATAACTTTGTTTTCGGAAGGGCACTTGGCAGTAACTGGGAAAAGTTCGGCTCCATCGAACACTTTAACGACTTCATAGAGCAGCATCTTTCATTCAAGATTAATAATCTCATTGATTTCTTCGATGAGAAAATCAAAGACGATTACTTCGTTGAACTCTTCGACAGGTATATGAAGTTTGTGTTTAAACTTCTTAGCATGATTTCAAACCACTACAAAGAGTTTGCCAATAAACGTGCAGAATATTTCCATTCGCTTATTAATGAATTCATTCCTGAAGACGTTAAACAAATGACTCTGTCACAGAAAGCACTGCTGACAGTGGCTTCAACCGATGGTGTAGATATCGTTCTCGTCGGTGCAAGAAAAGAAGAGTACGTGGATAATGTTTCCGCAGTGGTTAATTGCGAAGCATTGAAACAATATGATAAGATCCTGAGTAAGATTAAGGAAAGCGTTATAAACGAAACTGAATAAATTATGGGTCTGGACTTTTTAAACAGCAAAAAGAATAAGTTAATTATTGTTGGAATATTATCAGTAGTCCTGATAATACTTTTTATTCTTTACAGAAGAAGCGAAGTAAAAGATAAAGCAGTAATAAAAGAGTTCAGTACTAATCAGGTAAAGACCCTTTCTCCTGATGAATTGAAGAAAATTCTTCCCGCAAAGATTGATTCTATCGCTTCACTTTTCGGAATAAAGAAAGAATGGATTTCCGATGCTAATAAAGTCGAAGTTGTTAAACCCGTAAAAGGTAAAACCGATAAAAAGACTGACCCTAAGACAGATAAAAAGACCAAACCTGTTGTGAACGATGCACTGTGGTTTGCAAAGAATATAATTATACCAAAAGATGTTTCTACCGCCGAAGTGAACCTTGAAATTAAGAGTTCTTTGTTCGAGTATGATTTCGACTGTAAGGCAAACGAAGACCCCAAGTCCGGTAACCTGATGATAAATATTTTTAACAAGAAAGACTCATCAAGCAAAACTCTTGCATTCGTGAACCTTGAATTCTCTGATAAGATAAAACGCGATGCAGCAGATGTATGTCTGATTCTTAACAACGTTGAAAACATCCCGCTTCCGCAGCTCGAAAAGATGCTTCTTCTTCCTGATAAGTTCTCCGTTGTACTTCCTGATATGGTCTCACGTATAGACGCGCAGACAGTTGTTATGGACACTAAGAGAGATTATGTACTCTTCCTGGATATCGGCACTGAGGATGATTTGCTCTCTGAGTTTAAGAAGGAGATGTCATCGAAAGAATGGAAGTCCAAAGTAAGGTCAACCTGTTATGAATACGATAAAGCTTCTGCAGTTATTATACTGAACCCGAAAAAGATTCATCCGATGGAAACAGATTTACTGATGGAATTTTCAAAGTATAATCTTAAAGCATATAAAGACACAATCCTTATTAAGTTTGCTTCTGAAGAAAAAAGCGAAAAGAAGGTAAATGCTTTCTTCGGCGATGTACTGAACAGAAGCCAGAAGGGTGCAAAGAGTATGATATACCTCGTTGATTTTAATAACGATGACATTAACTATTTCAGGAATGAAAGTTATAAATTGAAAAGAAAAGGCTTTAAGTTTTATAACTTCACCGAAATAATGAAGAAGCGCGCCAAAAGTCCTGAGCCCGAAATAAAACCGGAGATTACAGGCTGATGGAAGTCCATTCTAACTGGATGAAAATTGCTTTGAAAGAAGCAGAGAAAGCATTTGATGGGAATGAAGTTCCTGTCGGTTGCATCATAGTCTTTGAAAACAGAATTATCGCCAAAGCCCACAATCAGGTTGAATTGCTCACCGACCCGACAGCCCACGCTGAAATGATAGCACTCACTTCTGCATTCGACGCACTCAAAACAAAACAGCTAAAAGGATGCTCGATGTACGTCACTCTTGAACCATGCTCAATGTGCGCAGGTGCACTCGTCCTCGCAAAACTTGAGAACCTCTACTTCGGTGCGTACGACAACAAAACTGGTGCCTGTGGCTCAGCCCTTAACATCACAAACAACAATCACCTGAATCACAACATAAACGTATACGGCGGAATTCTTGATGCCGAATGCAGCTCCCTCATAAAAGACTTCTTCACCGAAAAGCGAAACAATGATATACCGGGTAACTTAAATACCTTCTCAAAAAATTAATATCTTTACCTGAAAAATCTCTGTGTGCTCTGTGGTGAGTTATCTTTTTGGTGTTTTAGGTGCGTCACGAAGCGTTGAAGTGCAAGTCAGTGAAAGTCTG
>JBMOHR010000172.1:0-5951 GCA_049317745.1 Ignavibacteria bacterium
TAATAACCTCTTCGTTAAATATTTCCGTGATTACAGGTTTAGAGATTAACCTGTCCGATATTCTTTCGCTCTGCAGGTTAATGTTACCCGTAAACTGATTATCAGTAAAAAGGTTTATAGTTTCTGAATTCAGAACGACTATAATGTAACCTTTCACTTCAGCAAACTGAGTATTCCTTAACTCATAATTTTCAACGGGCAGAATACCGACGAAATATTTATCCGTTTTATTTTCAAGGATTATTACGTTATCTATGAACAGAGGTTCCTGGCTCTCCTTTAAAAAAACATCCTCATCAATAAAGTCTGAATCGGTTGTATCCGATTCATCTGCTCCTGCGCTAAAGTTCTTGGAGAAATAAGCACGCTTTATGAAAGATATTACGCTGTCACTTTTAATCAGGTTATTACTGTTATTAAAATCACTGATGAATTTCTTAGCAGTATCGAGCAGCATAACATCTGCTTTATATTTTTCATAGCTCAGTTTACTGCTACTCCAGATATAGTAAGGAAGTTTCTGTGTTTTCTGAACATCACCGAAATACTTTTCGATGTTCTTATCCTCTTTGATTTTACCCAGTTCATCCGACAGAAGGAAGATGATTTTATCACTCTGGTCTTCTACGAGTTCTGCTCCGATGTTTTCAACGTAGAATGTTTCCTGAGACTTCGTGAACTCCAGAATGACAATAGGAGTAATTATAATACACATCAACAGCAGGAGTGATACGTTGCGTAATGATAAAATCAAAAATACTTTCCTTGCGCTGTATTGTTTAAAAACATACGTTGAGAAGAGAAAGAGTAAAACTATGATTATTGTTCTGTGAAGGTTTATGAGTTCAAAATTATAACCTGCAAGGTTTAAGGTTTCATTAACAGCAATGAACACAAGCATAAGAAACAGAATAAAGAATTTCTTATATACTTTAAACTGGAAAATATTTCTCGAGTACCTGATGAGCATCAATAATATAGACACATTAAAGACCAGGTATGCAAAAGTTATAAGCAGAATGGAAAGTTGTATTATGAATAAAGGTGTATCGGGAATAATGTTTGATTTGTCGAGAAGTTTAATGTTTGAATTGAAGATTAAGTGCTTAATAACCATTCCATAAAAATTGGAAAAGACAAAGAACGAAGCGATAATCACTCCGAAAGATATCAAATATTTTAATATTCCCCATTTCTGTACTTCCTGGCGGTTATCCTGATTGACTTTAAAAATATGATACACTACGAAAAGTGCAAATGTAACCAGGAATAAAACTGATACAAGAACATCTCCCAGCGACTGAAATAAACCAAACCCCATTTTTGAGGCATACAACTGAGGGTTAAACAAACTCTGTTCGAAGAATGCAGAAGGAAAACCGTTATAAAGCCAAAGAAATCTGACTATTAATATTGTGACAAGGAAAAGAATTAATCTGAACAGAACTGTTTTAAAAAGATTAACGAGCCTCATTAATAAAGGAAACAGTAAAGCAGTTAACAGAAAAAACAGTATTGATATAATCATTGAAGAATAACTTTCAATCCCTGCTTTATGGTCTGTAATATTATATTTAGGATAAATTATTCTGCCGATTACATTATTGTCACCTGAGTTTATGTTTATATAACCAAACTCAGAAGACAGGGAATCTTTCTGGGTTTCTCCCCCTGCTCTGCTGACAGTCTGTACGGTAACGTCTTCGCCAATCTCTTCGGTAAAGTCATTAGCAAAAACGTTGCCTGTAAAATCGAATTGCGAGGTAGAATATTTGCTGTCAATCAAAATACCGGTAATGAGAACACCTTCAAACTTTCTCTCATCGTCAATCTGACGAATAGGAGTATAATAAACCAGATAAGTAAAAAAACCTATTTCTTTTATGACAGTAGTCGGGGAACCTGAAAGTGCTTTCTGCAGCAAAAGTATTTCAGGGGATAGTTGTCTCCCTTTAAAATAAATCTGTTCAATTCTTTTATCGAATATTTCCGCACTAATATTGTCGTTTAAATTTGTGTTTTTCAGGACCTCAAAGAGTTTCTTCACGTCGCCCTTTTCGATACTTTTCCTGACGTCGAGATTACCTGAAATGCTGTTGGTATAGGCAGTGAGATTGAATTTCACGATATCGAAACCTTCGCTGATTTTATCAGAGCGTTCAATATTTTTTACTTCAACGATTTCTGATTCGCTATCAGAAGATTTTGAGATAACATAATTGGAAGTAATCTTGACTGCAATTATCCAAAGCAGAACCACCAAAAGAATAACAGTCAGGATTTTATATTTACGAGGGAATATGTATTGAAAATACATTTTATTATAAATTTATCAGTTCACGTTAATCTGATCGATATACCACTTATCATCCCTGAATTTAAGGGATATCGATAATTTCAGTTCTCTCTTACCTGTACCAATATTATAAAAATATTTTCCCATTACGAAAGCATAAGAATTTTTATGGTAAGACCTGATATATTTTACGCTGGTAACTTTAAAATAATCCATAAAGTCTGATACGATATATTCAGCCTGCCCTGAGCTGTAGTAACCTTTTTCAGTACCAAGCACATCCAGAAAAACTTCAGGTCCAAAATATCCGCTTACAGTACTTATACTGGAATACGTAAAGCCGTTAGAAATATCTTTAAAAGTCTTTTTGCAAAGTTCATATTTTCTCTTTGTCTCATCGTTCTTATACTTTTTCTCTTTCCACCAATCCTCCTGAGAGAATGCTGAATTAGACACAAAGATAAACGCAACAAGCAGAGTTGTTAGATAAAATCCCCTCATATTAATTTTCATTACTTAATTTAATCAATTTCGGCGCTTATTTCAATTTAAAGTTTAACATTTATTTGCAAACAGGAAAATGAATATACTATTCTTCATAGTTGATATCTGTTTTAGTATAGCCGGAGAAAATTAAGCACAGCAAATTAAAGAATAATCCGAGGTCTCAATTATAAGAGTTATTGAGAAATATCAAATTGGGCATTGAAATAACGGTTAGAAATCGTTATTTTATCCTTTTGTGATATAAAAATGTGCGAAATACAGCTTAATTAAGCATTTTTCACGGCGTTTTTATCCATAAAATCAGAGGCCGGAGTAGCTCAGCTGGTTAGAGCGTCGGAATCATAATCCGCAGGTCGGGGGTTCAAGTCCCTCCTCCGGTACTATTAAATTTAAATTTATTACAAAATGGCTAAGAAAAAAGAAGGCGCGAGAATAAAGATTAAGCTCGTAAGCACAGAAGGTGAACATAAAGGTAAGAGTGTTTATGTTACATACAAGAACAGAAACAACACAAAGGAAAGATTAGAGCTTATGAAATACGATAGGTTTGCAAGAAAGCACGTATTACACAGGGAAGCGAAATAACACTTCCCTCTTTTATTCTCTTCAGATATTGAAGCTCGCTACTCTGCTTTACATTAAAAACTCTGACAGTGATTATTTACTGTTAGAGCGATCAAATGAACCCAATAAAGGTCTGCTCTCACCACCCGGTGGCAAACTACATCTTGACGATGTTGAATCTCCTTTTGCCTGTGCTATCAGAGAAGCAAAAGAAGAGTGCAATATCGATTCTGTTCCTGACGACTGGAAACTATTAGGCATCATTACAGAAAAGAACTATCCGAAAATTGGCAATATTATGCTCTTCCTTTTTGAATACAAAATTACTTTAAACAAAAAGCCTGATGATTTTAATGAGGGTAAATATGTTTTTATACCCAGAAATGAAATTCTGAAATCCAATGTACCTGAATCGGATAAACTTTATATTTGGAATTTTGTTTTAAGTAATAATAACAGGTTCTTCAGTATTCATTTAGATTGTGACGAAAGTCCGTATAAATGTACGATAGAATCTGAATAATCAAAACAAAACAATGAATAAAAGTATAACAGAGGAAATGTCTAAAGCTAAGGAAGGTGTATGCGATCTGCCTGACACACAGAACCAGGATGACAAAAGAGATATACCGATTGATAAAGTTGGAATTAAAAGTTTAAAGTATCCGATTGTTGTAAAGGATAAAGACAGCGGTTTACAGCATACCATTGCTACAATATCAATGACAGTTGATTTACCAAAAGAGTTTAAGGGTACACATATGAGCAGGTTCGTTGAAGTTCTTATGAATAAAAAGGAAATCCATATAGATTCCATCTACGAGATACTTAAGGAAATGCAGAACAAACTTAATTCACAATCAGCTCACATAGAGATGGAATTTCCATACTTTAAAGAGAAACTTGCACCTGTAAGCAAAAAGCCTTCGCTGATCGATTACAAAATTAGGTATCATGCGGTTGTGAATAAGGACAAGAAGGATTTAATAATGACTGTGATAGTACCGGTTAAGACTCTTTGTCCGTGTTCAAAGAATATTTCAAAATACGGAGCTCATAATCAGCGCGGTGAAGTTACTGTATCTGTGAGGTTCACAGACAACGTATGGTTTGAAGATGTAATAGGAATCGTTGAAAAGAGTGCAAGTTCAGAACTCTTTACTTTATTAAAGAGAGAAGATGAAAAATATGTGACTGAAAAGGCATATGAAAATCCTGTCTTTGTAGAGGATGTTGTAAGGAATGTGGTCGTAAAGTTAAAACAAAACCCGAATATACTCTGGTATTCGGTTGAAGCAGAAAACTTTGAGAGTATTCATAATCATAATGCGTATGCAATGATTGAATCGCATGAAAATTTCAGCAATGGTCATTACAAGGATTTTATGATTAAGAGATATTAATATTATTAAGATAAGCCTTTTACAAGTTTAGAAAACTCACTTGTAAATTTTTTGTGGTTATTATAATGAATAGTTTTAATTCCAAGAGACTGTGCAGAAACAATATTGTCTTTCATATCGTCGATAAGAACAGTTTCCTCAGGAATCAGATTAAATTTCTCAAGAGTAAGTTTAAAAATTCTTTTGTTTGGTTTTGCCATATTCACCTTATAGGATAAAACCCTTTTCTTAAGTATCTTAACGAAGGGAAAATTATTATCTATGAATGTAATATGCGGTGAATCGGTATTAGAGAGAAGAAACAGCCTGTACTTTTTGATACGAGATATTTTTTCAAGGAATCTTTTCATATTTGAATTAGCCCAGAAAATATCAGAATAGAAATATATAAAATCGTTATATCCTATTTTGAGGTCAAACTTTTTCTTGAGTTTCCTGAAGAACTCCTTATGTGCAATCCGCCCTGTCATAAGTTTATGATCAAACCTGTTATCAAGAATATACTTCTTAAGTTTTATACCGCTTAATTTCTTTTCCCGTTCGGCAATACCGTTATAAAAGTATGAGAAGTCAAAATAGACTAAAGTATTGCCGAGGTCGAAGATAATATTTCTGACGCAAGATTTTTGCAAATTACAAATATTTGGTTTCTAAAACGTTCAGGTTTTCGTCGAGATTATAATATTTAGGAACTCCTGTAGGAATTTCAGTCTCGAGTATTTGTTCTTTTGTTAATTTTTCAAGATGCATAATTAAAGCACGTAAACTGTTTCCATGAGCGGAAATCAGAACATTCTTACCCTTTTTAAGAAGAGGTACGATATTATAATTCCAGTAAGGCAATACTCTTGCAGATGTATCCTTAAGGCTTTCACCGTTCGGAGGAGCAACGTCATAACTGCGTCTCCATATTTTCACCTGTTCTTCGCCATATTGTTTTCTGGTTTCGTCTTTATTCAATCCCTGTAAATCACCGTACATTCTTTCGTTCAGGGATTTATCGAATTCCATATGAATATCTCTTTGTCCTATTTCATCCAGGATTATATACAGAGTGCTTTGCGCTCTTTTTAATGCAGAGGAGAAAGCAATATCGAACGTATATCCTTTAAGTTTTTTTCCGGCATCGTGAGCTTCTTCTATACCCTTAGGAGATAATTCAATATCTACCCAACCCGTAA
>JBMOHR010000173.1:0-5946 GCA_049317745.1 Ignavibacteria bacterium
TGCAGGACAGGGATAACAAAGCTTTTGAATTCGACATAAAAACCACTGCCTGGAAGAATGTAGAATTTGCAGGGACTGTGTTTATTGATGACGACGAGCAGTTTGCTTTCGTTACAGGCAAAACAAACAGGTCAGAAAAATTTGTTTACCAGATAGGTACTATGTTATATGAACCTCTTAATTTGAGAAATCTTTCATTAACGGTTGAATACACTAAAATCAGACCGTACACTTATTCACATTACAACATTAAGGACAACTATACTGCTTATGGCGAAAACCTTGGACACAGAATAGGACCAAATGCCGATGAAATATTTACAAGATTAACTTACAATATTTCCGACTGGGGAAGAATTAATCTGGAATACAGCCGAGTCAGAAAAGGGAATAATACATACGATGCAAACGGAAACCTGGTAAAGAACGTAGGCGGTGATATTATGTACACTTTCAGAGATGACATAGACGACCCGAATGCTCAGTTCCTCGAAGGCGAAAGAGTAAACACTGATATAGTCGGATTAACATTCAGATGGATTCCAATCAGAAATTATATTTTCAATTTCCATTATGACTATAACCTGCAGAACTTCATT
This sequence comes from Ignavibacteria bacterium, assembly GCA_049317745.1. GTDB lineage: Bacteria > Bacteroidota > Ignavibacteria > Tepidaquicellales > Tepidaquicellaceae > CAIKZJ01. The sequence goes on from JBMOHR010000173.1 coordinate 600, forward strand.
ACCAAAGGTTACAAAAGTGATTTCAGTTTTGCTTACATAAAATTAAACATAAATTACTAACACAAACAAAGAAGCCCTGTTATGCAGGGCTTCTTCATAAAATATATTTCTTCCACAACATTATTTCAGCAATATCATCTTCTTCGTTTCCATAAAATTATCAGTCTTCAGAGAATAGAAATATGTGCCGCTCGAAAGTTCACTTCCGTCAACTTCAGCATTGTACCTTCCTGCCTTAACGTATTCATCAAGATATGTAGCAACAAGTTTACCCGCAATATCATAAATCTTTAAACTCGCATGTCCGTCTTTCGGGACAGAAAATTTAATGTTCGTTACAGGGTTGAACGGATTTGGATAATTCTGGCTAAGTGAGTAACCGGAAAGTATTTCCGATGAAATATTCTTCACTGAAACAATTTCTGCCAAATCCCTTACGTAAACGCTACTGCCAAACGTTCCTGCATATATTTTATTGTTCAAAAGAATAAGTTTTCTAACATCCATATTATTTATCCAGCCTTGATTTTTCTGCGCCCAGGTCGTACCATTATTTGATGAAAAATATACACCATTTGCTTCAGTTCCTGCAAACAAATAATTTCCCGTAGAAAGAAGAGATCTGATTCTTCCCGTATTCAGAGATGTTTGTGTCCAGTTAATGCCGTTATTTGTAGTTACCTGCACACCCGTTCCTGTACCTGCATAAATTCTGTTTCCTGATGTTGTTACAGAGTAAATTGTTTTATTTAATGGACCAATATATTGCCAGTTATAACCGCTGTTTGTTGAAACATTTATACCCCCGAACGTACTTGATAAGTTATTTGCCATTCCCGCATACACATTATTACCGTTCGCATAAATTGAAAATACATCCTGACCGCTTAAAGTATTGGTAAATGTGTTTCCTTTATCGGTAGAAAGATATACCCCCCCCTGATCAACACAAGTCCACGCCCCAACAAGCAAATTACTCCCGCTCATCACAACTGAAGAAACCAGTACATCATAGTAAAAACCTGCTTCATGCCAGTTTAAACCACCGTTTGTTGAGCGCATCATTCCTATACCACTACAAATTGCTTCTGTTCCTGCAAAAACCTCATTCCCGTATATCGCAACTGAATTTACATTTTGATTTACCATATCTGATTGAACCCATAATGTAGCTCCGTTACTAGAAAACTGTACACCATTGTTGTATGAACCTGCAAAAATTTTAATTCCGTCGGTGCTAAGTCCGACTATTTTTTGGTTATTAAAATTAGTCTTCGACCAGTTCGCACCGTTATTCGTAGATTTATAAATACCATCGAAAGTTGTTCCTGCAAAAATATTACTATTAAAAATTCCTAATGAACGTATATCAAAAGGGAATGTATATTGAGTAAAACTTAGTCCCGCATTTGTAGATACAAAAAATCCTGAATTTAATGTACCTGCGAAAATATTGTCTCCAATTACTTCTAAGGAAAGAACGTTTTCACTGTTTAGTGAACTTTGTACCCAATTTAAACCGTAATTTGAAGATATGATAATACCATAGCTGTTAGTTCCTGCATAAATAAAATTATTATTCGATGCAAGACATTGAGATTTTCCGAAAACAGTTGAAGTATTAATCCAGTTTGAGCCATTATTTGTTGTAATGAAAATCCCTTCATTTAATGTTCCAACAACTAGATAATTTCCTGATGTTATTAAAGACAAAATATGTTTACCATTAAGTCCTATATGAGACCAGTTAGTTCCGTTGTTTGTTGTTGCTAAAACTCCGCCTGATCCGGGCGAAGTCTCACAGCCACCATAAATATTTCCCGAACCTGCTGCAAGAGAACTAATGTTTTCGATATTCAAAGATTGCTGCCAGTTGATACCATCGTCGGAAGAGACATAAATTCCTCCTGTTATTCCTGCAAAAATAAAGTTCTCTGAAACTACGAAAGAGGTAGTCTTTTTTTCCATACCAGAAAGATTACTTTGTACCCAGTTGTTTCCGCCGTTTGTAGAGTATAACACACCCGTCCAGGTACCAGAAACAATATTGTACCCCTTTACCTCGATAGCGTGTGATTGTCCGTTGTAAGGACCTGCAGACTGCCACTGAGAATTAAGATTGGAAATGTTTGTTAAAAATATGCTGATTAATATTATTAAGGCTTTCAAATTACGATTTTCATTAATTTTTATCAAATATTTTTATAGGTGGTAGTATTTATGAATGAATTAACTATCATTTCTTTCAACAGAGCCAAAATCACATTCCCCTTCTGTCTGGTAAACCGTTACCTGACAACCTGAATACCCAACATAGCCAAATGTTCGAGAGCCAGTATAAAATTTATTATCAAATGTCTCAAAACAAACAGAACGTGTGTAAACGCAATCACTATCACACCAAGGTAAAACACACCCCATATAAGTTTGACCTCCACCAGGAATTATATAATTACAATTATAATCATTATTATTGCAATCTTTACCTGTATGAGTTACTCTTATCGTTTTAATATTTTCATAATCAAACTCCTCGTTTGTATCACCATAATAAATAATCATACAAAAATGCTCGCCTTTACCACCTTCGCAATTAGAAGGAACAGAGCATCTATCTGGATACTCATTACACTCTCCAAAAGTATCAAAATTATTACCTACAGTTATTTTTACTGGATTATCTGATACAGATTCTTTGTTCAAATCACATTAAAGTAAATATGATACAAAAATTAACAAGAGAACCGATAAAAAGATTTTTAAAGTTTTCATTTCTTATAACCTTTCTCATTATTTTATAAAAAGTTTTGTCCAAGAAATAGAATTGCTGTTATAACGTTTAATAAATGATAACGCAGAGATTATAGTTATTTAAGTTATGTAAGTGGTGGAACATAAGTATTTATCTTATCTCTTAAATATGATAACTAAAGTGATATTTACAATTGACAATGAAAATGTAAGGAGAATAGTTTTAAATGTCAATAATATATTTTGTATATATGTAATAAAGAAAAAATATAGAATAATATTTTTCATACATAATGTACCACAAATACAGTATTGAATATTGAAAAATATTCAAATAATTTTAATTACCTTATTTATGAACTTAATTTTAAAAAAATGAGAAAAGTATTTATCTCCGGATTATTATCTTTATTGATAATAATAAATTTTGCTTGTCAATATGAAAATATTGTTGAACCAAGTAAAGATACAAATCAACAATCAGTTGATAACAATAATACATATTATACTAAAGTTAATTTACAAATTTATCAAAATCACAAACCTGTTTGCCAAACAATTGTAGACTATACAAAAACAGGTGGATTATGGTTTTCAGATACTTGGCATGATTTTAACACTTCGAATTACAGCAATTCAACTTTTGATGTTTACTGTAGTTTTGAATGGTATAATGTTGGGACAGAGGATCCATTTTGGGGCGAGTTCGCAATTAATGGAAATTCTTATATTAGTTATACTATAGATAATAATATGCAAAATTCCGGATTTGCAGATGCTTGGCATTATAATGTAGATTTATCACCAAACACTTCATATCAATACAAAGCTTGGGTTGAGTCATTATCTGAAAAAAATAAGATGGTCAATAATTAGTAATTTCAAAAAATTCTGAGGTTCACCAAAAAGATTATTCAATAAATTTATTAGTTTACACAAAAAAGGCGGGTGAATTAACCCGCCTCTTGATTAAAATTTCTTACTTACTCAGCATCATCTTCTTCGTTGAAGAAAATTCACCTGCCGTCAGTTTATAGAAATAAATACCGCTCGATAAATCTTTGCCGTTAAAATCATAATTATAAACACCTGCTGACTTAAACTCATTAACTAAATCCGAGACTTCCCTTCCAAGCATATCATAAACTTTTAAAGTAACATAACTATTCTTTGGCACTGAATACGTTATAGTTGTCGACGGATTAAAAGGATTCGGGAAGTTCTGTTCAAGTTTGTAATCTGTCGGAGCAACGGTTACCGGCTCTGTAACTCCTGTAGGTGTTCCGATGATTGCAGTCATTACACTGAGTGCTGTACCGTCAAGCCTTGCCCATATTGGCCTTACTATACCATTTGATGCAGTTATATTAGTATAATCACCAAAGAATGTACCTGTAGTTGGTACAAACCCTGTCGTACTTATTTTCTCATTTACAAATGTTTGTCCGCCGTTAGTTGACTTTGCCATATAAAAATCAGTTGTTACACTTGTTCCTGTGTAGTTTCTTCTGTCATAAAAACAAATATAAATGTATCCTGTTTTCTGGTCAACTGTCATCCAGCAGAAAAACTGCTCTCTCTGTGATGTATCATCATTCACTTTCATAGGAGCACTCCAGTTCAATCCGCCGTTTGTTGAAAGTACAAACTTTACGTCGTGGTCTGTCGGACCTGCACTGTCAGTCCAGTTTATATAAATATTACCTCTGTAAGGTCCGTTAGAAATATCACAACAGGTAATAGGTAATCCGTTAGCTCTTTGAATTCCACCAATCATATAATCCCATCCGCCTTTTTGGTCAGCAACATATGTATCGTTAGCAAGCCAGGTATTACCGCCGTCTGTTGATTTATCAAAGAAGATTCCGAACTGTGAATTCCTTATCTTAGGACCTGCCCAGGCTACATAGATTTCGCCGTTCGGACCTACTGCTGGAACTGCACCTTCAACTGTATTGTCTTCATCTACGCAATCACCGCCTAACTGATTAATCCTTTTTGCTGTTCCCTGACCATTGCCAAAATCTACCCAGGTTAAACCGCCGTCAGTTGATTTTGAGAATAATATATTTGAGCTGTCAGTCGGAGTTGAAGTACCATAGTTATCAAACTGAGTCCAGGTAACATATATATTATTATTTCTCGGGTCTACAACAGCCCATTCTTTATCCTGTTCCTTTGGTGAATTAAAGTATGTGAAAGAACCGGGATTGTTATAACTCATACCGCCGTTGGTGGATTTCTGACATACAATTCTGTCAATCCAGTAACCGGGTGCAATCGAGTTTGAAAGATGGAAGAAATAGAATGCCCCTAATGTATCAACAATAATACAAGGATCACCCCAGACACCATAAAGTGAACTAGTCAGAGAAAACCTTGTCCAGGTAAGACCGCTGTTTGTTGAATAATATGCAGAACTTATGTTTGCACCGGCAACAACCTGATTAAGGTTTTTAGGATTAATACAAATCGAAGGTTCTTCCGGAGAATTTGTAGTACTAATAGTTATGTTAGTGTACTGGGAAAATAAACCTGATGTCACCCCCAACATCAGTAAGAGAATAAATATTTTTTTCATATCTAAAATTATGTT
>JBMOHR010000174.1:0-5896 GCA_049317745.1 Ignavibacteria bacterium
AAGAAAGAGCAGATTGTAAAGATTGCAAACAGTAAGGCAAAGTTACCTGCCGGTATTTCACGGCATATACTTGATACCAGAGTTCTTCACGTCAGGTATGAGATTTCGAAATTAAAAGATGATAAGGACATTGAATTGAAAAGAGAAGATCTGAACAAATATCTGATAAGCAAAATAGACACTAATAAAGTGAGACAATACAGAGAATCAGTAATTGTATTCGACGAATAGATGAGAACAGAATTTTTCATAGCGAAAAGGTATTTATTCTCGAAGAAGAATGTGAGTTTTATCACTGTCATATCGACAATCTCAATACTGGGAGTTTCGATTGGTGTTGCAGCGATGATAATTGTCCTTTCTGTATTCAATGGTTTCAGTAAAAAAGTAACATCTATACTGATAGGATTTGACCCGCATATCAGGATTGAAGCTGTTAATAATGCGAAGATAAACAACTACGAATCTCTTCTTCAGACGATATATGCGAACGACATTCCGAATGCAGCACCTTTTACACAAAACAAAGGGATGCTTGCAACCAAAGATGTGAATAAAGTTTTATTCGTAAAAGGAGTTGACGAGAATAAGATTGAAAAGGTATCAGGTATAAAGGATTATACTACCTACGGTACTTTCACTTTGAAAGATAAAGGCTCTTATGGGAGTATTATCATTGGCTTTTCTTTAGCTAACAACCTAAAGGCATTTATCGGTGATACTATAACGATTCTCAGCCCTGTAGGACTGGAATATTCATTAACACAATTCGTAGAGCCGATTACTAAACAGTTTATAGTTTCAGGAATATTCGATTCAGATAACAGAGACTACGATTCGAAATATGCTTACATATCCATAGGAAGCGCACAAGAATTGTTCAGATTGAACGATAACGTAAACGGTATAGAGTTGAGACTGAATGACATAAATCAGTCTGACGAAGTAAAGATGCGTCTGCAATCACAGATTGATACTTCAAAGTATAATATAATGACATGGTACGACCTGCATAAGGATTTTTATTCAATACTAAAAGTTGAAAGATGGGCAGCATTCATATTGTTAAGTCTGATAATCATTGTAGCGTCGTTTAACATTTTAGGCTCATTAACAATGACAGTGATAGAAAAGAAAAGGGACATTGGAATACTGAAAGCCATGGGTGCAAGCGATAAGATGATAACACGGATATTTATGTTCGAGGGACTCGTTGTCGGGCTGGTTGGAATGGTTACGGGTTCAATATTAGGAGTTGGAATAAGTCTTTTGCAGATATATTTTAAGATATACAAACTGGATACTTCGGTATACAAATTAGATGCTTTGCCGATGGAATTGAGGGTATCTGACTTCATATACATTCCGTTAGCGGCACTGGTATTGTGCTTTTTAGCATCGCTGTATCCTTCAATGAGGGCAGCAAAACAAAAACCTGTAGATTCAATAAGATGGGAGTAAAAAGAATATGGATAATGTATTAATAGAATTAAAAGGAATAAAAAAGGGATACCAGATAACAAAGGCAAACAGGCTTAATGTATTAAAAGGATTTGACCTGAATATATACAAGAGTGAGATTGCTGCAATTGTCGGTAAATCGGGTGCGGGAAAAAGTACACTGTTACACATACTCGGAACACTTGACAGACCCGATGAAGGACAAATGTTATTTGAGGATACGGATGTATTTACTCTGAACGATAAGCAGATTGCAAACTTCAGAGCAAATGATATAGGGTTCATTTTTCAGTTCCATCATCTGCTGCCTGAATTTACAGCACTTGAAAATGTTACTATAGCATCACGCATTGCAGGTAATTACGATGAAGCAAAAGCCAGGGAATTATTAAATGAGGTTGGCTTAGCCGACAGGATTTATCACAAACCTTCTGAATTATCAGGCGGTGAAGCACAAAGAGTGGCAATTGCAAGAGCCTTAGTTAATTCACCAAAAATAATATTGGCAGATGAACCTACTGGTAATCTTGACTCTGAAAATGCAGATGCTGTGATAGAGTTAATATTCAGTTTAAGAGAGAAATTCAAGCAGACATTCGTTATAGTTACACACAATGAAGAATTTGCACAGAAGTGCGACCGAATCATAAAAATGGTAGACGGAAAAATAATCTGATACATAATGTTACGATTGGTAATGGCTTGCGATACAATCGTATGATTATGATAATTTAACAAAAGTTTATGTTTCATTTTTTGAAAATAGAACCTATAGGATTTAAACTTAATATGAATCAGAGAATTTCTGAAAACAAGAGTATTATCGCTAAAATATTATTCTTACCGGAATGAAAAGGTTTTTTGTTTACATATCTCTTATGCTTACTTTAATAACCTGCGGTTATGCACAGGATACTGATACATCAAAAACTCTAATAGCACCGAAAGATACTTCACGAATCTTCTTCAACCATAATAAAATCATCAAGAAACAATATCTGTCATCGTTCTCTGATACATCAGGAATTGATTCCTATATATGGAGTGACAAAAGAAACCTTGGCGAAGTTATGAACGATAAATCAGGATTTTTTGTCCATACATTCGGAACAGGAAGCCGTGCCCTGATTAATTTCAACGGCAGTTCAAACGTAGGGGTTTTCAGAAACGGAGTACAGATTAATGATTTATTTACGGGCAGTTTTGACGTAGAGAATCTATCCATTAATGAGATTGAAGAAATCGAAGAAGTATCAACTCCCCTATCATTCCTGTACGGACTGAATTCTCAGGGTAAAGCGATTAATATCGTAGACAAAGATAATTTTCAGCCAAACCTTTTTACACAATTCAGATATTCACAGGACAGAGATGGAGCATTGTTTGCCGATGTATACATGAATTTTCCAGTATCAAGGAAATTTAACTTTATATTCGGGATTAACAACCACGGAACAGAAGGACATTACACAAATTCAGACTTTGCTCTGTGGAGAGGAAGATTTCAGTTCAACTATTACCCATCCGACAGAATAAACTTCAAATTAGGTTTTTATCCGAATACACTGCAAAGAGGCTTAAACGAAGGGCTGGTAAGCAATATTTCTAAAGATTCATTAATGGACCTGAACCTTGCTACAGTTAATAATCCTGATTCTTACGAGAAAGTGTACAACTACTACAGTGATTTTAAAATTACGGGTAAATTCTTAAGAGACAGCGTTTCGCTTACGAACATAACTGTTTTTACTCAGAATTCTTTAAGAGCATACAGGGACGAGGAAAACAGGATAACAAAGAATGGAATATTCAGCGCAAAAGACTTTCACTCTCTACAATACGGGTTTGACGTAAATCAATCATTGAACATTGTTCCTTTCAACCGATCGCAGATAAAGTTAATTGCAGGTTTGAAAGGTTTGTATAATCTTTATAATTACGACAGGACAACTATCTTAAAACAGGATTCCGTTTTAGGAAGCAGGTATTTCGATTTTAATTCTGTTGACATTTATTCAAGGTTAGACCTGATGTTGAATAATGTTTTATTGTCAGGGGCCATTAAATCTCAAAGGTTTAATAATTCTTACAACTTTATGTATGGCACAGATATAAAATATAACATAAATTTTGATAAAGATGCAAAACTTGTGCTGAAAGGCGGAACAAATAATACGACTGTAGGCTTTGATTATGCGTCACTCTTTTACGATGAGTATTTTGGCAGGTATGAGAACAATTACAATTCATCAAGACAGCAGTATTTTGAGGGTGGGTTTAGTTTCAATTACAAAAGTGTATATTTTAATTTTTCTAACTATCATAACAGTTTATTCAATAATTATTCTTTATTAAATTCAAATTATTCTGCAGGAATTGATTTAGAGAATTTTCAGTTCAATCTTAACGTAAATACAGTGAACAGGAAGAATCTTACAGAGATAATTACACTTACAGGTGTACACAACGATACTGCAAGATTATACCCTTCAGCACACGTAACACTGGATGTTTCATATAAAGATGTACTTTTTAAGAATAAGTTAAAATTAAGAACAGGTTTTCTGGTAAAGTACATTTCAAATAAGCCCGAGGCGGCGTACAATCAGTTATCAAATATGATGTTCTACAGTTCTAATAATGCAGGGCTCAATAATTTCGACCTGGATTTTTATGTCGGAGCAAGAATCGGAGGCAAAGCAAACATCAGTATAACTGTTGCAAATATACTTAACAGTCTTTATTACAATACTGCAATATATCCATTTGATGACAGGAACGGACTGCTCAGGACAATCTCAAGGTTTACTATTACCTGGGACTTTATGAATTAGGAAGGAATTTCCTGCAAGCCTCGTAAACTTCTTCGACACTAATATTTTTAATGCATTTAAATTCATCAGCGTCTGTCCATTTACAACTTGCCGGTTTTGGAGAATTAAAGAAACAAGGACTGCAATCGTAATCTTTTCTGATAACTGCACTTTCGGTTTGCCACGGGTACAATTCCTTATAATTGGTGTAACCGAATATTGCCACCACAGGTATTTTAAATGCCGAGGCTGAATGCAGGAAGGCAGTATCGTTTGATACAAACAGATTACATTGCTTTAACCTGGACATAGAGTCCATATAGTCTGAAGTGGACGCTATAACTCCTTTATTATTAAGACTGTTATTGATTTCATCATTAAGTTCTTTCTCTGAACCAAAAAGCAAGATAGTAGCATCAAATTCTTTGATAAGTCTGTTCCCCAAATCAGCATATTTTGCTTTATCCCAGCGTTTATTTATGTGGTTTTTGAGTATTGAAGAACCGGGATGGAATCCAACAACAGGTTTTTGCATATTTACACCCTGCTTTTTAAGCCATATTATACCACAATTTTCATTATCCTCGTTTAAATTGACTTCCAATCCTCCAATTTCAGCATCATCTATGTTAACAAGTTTTCTGATTAAGTTAACATTCTGGATTACATTATGGATGTCTTTTTGCTCAGTTACTGAGACATTATTAAGGAATTCCATGCTTAGAATACCTGAATTCTTGTAATTATGCCCTAATCTTTTGTTAGCAACTGTAAAATAATTAACCAGATTGTACTCAAACCGGTTAGATGGGTATACATTTATAGATATGAAATAATCGTTTTTTCTGATTTCCTTTAATTGCTTGTAGGATTTAAACTTAGACTGGTTCAGGAAATCAACCATATATACATTCTTTACATAAGGTGATTGCTGGAATAATTGTTGTACAGGTTTGAACATAACCATCATATCTATCTGATAGTTAGGCATTTTATCATAAAGCAGCTTCAACGAAGGTGTGAACATTAATGCATCGCCAATACCGGAAAGAGCATTAATTAGAATTCGCATTTCCCTGAGTTGAATTTTTCCTTTTAGAGATGAAAATGAAGACTGGGAAAAGGAATACGAATAGGCCTATTGAAATTAATGAGAATGTTAGTCCTGACTTAAATGAATCAGATTCGTACCTCATTTCAACGAGATGTTTCCCTTTTTCGACAGGGATTGACCTCATACAGTAATCTGTTTTAAGTACTTTTACAGGTTTACCGTCTACGTATGCTTTCCAGGCAGGATAATAAACTTCACTGAAATACAATATACCGTCCTGCGGAGTATCAACATCAACTTTTATGCTGTTTAAAGAATATTCATAAATTTTCGCAGTATTAACAGGTACTGAATCAGACTGATTCAATTTTGGAAGTTTTACTTCTTCATTTTCCTGAACAACAAGAGTCCGTTTGTAATTAAAGTCTTTTTGAGACATATAACTCTTCACTTCATCATCTGTATTAACCTTTACGGCATCATAAAACATCATTACCCTCGGCAGATAAGTATTACTAAGGCCTAATGATTTACCCTTACCTGTTGAGTCTGTGAAGATTTTATATTT
>JBMOHR010000175.1:0-5895 GCA_049317745.1 Ignavibacteria bacterium
TTGTTTCCGACAAGAATGTCGGAACTACGTGTTTTTATCTACTCTATTATATGCTTTACTCTTCCCACTTCGCCCGTTTCGAGGCGGACTTTGATGCCGTGGGGATGGAACTTGCTGTTTGTGAGGATTCGGGAGACGATGCCTTCTGTGAGCTCGCCCGTTCTCTGGTGCTCCTTTAATACTATGGAGACGGTCTGTCCGATTTTGATGTTGTTTCTGTCTGTGCCTTCCATCGCTTAGAGGATTCCCTTTTCACAGATGTGATGAATGTTTTCGCGGAGTGACTTTTGCTCCAGTCCGAGGGCACGGAGCTTTTCTGTGTTCATCGAAACATCGGGGACCTGAGGGAGGCCCTGAACTTCGCGGCAGGAGATTTCCTTTATAAGACCGTTATCGAACCCGCAGACGTCGCAGAGTGTTTTGCCGATTTCGTAGCGGGATACTTTTTCCGCTCCGCCGAAATTTATCACTTCATTCGAAACGCCCATCGGAATAAGTCTGCCGATATAATCAGCAGCTTCGAAAAGCGAAAGAGGCGTGCGGAACTGGTCTTTGAAAAGGTTTACTTCGCTGCCGTCTTTTAATTTTTCGTATGTGTAATGGAAGTTGTTTCTCGTATGTGTTCTGCCAAAACCTATAAGCAGTGCGGTTCGGAGTATTATGTAATTGTTAGAATACTTCTGTATGGAAAGTTCGCCCATAAGTTTCGATTCGGCATAGAGCGTAAGAGGGTTCAGGTCTGCATCTTCGCGAAGCATACCTTGCTGTTCGCCGTCGTAAACCAGATCGGTAGATGTGTAAATCAGGCGTGAGTTAAAATCGTTCGAGAGTTGTGCAATCATTTCCGTGGCATCGACATTCAGGCGGTAAACTTCGTCGCGGCTGAGTCCTGCGCAGATTTCGGGACGCGAGAAGCACGCAGTGTGCACAACGGCATCGGGACGGAAGTTATTGAAGAGCATAGACATTCTTCCCCAGTCGCGTATATCGGTACGTATGGCGTTGTAGCGGCGGCAGTTGCCTTCGTTTTCGTAGTACAGAGAAAGAATCTCATTGTTCCTTGAAAGTTTATCGTTCAGATACTGTCCGAGGAGTCCGCTTCCGCCTGTGATTAAAACTCGCATTGATAATAGTTTAACATTTACGAAAGTTATGAAACTTGAAGAAAGGTATCAATAGAAAAGGATTTAATATTTCAGAATAGGTTCACAGAGAACGCAGAGAAGTCACGGAGAACACAGAGAAAAAATTAAAAGATTATCCACCACAGAGTACACAGAGTTCACAGAGATTTTTCAGGCAAAGAACTTAAACAGATTTTATCGCAGAGGGCGTGAAGAGTTTTTCCGGTATAAAGTTTTTGATTCCCCTTCTTTGAAGGGGTGGCTTCGTCCACAAAGTGGACGAAGACGGGGTAGTTCTTTTTGAGTTCAGAAAATTGAACGCAGATAAGAACGGATTGAGCGGATTTGCACGGATGGAATTCAGGCAAAGAGCAAAAAGAATTTAAATGCTAAAATATAAGAAAATGCCTTCCCTATTTTTTTAGGGAAGGCAATAAAGATTATAAATTAATCATCGATGAGGAATGCGTCTTTTACCGGTTCGTTGCTGTTAAGGTCTGTCATCATTTTTCCCATATCCATTGAGGGCTCGAATAAATTAGAGAGGCTCAATGTAATGTCAACGACTTCGTAGTTAGGGTTTATAAAACTCATTTCCCATTTGGATACTATAAAATCAAGTTTCTCTTTCTTAACATACTCTGCGACCTTATCTTTTATTTCCTCTATCAAATAACAAACTGATGCTTTCCCGAATGCCTGCTCGTGCATATATCTCTGGCGGAGAGGCATTTCTTTGGTAATCGCTGAGATAGTCACAGTATCGTTCTTCTCCTGGGCAACTTTCATTTTCTCGCGGACTTCCGAAGGAATTTTAAACAACTTTGAATTGTAATAAGCAACTGCAATTAACCGCGAGTCGTAAGTTCCGACCCGGACTTTCGTCTGTGAATAAGAATTCATCCCTGCTGCAAAGAAAAACAGGAATAGCACAAAAAGTTTAAAGATAGATTTCGAGGCTGACATAATTTTACTCCTTTGTTTAATTTAAAGCAAATTCGTATTTCACCTTTTTCGGTTTGTCATAAGATTGTAAATGAATTGTCAAAAATTTGTCATAAGATGTATGAGATGTAAATAGAAATTAATTATAATAGATTTACCACCAAAACACAAAAACACCAAAGATATTAAGAGCAATAGAACGCGGATAAGAACGGATTGAGCGGATTTGCACGGATGGAATTCAGGCAAAGAGCTTGAACAAATTTTACCGCAGAGAGCGCAAAGGACGCAAACAGATTTTTCAGGCAAAAAGAAAAGAGAATAATAATAAAGCAAAGCCCCTTAAACAAGGGGCTTTGTCATTTATATCAATTTATGTTGTTTCAGTTTTTGGTTTTATTAACGACGCTATAACTGATATTGCAAGAATTCCTATTATCACACCGAGTGAAAGCATAATCGGGAATTTAAAGAAATCGACAATCATCATTTTCACTCCGACGAATACAAGTATCACTGACAATCCGACTTTCAGGAATCGGAAATACTTCATAACCCCAGACAGTGCAAAATACAGCGAACGCAATCCGAGTATTGCAAAGACGTTTGAAGTGTACACAATAAATGTGTCTTTTGTGATTGCAAGTATAGCAGGGATTGAATCAACTGCAAACACAAGGTCGGTAAATTCAATTACCAGCAGAACAACGAACATCGGTGTTGCGAACTTCCTGCCGTCTAGCTTCACAAAGAATTTATCATTGTGATATTCATTCGTCACAGGATATATTTTCTTAAACAGCTTAACGAGTATATTCTTATCAGGCTCAGTATGTCCGTCTTTCTGAAATAGCATTTTTATACCTGTGAAAATCAGGAACGCACCGAATACATAAATAAGCCAGTGGAATTTTGTGAGCAGAGCAACTCCCGAGAAGATAAGTATGATTCTCATAACAAGTGCTCCGAACACTCCCCAGAAAAGTATCTTATGCTGATAGAGCGATGGCACTTTAAAGAATGAGAACACAAGTATAAAAACGAATATATTATCAACGCTCAGGGATTTTTCAAGGACGTAGCCAGTGAAGAATTCCAGCGCCTTTACTTTCCCCATATAGTGATAAATGCCATAGTTGAAAACCATAGCAAGAGCAATCCAGACAAAACTCCAGATAAGAGCTTCTTTGATGTTAACTTCATGAGTTTTGCGGTGAAAAACACCAAGGTCAAGAGCCAGCATAATCAGCACGAAGACATTAAACCCAATCCATAAATATGTAGTATCAATCATAATTATATATATTTACAGTTAAAACAAAATACAGTTAGAAAAGTTCGAAATTGGCAAAGGGAATTTGAGAGTTCTGGAATCCTCAGATTAACTGCACTTAAGCATAGAATTAAATCAGTACAATTGTTATGTTTAACCATAATTTTAAAAGCATATGGAAGACAATACAATCACAGGAGAAGTTAAGAAAAAGGGATGGTCCTTTAAGATTATTATGTTCTGGGTAATAGCGTTCCTGATTACAGCAGGTTCGGCTTATTATCAGAGGCTTACAGGTCCTACTTACCCATCAAGCGGAGTAGTTTCTTTTCAGGGAAAAGATGTAAAGTATAAACTCGACAGAAGCTGCGACACATCAAGAAATGCAGTTGTAAAGCTCGAGAATATTGACCCGACGATTAAAGGATTTATAGAATACAAAAGGTTTAAAACCAATGACGACAAGACACTTGTTGAGATGAAAAATGACGGAGGCACTCTTTCTGCTGAGTTTCCTACAGACAAGGACAGAGTTTACAGAGTTCCTGCACAGAAATACGAATACCGAGTTATACTCGTAAAAGATAATCAGAAATCAGAGATACCTTCTGAGCCTGTAGTATTAAGGTTTAAAGGTGATGTACCACTTGCAATATTATTAATTCACGTGATTGTAATATTTTCGGCAATGCTTGTTTCCACAAGAGCAGGACTTGAGTTCTTTAACAGTAATGCCAACTATAAGAAGTTTGCATTATGGGCGCTTGCAATAATGACACTTGGAGGAATGGTACTCGGACCTGTTGTTCAGAAGTATGCGTTCGGAGAATTATGGACGGGAATACCTTTCGGAATAGATTTAACTGATAACAAGACACTGATTGCCTGGATAGCGTGGATAGTGGCGGCGGTTGCGAGTTTCCGTTCGAAGAATCCAGGAAGATGGATACTTGGAGCAGCACTCGTGACGTTGATTATTTTCAGTATTCCGCATAGTGTTCTGAGCGGCAATACACCCGTGAAATAGATTTTCTTCAGTAGGTTCACGGAGAACACAGAGGAGTCACGGAGAACACAGAGATTTTTTAGGCAAAGAGATATAGAATTCCCCTTCTCTGAAGGGGTGTCTTCGTCCACAAAGTGGACGAAGACGGGGTAGTTTACATTAATCAAAAGTATTAAATAGAAATTATAAAACTATAATTATATAGCAATGAGAATAAAGAATTTAGTAATAATATTAGTTGTACTGTTCAGTACAAACATAGTATTATCGCAGAATAACATTGATAAAGTTCGCAGTAATGATATCACAAAAGAAGAAGTATATGAACACATAAAGTATTTAGCATCGGATAAACTTGAAGGAAGGTTTCCGGGAACACAGGGAGACGTGCTGGCAAGACAATACATCAGCAGTGAATTTGCAAAGTACGGACTCATACCAAAAGGCGACAGTTCATACATACAAAGGTTCGATATGAATAACGGTGTGAAAATGGGAAAGGCTAATGTTACAAAGTTTTATACTAAAGAAGGAACTATCGATGTTTCTGCAAAAGACTTTACACCTTTAGGAATCTCTGCATCGGGTATTGCAAAAGGCGATCTGGTTTTTGCCGGATACGGAATTCATTCACCAAATCTGGATTACAGTGATTTCAAGGATATAAACGGTAATATGGTTAATGTTGAAGGGAAAGTAATCATCATAATGAATTACACACCTACAACAATGAATATACAAAACGATAAGTTTGCTAATTTCGAGAAGATACGTACAAAGATAGCATCTTTTAAAGAATTAAATCCTGCAGGAGTAATAGTTATTACTCCCCCTGTTAACAGCACATCGAGCAATCAGGATATACTGATGGATGTAGGTTTTGATTATGTTTCGCAAAATGCTGGTCTGCCGATAATTAATATTAAACGTGACATAATAGAAATGTTCCTGAAACAACAGGGATATGACTTAGGAAAGATTCAAAATGATATCAATGATAACATAAGACCAAATTGTTTTGCAATTAAAGGAATTGAAGCAGAGTTTGATGTTGACCTTGAAAAAGATATTGCAAAGACAGGTAACGTAATCGGATATTTAGAAGGAAGCGACCCTGTGCTTAAGAATGAAGTGATTGTTATCGGCGGACATTTTGACCATCTTGGTTACGGCGGTCCAAACTCAATGTACAGAGGCAAGGATAAACTTATTCATTTCGGCGCTGACGATAATGCTTCAGGTACAGCAGGTGTAATGGAAGTTGCACAGAAACTTGCTTCAGAAAAAGGTAAACTGAAGAGAAGTTTCTTATTCCTCTGCTTCACTGGTGAAGAAGAAGGATTGATTGGTTCATCTTACTTCGTTAAATCAGATGAGTTCAAAAAGTACAATGTAGTTGCAATGATAAATATGGATATGGTTGGAAGACTCAAAGACGATAAGTTAATATTAAACGGAACAGGTACATCACCATACTGGGTACCAGAGTTTGAAGCACTGAACAAGACATACAACTTCAAAGCATCATACAGTCCTGACGGATTCGG
>JBMOHR010000176.1:0-5868 GCA_049317745.1 Ignavibacteria bacterium
CCGCGAAGCGGCTCGCTTTTGAACGGCGGGGTGGTTTAGTCTCTCTCAAAATCTACGACATAACAGGACGCGAGATTGAAACTCTCGTAAACGAAACGCTTCAGCCGGGTTCTTACGAAGTAACTTTCGACGGAAGTAAATTAACAAGCGGTGTTTATTTTTACAAACTGGTAACTGTTGGTTACACCGAGACAAAGAAAATGGTGATGATAAAATAATGTTAATCAATTTATCAGGGGTACCCTCTGGGTCAATACCGATAGCAAAACTTATCGGAGCTTTTAATAAAAATGTTTTCGTTTTAAAGAAACGGCTGGGAGCTTTATTTCCCGGCCGTTTTATGTTTTAATAATTAAGTTAACCTTTGGAGGTTTAAATTATGAATAAGATAATAAGAGTTCTTGCTGTAATCTTCATTCTTAATTCTATTATCTTTGTTATGAATTCGAACGGGCAATGGATACAGCAGCCACCAATGAATTTATCATTAAAGTTTAACTGTGTACGCTTTCTGAATTGGCAGATAGGATTTCTTGGCGGAGGCGGTGGTCAGATTTTGAAAACCGTAAACTACGGTACGAACTGGACCTCACAGTCAACCTACACAGATTTAGATGTGGGGAATTTATTATTCTTCGATTTCAACACCGGGTTTGCAATGTGCGGAAGTAATTTAAGTGATTCTTCAAAAATTTTGAGAACAACTAACGGCGGTTTTGTCTGGGATATTAAATACACAGGTCACCATATTGTGTTTACAAAGGGAATTCATTTTATTAATTCAAACACCGGTTATGTTTCCGGTATGTCCGACAATGATTCAGCAATCGTTAAAACAACCGATGGCGGCTGGACCTGGCAGAAGACAAAAACAAATACTGTAAAGGGAATTGAAAAATTTAGTTTTGTAGATGTGAATACAGGATTTGCATCGGGATATGGCACGGATAGCAAAGCCTGTGTTTTAAAAACTACCGATGGAGGTGTAAGCTGGACAAAAGTTTTTGTTCATCCTGCAGCACTTAAGTTTGCATCATTGTATTTTATAAATTCAAACACGGGTTGGGTGGTTGGCTCTTCTGCCTCTGATAATAGCCTGATTCAGAAAACAACAAACGGTGGTATAAACTGGGTTGACCAGTTAAATCAGCATCCTGCGAACCAAAAGTTAAACGATATTCAGATGCTGAATGAAAACACCGGGTGGATTGTCGGAGATGCTTCACAAATAGTGAAGACAACAAATGGCGGTTTAAACTGGCGGGCTCAGACTAACCCTGCGGGTACATTTTCCGCAATTGAATTTCGCGGTGCTGATACTGGATATGTTGCCGGCTCTGTTGGTTATGATGGGCTGTTATTAAAAACCCATAATGGCGGAGGGTCTGTGTCAGTGCAGAATATTTCTTCGGAAATACCCGCTTCATATTCACTCGGACAGAATTATCCGAACCCGTTTAATCCAATTACAAATGTTAAATTCTCAATTATAAATTCAGAACAATTAAAATTAATCGTCTTTGATATTATGGGACGAGAGGTTCAAACGCTAGTAAACGAAAGATTGCAGCCGGGTACGTACGAAGTAACTTTTGACGGCTCGAGGATAAACAGCGGAGTTTATTTTTATCAGATGGTATCGGGAAATTACAAAGAAACAAAAAGGTTATTGCTATTGAAATAACTTATGTACAAATTGTAAATAATAATTAAGGAATTCAAAGACATGAGGAATAAATTATTAATAGTAGTTTTATTTCTGATATTTCACGCAGTATGCTTCTCGCAGCAGTATGGCTACAAATGGGTGATAAAGCCAACCGGTACAAACAGCGACCTGAACTGTGCATACGTCACAAACACTACTCCGACAGGTTACGGCCTAATCTGCGGCTCAAACGGAACAATGCTCTATTCAGGTGACGGCTTAAATACCTGGACTCAGAAGAATACTGGAACAACCGCTAATCTCAACAATATTATAAAAGTTTTTAACGGCTACAACAATTATCTCTGCTGCGGAGATAATGGTACACTTTTATTCTCAACTAATCTTGGGAATAACTGGACTCAGTTAAACACAGGAACTACTGCAAATCTTAACTGTCTGGCTTCTTACCCTTACAGCACAACATACAGACTTTTCGTTGTAGGCGACGGAGGACTGATTCTTTATTCAACGTGGTCAGGAACAAACTGGAATGCTTTTACTCAATTACCGAGCAGTACAACTCAGAACCTCAATTCAATAACTGTTAACGGAAATCTTGACGCTACAATCTGCGGAAATTTGGGAACAGTGCTTAAGTCAACTAACGGAGGGCTTAACTGGTTTCAAACTACAAGTCCCACAAGTCAGAACCTTAATTACATAAACGGTTACGGTGGCGGTTTTACCGTTTACGGGAATAACGGAGTTATAAGTTATACCAGCGACACAGGGCATACCTGGAATCAGTATTCGACTGGAGTTACAAATAATTTGTTTCACAGTTACAGTCAATTTGTTTCGGGTTCGGAAGGCACTGTTCTGTTGTACGATGACTGGACAAGAATTCCTACACCAGTAACCGTTAATTTAAATTATATAATTTATCCTTATTTCTTAGGAGGAAGCGGAACAATATTAAAGTACGAAATAGATTCCATTAAATGGCAGAGAAAAATTGACGGAAACAATTTAAGTACGTATCAGTCTTTCAGAGGAATATTTGACCAGAACAAACTAACGAGTAATATGGCTGGTTTTGAATGGCCAATCGGTTCAAACAAATTTATGTCTTTTACCACAGGACTTACTGCATCCTGTATGATTAACGGACAGCTTGCACAAACATCCTGTTCTTATTTGGGTGAGTATATGCCGGGTGCTATACAAAACGGTCAGTATTATTTCGACAGCAGCAAATTCCGTATTTATAAAATTGTAAGAGCGTTAGGCGCATCACAGTACGACTGGCAAACCTGGGGATATATGGTTCCTTACGGCGCTCCTTACGTGGACGTTAATCACAACGGAATATATGAGCCGCAGATTGATACACCTGGAGTCAGGAATGCTTCACAGACAATATTCACTTGTCTGACTGATATAAATCCTTCTTCACATTCTCCTGGCGAAGGTTACGGCGGTGGTATAACAAATCCTACGATGGGTATAGAACTTCACCTTACTAAGTGGGTTTATTCATACCCGAGTTATAACGATGTGGTATTCACAAAGTTTGAAGTTCTGAACAAAGGAAATCAGCCCTGGAACAGAACGCATTTTGCTATTGTGTCAGACCCTGATGTAGGTAATTCGGCAGATGACTGGGTGGGATGTGATACTGTAAGAAATATGGGATATGGATACAATGGAAACAATAACGATGCAACATACGGAGCTAACCCTCCTGCAATCGGGTACAAAATTCTTAAAGGTCCTGTGAATAAAAGTGTTTCGCCGAATGTAACATACAATATGACTTCGTTTAACAGGTTTATATCTGCAGGAAATCCACCGCCGAATGAATATGATCCAAACGGTGAACCACAGGGTGCTTATATATTAATGCAGGGATTCAAGAAAGATTCTGCCGCATGGCTTGACAGAACACAGCCGACTCCGTGGGGAAGTTACAAAAAGACTAAGAAAATATTCTACGGCGACCCTGAAACAAACGATGGATGGACTGCCGCAAAAGGATATATAATGAATTATGGGAAAGATTCAGTAGGAACACTTGCTAATGAATTTATGCAGGATATGAGATTCACTCTTGGAATGGGTGCTGATAATTATACAGTACTTAGCGGTGACACAGCAGTAATAACTATGGCACAGTTTGTTGCCCGCGGGACTAGCAATCTGAACTCCGTTACAAAGTTAAAGCAGTTGGCGGATGTCGTACAGATGTATTACGAAAGCAATTTCACTATCGGTATAAAACAAACATCAACAGAAGTACCATTAGTGTATTCACTGAATCAGAATTATCCGAACCCTTTCAATCCAATTACAAAGATAAAGTTTGATATCGCAAAATTCCCCTCCTTCGGAGGGGTGCCCGAAGGGCGGGGTGGGTTAGTTACTCTAAAAATCTATGACATCACTGGCCGCGAAATCCAGACACTTGTGAATGAAAAATTACAGCCTGGCTCATACGAAGTTGCATTTGACGGTTCAGCATTCTCAAGCGGAGTTTATTTCTATAAACTGATAACTGATGGTTATAACGAGACAAAAAAAATGGTCTTATTGAAATAGTTGTTTGTTGTTAGTTGATTGTGCTTTGGTGGTTATGTTTTATAAAAAGTTTTTACCACAAAAACACCAAAGCACCAAACAGTACGGTATAAAATAAGGATTAAAGATTTTGGTGATTTAGTGTTTTGGTGGTTATGTTTTATAGAAGGCAAAGAGTTTTGGTGGTTTTGTATTTTGGTGGTGATGATTGAAAAACAAAGGGCAGATCTGATGACCTGCCCTTTTTGATTATATGTCATAATTCAGATTTGTTTCAGGAGGTTTATCATTTCGATTACTGCTTCGGCAGATTCGAAACCTTTGTTTGTTTCTGCATTGCAGACATCAATACGCGAACGGGCTTCTGCCTGTTCGTCTGTGTATGTTGTTAGTACACAAAATCCTATGGGGATTCCGTACTTCGAAGATATAATGTTTATGTTCTGAGAAACAGACGATGATATGTATTCAAAGTGTGCCGTCTCGCCTTTGATAACACAGCCGATTGTAAGTATTCCGTCGAACTTATGTTTCTCATTCTTCTTGCAGATTGTTTCGAGTACTGTCGGTATTTCAAAAGCGCCGGGAACGTAGTAAAGCGTTATGTCGTCAGGGTTTACACCGTTTCCCGTGAAAGACTTAACAGCACCTTGAATTAATCCGCCCGTTATCTCTTCGTTAAACCTGCTGGAGATTATGGCAATCTTATATCCTTTGCCTTCGTTATTTCCTTTTATTGTATGTTTCATATTACTTTTTATTTCTGATAGATTTTGCTTTTTCCTTTAATAATGTAAACTCTTCTTCGTCAACGTAAAACCTGCCTATGTTGTGGTAATCGTATTCGCTGTATCCGTGAAAGTCTGACCCGCCCACTGCGAGAAGGTTATGCTCTTTCACGAACTTCATGTACTTCTTGTTATGCGCATCGTTATGTGACGGATGGTAAACTTCTATTCCGCTGATGCCTGCCTTCTTAAGTTCAACCAGAGCACTTTCCCTGAAATAACTCCCGGGATGTGCAACGAACGAAAGCCCGCCCGATACTTTTATGAGTTCAATCATAATCTCAAAGTTCAGGTTATCTTTCTTAACGAACGCAGGTTTGTTGTCGCCAAGGTACCTGTTGAATGCAGTCTGAAAGTCTTTGACGTATCCCTGAGCAAGAATTTCGTTCGCAAGATGAGGTCTTCCGATTGAACAGCTTGAAGAGTATTTCTCAAACAAGTCAGTAGAATTTATGTTAACTCCGAGTTCTTTAAGTTTAACAATCATCTTTTCAATTCTTCTTATGCGCAGGTTCTTTATAAGTTTCAGGTGTTCAACGAGTGCAGGATTCTTAAAATCCATAAAGTAACCGAGCAGATGAACTTCCTTACCGTGATAATCAGCACTGAGTTCAATTCCCGGAATAACTTCTATTCCGTGTTTACCGTTGTGTTCAAGCATTGCCTGCGAGCCTTCAATGTTATCGTGGTCTGTAACTCCGATGATATTAAGTCCTTTTTCTTTAGCAAGGTCTATAATTTCAGCCGGACTTAGTTTACCGTCAGAATAACTTGTGTGTATATGAAGGTCAGCTTTTAGCACTTAGCGAGCCCTTGTTCCAGGTCAGCGATTAAGTCGTTAACATCTTCTAT
>JBMOHR010000177.1:0-5845 GCA_049317745.1 Ignavibacteria bacterium
ATGTCTGCAGTCTGCTCTCATCTGTTTTCGTAAAAGTATCGCTGTTCCATAGCTGTGTAAGATAACTCTGCGAAACATCCTTTAAAACTTCAAGTTCGATTGCGCTTCCGATTTGTCTGCCGCCTGCATAGATTATTTCTCCCATCACTTTCTGCGTTGACATAGACTCTCCTGTTACAAAACTATAATCTATGTTGCCGTCTCCTTTGAACAGGATTGAGTCCGCAGGAATAATCTCTCCGCTTCTGATTACCATCCTGTCACCGATGCGCAGTTTTGCAAGAGAAACGGTTGACTGTGTTCCGTTCTTAAGAATTGTTATGGATAACGGGAAGTAAGATTTATAAGTTCTTTCAAAACTCATAGACTCGTAAGTCTTGCTCTGAAAAACTTTGCCAATCAGCAGAAAGAAAACCAGTCCCGACATAGAATCCATGTAACCAGCCGCCGATTGCGTAATAATCTCCACAATACTTCGCAGAAAAAGAACGAGTATTCCTAAAAACAGAATGAAGTCGAGGTTTATAACTTTACTCTTTAATCCTTTGTACGCAGAAATGTAATATTCCGAACTTGAGTAGAAGAATACGGGTAACGAAAGAATCAGGTTCAGGTAACCAAAAAGTTTATAGAACATCGGGTCTGCAATTCTATCAATCCCAAGGTACTCTGGAAAACTAAGAAGCATAATGTTTCCGAAACAGAATCCGGCAATGCCGATTTTATAGTATAATTTCTTGCTGTATAAATCTCTTGATTTTCTTTCGGTTGCGTCGAGATTTATCATCGGCTCATACCCGATAGAGTCGAGCAGTTCGGCAATCTTTCTCAGCGAAGTTTTTTCCTCAAGAAATTTGAATATAAATTTCTTTTCAGGAAAGTTAACCTGTGAATGTGTTACGCCCGGGTCAAGTTTGTAGAAACTCTCAAGCAGCCATATACAGGAACTGCAGTGCATCTGAGGTATGCTGAATGTTGCCGTGCTTATTTTACCGTCGCTGAAATCAAGAAGCTGACGCTTTGTGTTTTCTTCGTCAAGGTATTCATACTTTACTTCACTTCTTACGGAAGGGCTGATTCCCGGATTATTATCTATGTCGTAGTACTTGCAGAGGTTATTTTCCTGAAGGATTTCATAGACGAGTTTACAACTCTGGCAGCAGAAGATTTTCTCTTCTTTGTTTATTGAGTTATCTCTGCAAATATCACCGCAGTGGAAACAAAGCAGACCCTCCTTATTGCTTATATCCTTACTTTCATTTTTCATTCTTTACTGTATTTCTAAGTCTTGCTTGTATATTTTTCTATCATTTTGTAAAATTCTTCTTTTACGAAAGGCTTTGACATATAGTCGTCCATCCCTGCGGATACGCACTTTTCCTTATCAGCTTTAACGGCATAAGCAGTTATTCCGATTATAGGAATGTGTTTGCCTGTTCCTTTTTCAATCTCTCTGATAATAGACGTTGCCTCAAGTCCGTCCATTATGGGCATCTGAATATCCATCAAAATTGCATCGAACCTCGTGTTTTCCAGCACGTCGAATATCTTCAAGCCGTTTTCCACAATCGTTACCTGATAACTCTTTCTTGAGAGCAGCTCCTTAACGAGTCTCTGGTTTACAACGTTATCTTCTGCCACAAGAATGTTAATCTGGTCATGCGGTTTATCTTCCCCCTCTTTTCCCGAGAACTCGTTTGAAATTGTTATGCCTGTAGGTTTTGCAGCATCTTCAGTCGAAAGTTTAAAAGGAAGGTTGAGAGCAATCTCAGAACCTTTCCCCGTTTCCGAAATCAGGAACATTTCTCCGCCCATCATACCGACAAGATGCCTGATAATCGGTATTCCAAACCCCACGCCTGTATACTGAAAATCTTTCGTAAGTTTTACTCTGCCCGAATTATCGAGTGAACCGAAAAGTTTTTGAATAATTTCTTCTGAAAAGCCCGAACCCGAATCTTTAATGGAAATACGCAGTACTGCGTTATCGCTATTCTTTGAAATTTCCGAAAGGGAAATTGTTACCATTCCCATTTCAGTGTATTTAACGGCATTCTTCGTAAGGTTAATAAGTATCTGGTTTATCCTGAGCGGGTCTCCGTATATATTGTAGTTTATGTCTTTTGATATTTCCAGTTTTAAGTTCAGCTTTTTTCTCTTTGCTTCG
Organism: Ignavibacteria bacterium; assembly: GCA_049317745.1. Classification (GTDB taxonomy): domain Bacteria; phylum Bacteroidota; class Ignavibacteria; order Tepidaquicellales; family Tepidaquicellaceae; genus CAIKZJ01. Next base: position 2,168 of record JBMOHR010000177.1, read on the forward strand.
AAGTCCAGTATCTGTGCCGTTTTCTGTACTAAATCTTTAATACTGAATTCAATGTTTTCAAGCTTAAGTTTTCCGCTTTCTATTCTTGAGAAATCGAGGATGTCGTTAATAATTGCGAGCAGTGTACTTGACGAGAAATTTATTATATCGAGATATTCCTTCTGTTCTTTAGAAACGTTAGTAAGCATCATAAGCTCTGTCATACCGATAATTCCGCTCATCGGTATTCTTATCTCCTGACTCATATTGGATAAGAACTGCGACTTCGCAGAATTCATTAATTCAGCCTGTACCTTTTCCTGTGTTACTTTTTCATACATTTCCTTGTATTCATCGTTCTTTTCCGCTATCGCATTTTCGGTTTTAACTTCTTTCTTTAAAAACATTCCTATCAGGAAATAGAAAACTATTGAGGTAAGCAGTACAAACGAAATCCCCAAAAGTATATTGATAAAAAACTCCTTATCTGAATTACTCATAAACAGCACGAACATCATCCCGAGTATTGAGTAAATGAAAGTAATCTTCAAAGCGGTCTTAGAATTTGTATTTCTTTCTTTTTCCATTAGAACATTTTAAGTTTTTGAATATTAAAGCTTGCTTACATTTTAACTTTTTCAAGTTCGTTCTTTAAGTACGAAATCGCATCAACAGGCGTAGGGTTAACTTCATTTAATATCGCAAGATAATAACTAACCCAGTCGCCCAGATAAATTAAATCGAAAATCCTTGCCAGCCCCGATTTACAGTCACTGTTTAAATGAAGTATGTTCGAAGCATATTTCTTGTAAACCTTTTCTGTAATCTTCATTCTCATCTTAATCCTCTTGTTGTCGTCTTTGTCCTCAAGATATATAACAACAATTTTCTTAAGTATGTCTTCATTCAGTTTCCACCCTACAAGTTCATTATGATTCATCTCGGGATAAAGGTTTCCGTATGCGAGTATCTTTGCATTCTCCGAAATCTGTCCTCTCCACCTGAGGTTTACCACGTCCAGTACATCAACCGAAGAATAAATTACGGGTAGTTTATCTTTCAGTGTTGCAGCAATCCTAAGCGCTTCGTTTTCTGCGAATGCAACATTCGTATATTCTGTAAGCGCCTGCTCAAGATTAATAATCACATCATTTATTTCGGTTGCTTTGTCACCGATGAACTTCAATTTAGTAAATAATATCAAAAGAGTAAAGAAAGAATATCCAAGCGCACATCTCGGCTGAAGACCTCCCGGAATCTTCACAAGAAGACATCCGTTTTTCTTCGCGAGTTTTTCAACTGTACCTCCGCTTGTTATGCAGATAATCTGGCATTTCTTTGCGAGCGCTTCTTTAAATGCGTTAACTGTCTCTTCGGTGTTTCCCGAATAACTCGATATTATTGCGAGTGTATCTTTCTTGGCAAACGCAGGCAGAGAATAATTTCTGTTTATGTAAACAGGAACGCTGATTTCTTTTGCTACGTAACTCCTCAGTAAATCTCCACCTATAGCAGAGCCTCCAAGCCCATTGATAATGATGTTGTTTACCTTTGCGGTCTTTATCTTGCCGACGTTTACTTTAGCGGCAATGTCAACTGCGTTGCATACCTGTACGGGAAAGTCGTATAAAACACTGTACATATCCTGCTTATCGAATTTTTTTAGAATCTTACTCTGTATCATATTATTTGGGGTTTTATATTCTTGTCGAAAAATTCTGTTAACTTACTTCTTATCTGTTTTTCCGTGGGCAGTGTTAATAACTCTTTAACGAGTATCTTTGCATCTGCGTAATTTGTTGCTCTCACAATTTGCTTGATTTCCGAAAACATAGATGGCAGAACACTAAGCTCATCCAGCCCAAGTCCTATCAGCAGAGGCGTAGCAAGCGGTACTGATGCCATCTCTCCGCAGATACTTACTTTAATTTTATTGTTATGTCCGCCCTCAACAATTTTATTCAAAGCCCTGATTACGGCAGGGTGAAACTGCTGGTAAAGATGTGCAATAAAATCGTTGCCCCTGTCAACCGCAAGAATGTACTGCGTAAGGTCGTTTGTACCTATGCTGAAGAAATCAGATTCCTTTGCGAGTTCATCAGCAAGAATAAACGCAGAAGGTACCTCGAGCATAATTCCAAGCGGTATGTTCTTATCGTAAAACACACCTCTTGAGTCGAGCTCTTTCTTCACTTCCTTCAGAATTCTTCTTGTCTCTCTCACTTCGTCAACTGAAGTAATCATCGGCAGCATAATTTTAATGTTCTTCTTCGTGGAAGAAATCAAAAGAGCTTCAAGCTGTGCTTTAAAGATATCTATCTTGTCCAGACACATCCTTATTCCGCGCCAGCCCAGGTATGGGTTCAGTTCTTTGTAGTTATTGTCTTTGTAAATTTTATCACCGCCTAAATCATAAGTTCTGATAGTAACTTTTTTCGGGAAAGTAATATTGGAAATGTGTGTGTAATCTTCTATCTGTTCGCCTACGGAAGGGAAGTCGCCCTTTTCCATATAAAGATGTTCCGTTCTGTAAAGACCAATGCCGCAGTCACCGCAGTTTTGCAGAAATTCCGTCTCTTCAATAAATTCAATGTTCGCAGTAATATCAATTCTTTTCTTATCCGCAGTTTCGCACGGTTTATTTATCACTTTCTCCAGAAGCAAATCGTGATGTTTATACTCCTCCATCTTATTCCTGTATGTCTCAATCGTTTTTTCATGCGGGTTAACAATTATCACGCCTTCATAACCGTCAATGATTACTGTATCTCCGGAATCAACCTGTCTTGAAATCATTTTCAAACCGACAACAGACGGAACCCTTAAAGCCCGTGAAATAATTGCTGTGTGGGAAGTGACGCCGCCCGTATCCGTAGCATATCCGCGGACTTTTCTGCGGCTGAATAAAATCGTATCGGCTGGAGTTAATTCGTGCGCAAAGATAATCGCATTCTCTTCAACTTTGGAAACCAGCTTATCGCGCTTCATATTTCTTATCACGCGGTTCTTCACATCCATAATATCTGCGTACCTCTCGTGCATATATGTGTTATCCGATTTCAGAAAAATCTGTCCGAGTTTTTCAATCTCATCGTTAAACACAAATCCCGCCGAGCGGTTTTCAGACTTAATTCTGTTTAAAACACCATCAAGAAAAATATTATCCTTCAGGATTTCAATCTGTGCTTCGAAGATTTTCGAATTCTTCTCGCCGATTCTTTCCACCGAAATTATATAAATCTTATTCAGTTCTTTCAGCGAAACTTCAATGGCATTGTTGAGCAGATTAATTTCGGTAATAACCTCTTCGTCTGAAATATTCATCGTATTAATGTTCACCTGTTTACGTGCGTACAGATAAGCCTTCCCGATGGAAATTCCCTGCGATGCTGCTATCCCCTTATGTATTTTCTCCCTGTGCAAATATTATATTGATTATCATTAAAATCAAAATTTAAAGACAAATAATCAAAGTATAAATGAAGCCATTAATTTAAGTTTGAAATCCCAACTTCTTCAAAATCCACACATTCTCAAATGTCTATTGCAATTTAAATGTATTATTGATAAGTTGCTTTAAACAAAACAAACTATCGGATAAAATACATTTACTAAGTGTTCATTTTTTAAATCAAAACAAATTATCTATGCACACGACAGTAAATTAACAAGGTTATAAAACTCATCAAGATAACAATT
>JBMOHR010000178.1:0-5805 GCA_049317745.1 Ignavibacteria bacterium
GTCGAATGTCCCGGTATATCAAACTCAGGTACTACGCGGATTCCTCTGTCGTTGGCATACTTAATTACTTCTTTAACATCTTCGTGTGTAAAATATTTTCCGTCCGATCCCATCTCGTGCAATTTCGGAAAAGTCTTGCACTCCACTCTGAATCCCTGATCTTCTGATAAATGCCAGTGAAACACATTCATCTTTGCCATCGCCATTGCATCAAGGTTCCTGAGTATTACGTTCTTCGGAATAAAATGTCTGCATACGTCTATCATTAAACCTCGCCATTGAAAACGCGGTGAGTCTTCTATCTTTAACACGGGCAGACAGGTCACCCCCTTTTCTGTTTGTATAAGTTGTAGAATTGTTTCGAGTCCGCGCATTGCACCAATGTCGGTATTGGAGTTTAGTATAACCTTTTCCTCCGTTACTTCAAGCGAATAACTTTCGTCAGTCGAAACACTTATTGTGTCAGCACTCTGACAGTTTATTTCAAGCTGCAGATTCTTTCCGCCTTGTTTTTCTGTCTCAGTTTTATAAATATCAAATGCTGTTTTTATTCTTTGGTTTGTTCTTGCTGCATATTCAGAAAGCCTCTCCGATGTTTTTCCCGTGTACTTAACATTCAGGTCTGCGACGAAATAAAGTAATTCATCTCCTGACTTTTCAAGTTGACGCGGATACGGTATTACATAGTCAGTTATCTTTAATTCCTGATTTGAGTTCTGTGAATTTGCAATGCCTGTAACTAAAAGTAATAATAATATTATTATACTATTTAACGGTAAGAATCTTTTCATACTAAATGTTTTAATTAAAGTATTTTTCGGGATTGCTCAGTACTTCTGTAAGTTTGTAAAAATATTTTGATACGTGTATACCGTCCATCAGGCAGTGATTCACCTGCACCGAAAACGGCATCATTATTTTTCCGTTCTGTTTAAATTGTTTTCCGTAAATAATTCTCGGAGTTGAGTCTTCATAACCGCTTCTCATTGGATTTGTAACACTTGTAAACGATACCCATGGCAGCGAGGATATAAATATAAGGTCATCTTTACCCTTTTGCTTTTCACCAACTACAATTTCTCCCTTTGCCTGCTCTGCCGCCTTTTCGTATTCTGCAAGAAAATCTTTTAGTGAAGGTTTATACGGAATAATGAAGTTTGTGTAAACATCTTCTTCTGCAATACTTGCTACGCCGGGATTAACAACGTCATGAATTATTATTTTATCGTCCTTTATTCTGTACCTGAACTCTTCCATTTCATTGCAGCACTTCATCACGCTGTAAAGCACAGTCCTGAACAAAGACATTTTATTCTTCTGCGAATATCGGAATGTGTTTGTAATGTCTATATTCGTGCAGATATTAAAATGCGGATACTCAAACTTCTTGAAAAATTCAAAGTGTTTCTTTCTCTTCCAGTTTTCTATGTCTAAATATTTCAATGTACTTCCTTAAATTTAAAATTAGTCCCCACTGTCAATCCTGCAAACCCATTCCCATCTTGTCATTCCTACTCGCGAAGCAGATACGCGAAGCGTTTCTTAGCAGGGGGTACCCTCTGGGTCATCTCTACAAATGCAATTTACAATTAATATTTGAATCTCTATCCTTAAAAATCTCTTCTCTGTGGTCTCTGTGATTCTACCACAGGTTTATTCTCACTTTATATACCTGAAATCTGTCCCCGCCTTTAAATGCAGCAGAAACTCATACATCAGTTTAATTGTATTTTCTATGTCGTTCTTGTGTACCATCTCAACCGTAGTATGCATATACTTCAACGGTATTGATATCAGTGCCGATGCCACTCCCATTCCTGAGTATGCAAACGCATCCGTGTCAGTTCCAGTTGAACGGGAAACAGTATCCCTCTGGAATTTAATCTTCTTCTTCGTTGCTACGTCAATCAGCATTTGCAATACGTTGTTATGCACAGCAGGCCCGTATGTCAGCACCGGTCCGCCGTCTGTCTTTGTGTCGCCCTGTGATTTCTTGTCATACATCGGAGCGTGAGTGTCGTGCGTTACGTCAGTTACTATTGCAAGGTTAGGGTTTATTCTTCTTGAAATCATTTCCGCACCGCGCAAACCGATTTCTTCCTGTACTGAGTTTACTACGTATAATCCGTACTGCAGTTTGTTCTTTTTCTCCTTAAGCATTCTTGCAACTTCTGCAATCACAAACCCGCCCATCTTATTGTCCAGTGCTCTTCCAACATAAAACTTGTCATTCAGCATAATCAGTTCATCTTCAAATGTTGCAACGCATCCGACGTGTACTCCGAGTTTTTCCACTTCCTTCTTCGACGTGCATCCGCAGTCGAGAAATATGTTCTTCATCGTAGGTGTTTCTTCCTTTGCTGCATTTCTTATGTGTATAGCGGGCCATCCGAAAACGGCCTTCACTGTTCCTTTCTTAGTGTGTATGTTCACTCTCTTCGATGGTGCTATCTGATGGTCAGAACCGCCGTTCCTTTTTAGGTAAATGTATCCGTCGTCCGTTATATAACTAACAAACCATGAGATTTCGTCTGCATGTGCTTCAATCACAACCTTGTATTCTGCTTTCGGATTTATCACACCGACAACTGTTCCGTATGTGTCGCTCATATAATCGTCGATGTATGGCTTCATATACTCCAGCCATATCTTCTGACCGGGGTATTCAAAACCCGTCGGTGAGGCTATGTTCAGGTACCTCTCTAAAAAATCTTTACTCTCTTTTCTCATGATTTTATAAACATATAAATTTTACAAACTCTGTTAATTCTACATTCCCGAAATAATATTTCAGGTCTGTATCTTTTAAAGCATTCGAAACTTCTTCCTCTTTATAAACTATTCCTTCGAGCTTCGTCTCCACGTCCGCAGAATCTCCGTATCCTAGGAAGTCCCCGAAGAATTTAATGTTTTTAATCTTTCCTTCCTTCACAAAAATTCGTGCATCCACCTGTCCGAAGTCAAACCTATTTACCTTCTGTATGTTAAACTCAGGCGAGCGTCCGAAATTCCATTCCCACGTTTTGTACTTCGACTCCGAAAGTTTATTCACTTCTTCCCACTCCATATCGCTTAAATCATAAGTCGGAACAGTATCATATTCTTTAAAAACATTCTTTATAATTTTCTCTCTGAACTCTTCAACGCTCAATTCTTCTTTCAGAAATTCTGAAATGTTCGCAACTCTGCTTCTTATCGATTTAATTCCCTTGCTCTCAATCTTATCAATCTTCACGTTCAATGCCTGCACCACATCTTCGATGTGTGAATTCAGAAGCAGTGTTCCGTGCGAGAACATTGATTTTAAATTCGTGAACTGTGCATTGCCAGAAATCTTTCTTCCGTCAACTGTGATGTCGTTACGTCCGCCAAGTTCCGCGTTTACGCCCATTTCCCGCAGTGTCTCAACAACGGGCTTTGTGAACTTTTCAAAATTATGAAAGAATTCAGGTGAATACTTTGTTATGAAACTAAAGTTAAGATTTCCGAAATCGTGATAAACAGCACCGCCTCCCGAAATTCTTCTTACAACTTTTATTCCCTTTGCATCAACATACTCTTTATTAATTTCTTCAATCGTGTTCTGATGCTTGCCGATTATTATAGATGGCTGATTAATGTAAAACAGCAAGTACATTTCATTCTCAACATTCAGATTCCTCACGCAGTATTCTTCGAGCGCCAGGTTTATCGTCGGGTCGTTGCTTGTATTAATTATTAATTTCATGCTTCTCTTTTTTCTCCGGGTTTGTAAAGTATCACTTCTGCATCTTCAATCGTAATCAGTCCGCCGTTTCTGCTTTCCTCAAACAAGTTTTCTACTTCGGTGATAAACTTTCTGGTTTTATCATATGCGTCAACAATTTCAACTATAACAGGTAAGTCATTCGAAAGCTCTATCATCTTCGACTTGTGCACAACGCTGTGCGCTCCAAAGCCCATAATGCCTCGCGTTACAGTTGCACCCGCAAGTTCAGACCTCTTCGCAAGAAAAACTATTTCTTCGTAAAGCGCATTGTGTTTATACTTGTCCGACTCTCCTATAAAAATTCTAACGAGCTTTAAATTTTCTTTTCTTTCCATTTCAAATTAATTTAATTATAAATATTCCAAGAAAAGCTGCCACCACCCCAAGCACTACCGATAACAATATGTAAGAAATGCTTTCGAGCCAGAGCCCTTCCTGCAAAAGGTTCAGCGCGTCAAGCGTGAATGCCGAGAACGTTGTGAACCCGCCGAGTATTCCCGTTGCAAGAAAAAGTCTTGCCTCGGGAGAAAGGTTTCCCTTTTCAACCAGCCCGTAAACAACTCCGATTAAAAGCGAACCGATAATGTTTACAGACATCGTTCCGTACGGAAACGAAGACAGAAATATATTCTGAACAGTTTGCGATAATAAGTATCTGAATACACTTCCTACAAATCCACCCGAACCTATTAGCAGTAAAATTTTTATGTTGAACAAAGATGCTTTTTATTTAGCTTAAAATTATGCAAATCAAACTTAAAAATATATAAAGATAATTGTATCACTAAACCCGCCTGACTTAATTATAATACTTCTTTTCTGTGGCACTTATAATTTCTATTGCCGATTAAATTCATTTTTTGTAACTTTATATAATTAAATTAACTTACATCCCTATGAGTTTTTTTGAGTTTAAAATATATCTACAAAAAAGAAACGCCGGGCAAAGTATTGTTATATTAGCCGTTTAATCACACTATGCCTTCAATATGCCTTTAAATTGCCTTCAACATGCCTTCAAAGTGCCAGATAACTTCGCCGCAGATGGGCTTCAGCCTCGCTTTAACAGGCTCACAACAACTAATACAACTTATAAAACATACATACATCTAATAATATGACTAATGGGACGCGTAACTAATCAAATTACAGGCACTGCACGGGGAAAAGTCGGAAACCTCGTCTATAGGGCGAAAAAATCAGGTGAAAGCACTGTTTATCCGCTTAACACTGAAAGAAAGAAACCCGATACACCCCTTGCAATTTCTCATAATAACAGGTTCAAAACAATTGTTAAGTTTGCTGCCGCTGTTAACGATTCTACTTTCCTGAGGTGTATCTGGCGGCCCTTTAGAAATATCAAAGGCGATAATGCTTTCAATAAGATTCACAGTTTTAACTACTGTAATTCTCATTCCGATTTTATGGATAAATCCGCAACGATAGTGCCAAATGGAATAAACATGGAAATTCTTGACTTTGTACCGAAAGAGGATTATTTCACCATAAAGTTTTTGCCGACCGAAGAACTTCTTTTGCATTTTAAGCATCCTTGCGTAGCAGTTGTTATTATTTACCTTAATTCACCTTCATCAAAACGTAAAGGACAAAAAGTTCTTGACCATAATTCATATTTGACTTTTGAAACTGAAATCGAAGACCGTAATTTTACCGCAGGGAAAGCTGCCAAAATTAAGTCTAAACAATACAAAGGTTCATTTAAAATCATAGACGACTATAGAAGAGTACGTGTTTATCTTTCGTTTGTCTTTGATTCTGTTTCTGGAAAAAGAATGTGGACACGTTCCACGAGTTACCTCTATAAAGGTGCCGAACTTGATTTCCTTCACGACGAAAGGATACAAAAAAGGTTTGATGAGCGTCAGAAAAAACTAAAAGAGCCCAAAGGCAAATACAGCGAACTTAGGCTGCGCTGATGGTTATATTCTATTCCTCTTATTTTTCTTTAACGTAGAACTAAATTAGCACTTGTAAAAAAAAGCAGTTTACATTATTTTCTTTTATTAGCCCTTATAAACGAATTTTCGCCAACTAAA
>JBMOHR010000179.1:0-5770 GCA_049317745.1 Ignavibacteria bacterium
ACATAATTAAATACTCCCGTAGAATATCTGCGGGAGTATTTTACTTAAAACAATTACGTGATGGATAATGACAATAACTTTTCAAAGTTCGACCGCAGGTTCTTCGATGCAACCGATGACTTCACCATCATCGGTAACGGCTCTATCGGAGGGAAAGCAAAAGGTCTGGCATTTATTAAGAAACATCTGCTTGAGAATCCCGATGTACAGGAGTTAAAAGATATTGAAGTTAACATTCCAAGACTTACTGTAATTGCAACTGATTTCTTCGATGAGTTTATGCAGACGAATAATCTTTATGAGATTGCTCTCTCGGAGGAATCCGATTCCATCATCGCAAATAAATTTCAGAAAGGCGAACTGTCTATAAACCTTATCGGTGACCTTCGCGGACTTATCTCTCACGTGTCGTCTCCTCTTGCCATCCGTTCTTCAAGTATGCTCGAAGACGCTATGTATGAACCGTTCGCAGGTATCTATACCACAAAGATGATTCCTAACAATCAACTCGACGAAGATACAAGGTTTAAAAGATTAATCGAAGCGATAAAGTTTGTCTATGCCTCCACGTTCTTCAAAAAAGCAAAAGATTATATTAATGCCGTAGCAAAAGATTCTAAGGACGAAAAGATGGCAGTTATTATTCAGGAAGTTGTCGGAAGCAGATACGGAAACAGATACTATCCCGAAATATCAGGTGTTGCACGTTCTTACAATTATTATTCATTCGGTAAATCAAAACCCGAAGACGGAGTTGTTAACCTAGCCCTCGGTCTTGGTAAAACCATCGTCGATGGCGGCATTTCCTGGACTTACACTCCTGCGTTTCCGAACATATCTCCGCCTTATGGCTCTCTGAAAGCTTTAAACGATAATACTCAAAGGGATTTCTGGGCAGTTAATATGGAGAAACCTTATATGTACGACCCCGTTAATGAGTCAGAGTATTTAATCAAATCTGATATTAACGATGCCGAAGAAGACGGCACACTTAATTACGTTTGTTCAACTTATGACGTAAGCTCAGAAAGAGTGAAACCCGGCACAGGACACAGCGGCCCAAGGATATTAAACTTTAATCCTATACTCGATTTAAATTTAATATCTTTGAATAATCTTCTGAAAAAACTTATGAAGATTAGCGAAGATGCAATCGGCGCCCCCGTGGAAATTGAATTTGCAATGACTTTAAAGAAAGACGGTAAACTTTCTCCGCGCTTCGGATTCCTGCAGGTAAGACCTATGGTAGTTACAAACGATGAAGTCATGATTGAAGAAAAAGAATTTACCGATGCTCTGTTCTCTTCAAACTATGTACTCGGGAACGGTACCGTTGATTATATAGAAGATGTTGTTTACGTAAAACCTGAATCATTCGATGTCTCAAACACAGAAATCATTGCAGGTGAAATTGAATCCCTTAACAGAATATTAAAAGACAAAAACAAAAAGTATCTCCTTGTTGGTTTTGGCAGATGGGGAAGTACTGATAAGTGGCTCGGAATACCTGTCGAATGGGGACAGATATCAAACGCAAAAGTGATTGTCGAAGCTATGCTTCCTCAGTTCGATGTTGAACTCAGCCAGGGTTCCCATTTTTTTCATAACATTAATAGTTTTCAGGTGCTATATTTCTCTGTCAAATCCGATAAAGTTGACGACATTGACTGGAAACACTTTTCAGAGTCGGAGACGATTACCGATCTGAAATTTACAAAACACGTACATCTTAAAAAACCATTGATGATAAAAGTTGACGGAAGAACAGCAAAAGGAGTAATACTTAAATGACAAAGCAGATATCCATAGATAAAATCGTAACCGATTTAAAAGAACGCGCAAAAGAATTAAACTGCATATACAAAGTCGAAGAGCTGTTAAAAGATTTTGATAAAGACCTTAATGAAGTTCTTTCTCCTCTTCCCGATATAATTCTTACCGGATGGCAGTACCCTGAAGATACCTGCGTTTTGATTAATTATGATGACGCTAATTACACTTCCAAAAACTATTCCGAGACTCAGTGGTTTCAGTTCTCCAATATTCTGATAGATGATAAAGTTGAAGGATACATTAAAGTTATTTATAAAAAAGAGTTTCCTGAATTAGATGAAGGACCTTTCTTAAAAGAGGAAAGGAAACTCGTCGATACTATTTCAAACAAAATAGGCCAGTATATTTTCCACAGGAACCTGAAATCCCTTTTCTCTGCTTATGGAAACACGGAAAAAAGTCTTCTGGAAAATACAGGTGATAAAAAATGGAAGACTATCGTCGACCTTTTAAAAGAAACTGACAGAAACCTGTATATTCTTATTGCAAGGAAAATGATGAACCTCCTTTACTGGAGCGGCGTAAGCGAAGCCGGGAATTTGCTTAAAGATGCTGATGATGATGAAGTTAACGATTCAAAAGATGGTCTTGATGACAATAAACCTCTCGCAAAATTGAAGTTCCGCGAAATCACTGACGAAGTCTTCCGAATTGCCGCAGACCATTTAAGTGAAGATGAAATTCTCTCCCGCCTGGAAAAATGGATTCAGGAAGATAAGTCGAGTTATCTGCTCCGTAAACTCGAAGATCAGGGTTCTTCACTAAACGATATTTCCGATGCACTCAGAAGATACATTAGTCATTTTCCCGATTATACTGAACTCGCAATCGAGCTCGATAAAAGTCTGCGCGTATCTCTAACCCGCAGATTCCTTTCCGATAATCTTTCTTTCATAGGTATCGCTAAGAAATATATTTCTATTCAGGACTTTAACGAAATCTTTCAGACTATAATCTATACTTCAAACAGCCACGGAAAACTCGGCGGCAAAAGCTCGGGTCTCTTCCTTGCCTCCAATATCTTAAAAGAAGAAGTTCCTGAAATACGTGCAAAGATAAAACTCCCGAAGACCTGGTATATAGCTTCTGACGGTCTTATGGATTTTATTCATTACAATAATCTCGAAGAAGTTTTCGAACAGAAGTATAAAGATCTTGATATAATCCGACAGGAATACCCGTACATTGTTCAACTCTTTAAAAATTCAAGTTTCTCTCCCGATATGCTGAAGAATCTTTCTATGATGCTCGAAGAGTTTTCAGATATTCCTCTTGTTGTCAGAAGTTCTACATTGCTGGAAGACGGCATAGGCGCAGCCTTCTCGGGAAAGTATAAAAGTTTATTTATAGCAAATCAGGGCTCCAAACAAAAACGCATCGAAGAACTTACTTCTGCTATCGCCGAAGTCTATGCTTCTGTGTTTAACACAGACCCAATCGAGTACAGGGCAGAACGCGGATTGCTCGATTACAACGAACAGATGGGAATCATAGTTCAGGAAGTTGTCGGAAAGAAAGTCGGCAGGTACTTTATGCCCGCATTCGCAGGTGTAGCATTCAGCCATAACGAATTCAGATGGTCACCTAGAATCAAAAGAGAAGATGGTTTACTCCGCCTCGTTCCCGGGCTTGGCACAAGAGCAGTTGACCGTATAGGTGACGACTACCCAATTCTCGTAGCCCCGGGAATTCCCGGGCTTCGCGTAAATATCACTACCGAAGAGGTTATTAAATATTCTCCTAAAAAGGTTGACGTTATCAATCTTGAATCAGGATATTTCCAGACAATCGATATAGAGGAATTATTAAAAGAATATGGCAATGATTTTCCTGGTTCTGAAAAAGTTTTCTCTGTTTACAAAGACGGTGACATCTCTAAAAGTTTTCTTGTCGACTATCAGGAAGAGTATAAGAATTCAATCGTCACTTTCGACGGTCTGATAAAGAATACTTCTTTCGTAAAAGATATTCATACCATATTAAACACATTAAAGAAAAGCCTTGGACATCCTATAGATATTGAGTTTGCCTCCGATGGTGATGATTTATACCTTCTTCAATGCAGGACCCAGAGTTCGTTCGGAAACACATCGCCATCACCGATTCCGAAAGATATTCCCGCAGACCAGATAGTATTTACTGCAAATAAATATATTTCAAACGGGCGCATTCCTGATATTACTCACGTTGTTTACGTTGACCCGGATGCTTACGGAAATATTTCTGATTTAAAAACCCTTCAGGAAGTCGGCAGGGCAGTCGGTAAACTTAATAAGATTCTTCCAAAGCGACAGTTTATTCTGATGGGTCCGGGCAGATGGGGAAGCCGCGGTGATATTAAACTCGGCGTTAACGTTACTTATTCAGATATTAACAATACTTCTGTCTTAATCGAAATTGCAAAGAAGAAGGGAAATTATGTTCCTGACCTTTCGTTCGGTACTCACTTCTTTCAGGACCTTGTTGAGGCATTTATCAAGTATATACCGCTTTACCCTGACGATGAAAAGATTCAGTTTAATGAGATGTTCTTAAAGTATTCGAACAACATCCTCAAAGAATTATTACCCGAATTTGAATACCTTAGCGATACCATTAAAGTAATAGACGTTAACAAAAGAACAGAAGGCAAAATATTAAAGATTCTTTTAAACTCCGACCTTGACGAAGCGCTTGCATACCTTACTGCGCCGTCGGGCATAAGCGAAGAGATTACTGCAATAAATGACCTTGAAGAAAAACGAAGTGACGACCATTGGAAATGGCGTCTTATAATGTCTGAAAAGATTGCTTCCGAAATAGATACAACAAGGTTTGGTGTCATCGCTTGTTATGTATTTGGCAGTACGAAGAATGCAACAGCAGGTCCGGGCAGTGATATAGATATGCTCATTCATTTCCGCGGCTCAGACGAGCAGAGAAAAGAGCTCGAAACCTGGCTTCAGGGATGGGGGAAGTGTCTTGCAGAAATGAATTACCTGAAAACAGGATACGAACTTTCTACGCTGCTGGATGTTCACATCATCACCGACAAAGATATCTCGGATAAAACCAGTTATGCAGTGAAAATCGGTGCAGTCACAGACTCCGCACGCGAACTAAAACTAAAAGAGGTATTATAAATTTATATTTCCAGAATAGTAATTCTCTGGATTTGTGATAATTTGTGGGAGAATTGTTCTCCTTCCCAATCTCCTGATTGTGAAGGTTCTTACAAATATGAACTTTCAAATTTAAAATTTTAAATTAATTCTCTCTCAACCACCACCTTCTCCCCCTCAATCCCAAACCTCACCAGCGCCAGTTCCTTCGTCTCCGTTGCTCCGTTTACGCACACAGTCTTTCCAATCACATCTTTCCACTCCCCCGTAATACTCGTCGATTCGTGTATATGTCCGTGCAGCGTCAGCAATGGCTGTTTGTTCTCAATAAACCTTTGTATAGCAATGCTCCCCACGTGTTCATCTGGCTGAACATAATCAACCATCTTTCCTTTTGTGTTTATCCTGTCAAGGTTAGTCTTATAAGGCGGCGAGTGGAACAGGAATATAGATTTATCAAAATCCATATCTTTGAAATGTGTTTCAAGGTCTTCTGAAATTGTCTCAAACTTTATAACGTGCTCTTCTTTCTTCTCCGAGCGGAACCCTTCTTCGGGCGGCACACACCCAACATCCACAAACCTCGACACATCATACTTCTCCCAGTCTTTCAGAAGAAAAGGTGTCGGCGGCACATAAGCATATCCCGCAATAAAATACTCCTGAAACTTTACAACCTTTTCGTTTAAATATTTCCAGTATCCTTTTTCTTCAAATGAAATAAAAGATTCCTCATAAGCTTTCGGGTCATCGTTTCCCGCAATCATCAGAACGGTCGGATATTTATCCTTCATCTTTTTCTTAAGTACTTCAAACTTATTCGCAAGATAATCATC
>JBMOHR010000180.1:0-5764 GCA_049317745.1 Ignavibacteria bacterium
GTAGGGAGAAAAGTAGGGAGAAAAGTAGGGAGAAAAGTAGGGAGAAAAGTAGGGAAAAAAGTTCGGTGAAAAGTTCGGTGAAAAGTTCGGTGAAGACGCCGGAAAAAGTTTTAAACTTAATTAGAAAAAATTTAAATATAACTATAAAAGAAATTGCGCTGAATCTTGATTTGTCACCTAAAACAATTGAAAAGCAACTATCCAACTTAAAGAATGAAGGAAGACTTAAAAGAATAGGTCCTGATAAAGGTGGGAAATGGGAAATTATACGAATTGAGAAGTGATTTGGTTTGATTTAGATAATTCGCCACATGTGCTGATTTTTAAGGAGGTTTTTGAAGAACTTAAGAAGAGGGATGTTGATTTTTTTGTGACGGCAAGAGATTTTGCACAGACTCTGGGTTTGTGCACTCTGTTTGGGATTGATGCTGTTGAGGTTGGGAAGCACGGCGGGAAGAATAAGGTGATGAAGGTCTTGAATTTGTTTCAGAGGGCGAGACAGTTGAAGAAGGTTTTGCGTGGAAAGGATGTTGGTGTTGCCGTGAGTCACGGGTCGAGGACTCAGTTGCTTGCGGCGAGAAGGATGGGAATAAGGTCACTTTTGATGCTGGATTATGAGTATACTGAGACGAAGATTTTTAATAAGCTGGCGGATAAGATTCTGATTCCGTCTTATATTCCTGATAAGAGATTATCTGATTGCGGTTTTGATATGAATAAGGTTATCAGGTATAAGGGGTTTAAAGAGGAAATTTATTTAAGGGATTTTGTGCCTGTAGAAAATTTCAGGGATAAGATTGGCGTTACTGATGATGAGATTCTGGTTGTGATAAGACCTCCGAGTTTTGTCGGGAATTATCATAAGAAGGAAAGTGAGTCGCTATTTATTGATGCTGTGAAATATTTTTCAGGGTTTGATAATGTTGTTTGTTTGCTTGTTAGCAGGACAGTGGAAGACAGGAATGCAATTAATGCTGCGGTGAAAAAAAGTAATGTGAGGTTTCTTGATGGCGTGGTGGATGGTTTGCAGTTGGTTTATGCGGCGGATGTGGTGCTGAGCGGCGGTGGTACGATGAACAGGGAATCGGCGCTGCTGGGGACAAAGACGTATAGTATCTTTAAGAGTAAGAGACCGTTTCTTGATGAGTATTTAGCAGAGATGGGAAGATTGAAATTCATTGATGGGGTGGAGGATTTTAAGGGGATTGAGGTGAAGAGGTTCAGGGAGAAGGAGATCTTAGTAAATAAAAATGTACTTGAAGAAGTAGTGGGGATAATTCAGAATGCATAATTCAGAGTTAAGAATTAAGAGCGAAAAGATTTTTTCCCGCTAAATGCACGAAATTCACTAAAGATAATTCAGAGTTCAGATTTCAGAATGATGAATTAAGAAATAAAATAAAAGATAATTGTCCTCAGATTACGCAGATTTTAAGAAATAGAGAAAGAGATTAATTCAGGCAAAGAGCAAAAAGATTTTTTCCCGCGAAACTCGCTAAAGACACGAAAAGAGCAAGAGATTAATTCAGGCAAAGAGCTAAAAGTGAATGAGTGAGGGAGTGAATGAGGATTTTTAGTAAAAAAAGAACTATATATTTATGGAATTTAAAATAGAGGTGCTGCCTCCAAGAGCGACTCTGGAAACAGGTGCTGTTTTGAAACAATTGGTTTCGGCTCATCGCTTTTTAGCTGAGCTAAAGGGGAAATCTCAAACGATTCCAAATGAAAATATTTTAATTTCGACTCTTACTTTACAGGAAGCTAAAGATAGTTCTGCTATTGAGAATATTATTACTACTCAGGATGAATTGTTTAAAGCACAGCTTTTTGAAAAGTTTATTGAGAATGCTTCAGCAAAAGAAGTAAGTCGGTATGCTGATGCTCTTCGTCAGAGTTTTTATATGGTTAGAGAGAGTAAACTTATTACTTCTGATACACTTTTAACTGTTCAGAAAATTCTTGAGAAAAATGATGCAGGTTTCAGAAGACTTCCCGGGACGAAGTTAATCAATGAATCAACAGGTGATGTTGTTTATACTCCGCCTCAGGATTATGATACTATTATTCGATTAATAGATAACTTAGTTGAATTTATTAATGATGACAGGTTAAGCTCGGTTGACCCGCTTGTTAAGATGGCGTTGCTGCATTATCAGTTTGAAACTATTCATCCTTTCTATGATGGTAATGGCAGAACGGGTAGAATATTGAATATTTTGTACTTAGTTTTAAAGGATTTGTTGAGTTTGCCAATTTTATATCTTAGCCGCTTTATTATTAATAATAAAAATGATTATTATAAATTGTTACAGGATGTAAGAGATACGGGTAACTGGGAAGATTGGATTTTGTATAATTTAAAGGGTATTGAAGAGACATCCAGGGAAACGATTTTGTTGATTGAGGAGATAAGAAAATTGATGCAAAATTACAAGCATAAGATCAGGAAGGAACTTCCCAGGATTTATAGTCAGGATTTGTTGAATAACTTGTTTAAACATCCTTATACAAAAATTGATTTTCTGATGGAGGATTTAAATATTAGCAGAATTACTGCGGCAAGATATTTAAATTTATTAGTTAAAAAGGGATTTCTTGAAAAATTAAAGCTTAAAAATAGTAATTTTTATGTAAATATGCCGTTATTTAATCTTTTTAAAGAGATTAGTAGAAAACAGGAAGTAGATAATGAGATTATAACTGTAAATGATAATGTTCGGTAAATGGGGTTTTCTATACATTGCTTGTAACCTATGTATAGGAAATGGGGGTTTTGTATACATAGATTTTGAGAGCAATTCAGAATGCAGAGATCAGAATGAAGAATTAAGAACGAAAAGATTTTTTCCCGCTAAAGTCACTAAAAAGATGTCCACGAATTGAAAGAGCGAATCGCAAGCGATTTAGACGAATTAGACTAATTTAACGAATTAGAGATTATGTCCTCAGATTACACAGATTAGATCAGATTAGAAAAACAAAAGAGAATAATTCAGGCAAAGAGCAAAAAGATATTCCCGCGAAATGCACGAAAGGCACGAAGGATAGTTAAGAATTAAGAAATCAGAATCTTTAAGAGTAATTCAGAATGCAGAAATCAGAATTAAGAATGAAAAACTATAAATAAATGAAGAAAGTACTACTATTAATAATTCTATTCATTTCGGTTTGTTCTACAAATGCTCAAGTGGAGCTTGTGCCTGCGGAGCATAGGGTGTATGACTTTTTGAGAAGGATGGATGTTTCCGGCTTTTTGGAAGACTATAATGCTGCTCAGATGCCTATTTCCAGACGGAAAGTGGGAGAGATGCTAAGAGAAATTCAGAATTCAGAGTTAAGAATGAAGAATGAAAAGACAGATACAATTCAGAAGTCAGAATTCAGAATTAAGAATGAAAAGACAAAACTTAGTAAGAATGATAGGATGATGCTGGGAGATTTTTATAAAGAGTTTGAATACGAAATTACTGGAAAAAATATTAGTCCTCAGATTTCACAGATTAAAGCAGATTACAAGAAGAGAGATTGGGTGAATGATAATAAGTATGTTGTGTCTTATGTTGATACGAATGTGGCGGTGTGGGGGCACTTGACGGGGGGATTGTACCAGAGGAATGGTGTGGGGGATTCTGTGGGGGCGAGAAAGTTTTTGGCGGGGGATTTGGGGTTTGAGGTGAGAGGGACGATGTTTGACAGGGTTGGGTTTGCGATGAGCTATTCGAATGGGAGGGTGTTTGTGGGGAATGGTGAGGATAAGTTGTTTGTGAATTCTTATGATGCGTTTTTCAGGACGGCGGAGAGTTTGAAGGATGACGGGAAGTTTTTTGACCATTTTAAGGGGTACGTGAGGTATGAGGTGCCGAAGAGGTGGCTGGCAGTGATGGTTGGGAAGGAGAATGTGAAGCAGGGGTTTGGGTTTGTGGATAATTTGTTCTTTTCGGGATTGCTGCCTTATCCGATGATTAAGCTGGATTTGAAGTATAAGGCTGTTGGGTATACTTATTCGTACGGGAATATTAAGAGTGATTCTGTTGGGGCTGATTTTGACAATAAGATGATTTCTACACACAGGGTGGATGTGAAGTTTGCTAAATGGATTCGGGGCGGATTCTATGAGAGTGTGATTACAAATTATACTGCTTTTACTTTTGTTCATTTGAATCCTTTTTCGTTTATTACTTCTGCTGATTTGAATACGGGTGCTAACAGTTCACAGAAAAATAATACTTTTATGGGTTTTGATGTTGAGGTGAAACCTGTGAAGAATGTTGTGATGCAGGGGACTTTTCTGATTGATGATTTTAGTCTGGGGTCAATCGGGAATAATGATTATACAGCTAATGATAATAAGTTCGGGTATCAGGCTGGTGTGATGTGGAATGATGCTTTTACTTTAAGTGGTTTATCGGGTGTGGTTGAGTATACAAGGCTTGACCCGTTTGTTTATACTCACAGAGAGAATAAGCAGCAGTTTACCAACTGGGGTTTGTCGATGGGGCATCATTTGCCGCCGAACAGCGATGAGTGGGCTTTTAAGTTTGATTATAATGTGATGGCTCGTTTGAATGTTGGTGTGCTTTTGCAGTTTCAGAGGTCGGGTGAAGGGTTTACGTATGATTCGCTGGGAAATATTGATATTAATTATGGCGGGAATATTAATCACGGTGAGAGGTTTTTTGCGACTATCAAAAATAAGTTTTTGCAGGGTGACAGGGTGAACAGGAGTATTGTGGGGTTGTCGATGAGGTGGGAGCCGGTGAGGCAGTGGGGTGTGGTGGTGAAGTATTTTTATAAGTACCAGAATCTGATTTATGCTTCGAGGAAGGTGGGGGATAGTTTTTATTATTTGAATCTGTTTTTAAAGATCTAAAAGAATATTTCCCGCTAAATACAATAAAAGAGCAAGAGCATTCTCCCGCTAAATACACGAAAGTCACTAAAGAAAACTAAAATTGTAATTTAAAGAATAATGAGTGAATTAATATATAAGGATGAAGTTAATTTAATCATTGGGGCTGCTATTGAAGTGCAAAGAAATTTAGGCAGTGGATTTCTTGAACCTGTATATCAGGAAGCTTTGGAGATTGAGTTTATAGAAAAGAGAATTCCTTATTTAAGAGAGAAAGAGATGTTTATAAATTATAAGGATAAGGTTTTACAGAAAAAGTATATTGCTGATTTTATATGCTATCAAGATATTATTATTGAATTAAAAGTTTGTGAAGGAATTTCTAAAAATCATATAAGTCAGGTTCTGAATTATTTAAATGCAACGAAATCTAAGTTGGGTGTTTTGATAAATTTTGGAAAGATACCTTTGGAGTTTAAAAGAATTGCTCATTTCTGATATTTCGTGAGTTTAGTGAATTTAGCGGGAAAAAGTTTTTAAATTTCGTGAGTTTAGCGGGAAAAATTTTAGTAATTTAATTTAAGAGGAATAAAATTATGAAGGTACCATTTGTTGATTTGAAGTTGCAGTACAGCGGGATTAAGAATGAAGTGAAGGTTGCGATGGATGAGGTTCTGGATAATACGGCTTATATTCTGGGGAAGAGTGTGGCGAATTTTGAGAGTGCGTTTGCTGAGAAGCATAACGTGAAGTTTTGTTCGGGTGTTTCGAGCGGGACTGACGGGAATCATCTTGTGCTGTGGGCGCTGGGTGTCGGGCAGGGGGATGAGGTGATTATTCCGGCGGATACTTTTATCGCAACGGCGTGGGGCGCTACGCTTTGCGGGGCGACGCCTGTGTTTGTGGATGTGGATC
>JBMOHR010000181.1:0-5743 GCA_049317745.1 Ignavibacteria bacterium
TAATTCCAGAATCCCGGCAATTGCTGGCTGAATTTATAGAATCTTTTACCGACAACAACTGTGTCTTTTACAATCCTTGTTTTTTGCCTATAGTAAAATGGCGGATAAATTGAAGAACCTTCGTACACATAAACATTCCCCACTGTAAGCGGAAAATAATTCGTCACACTTGTATCAACCACAGACGGTCCGTAAACTTTATACACAGCCTTGTTAGTAGAAACAAAAAGCGTATCTCCCGTATTAGGATTTTTTACAATCCCTTTCACGTTCACGTCCGGCATAAACGAATTATTATAAAGCGTCCACGTACTTCCCTTGTTTACCGATTTATAAAGACCGTCAGTACATCCTGCATACACTATGTTCCCGTTCAAAGGGTCAAACTCAAAATCACCTGTTGGTTTGTTCAGAAGCGTAGTCCAGGTCGTTCCATTGTCAGTTGATTTTAAAAATCCCGATGCTGAGTTTGAACTCATATATATTGTATTATCACTCGCATCAAAAAGCATACGAACGTCAGACAATCCTGTCTTTATCTGCTGAAAATCGGCACCTCCCGTTGTGCTTCTGTAAAGATACGAATAAACTGACAGGAAGATTGTACTACGGTTAAACTTATTTACAAACAATCTCGAAGTACTTCCAAGCGATTGCGGAATAGTATCAATCGTAAACCAGTTTGAACCTCTGTTTGTGGATTTATGAACATTGCCGCCTACAGAGCCCGAATTATAAGCCATATACATTATTGAATCATTCACGGGGTCTATTGCCACACCTCCGCTGAACGACATAAAACCTCCGTTGTATGCATTAATAACTGTAAGACCGTTATTGCGTGTAACTGCCGTAACTTCAGCTGGCTCCCAGTTTGCACCCCTGTATCCGTATAAAAACAGATTTGTATCCTGAGCGGAAAAGGCAAAATCAAGAACATAACCCAGACTATATCCGTAAGTAAAATCAAAACTCCAGCTGCTGTGAAACCTTCTGTAATGTGCACTGTCAGTAAAACCGTTTGCAGAATACATATACCGCAGAACATTTCCATACCTTAAATCATATGTATAGGGAGGAATGAAAGAACCGCCTCTCTGAATGTAAAAATTCTTGTACCCGGCCTGCGGCAGAGGAACTTTGAAAAACCTCATTACGCTTCCCGTGTCTAAGTCAAAAATCCGCGTAGTGTTTGTAAAAGGAATATACTGTGCCGTAACTGCTGAACTTACCAGCATTATAACTGCTAAAATGAATAATACCTTTTTCATAATCCTAATATTAAATTAATTATCTTATTGTAGTTCCGGCATTCCTGCCGGAAACAATTTAAAATCTTTTTATGTCGCTTCGTAAATTAATAATAAATCTTTTACCTCTTAATTCTTAATTCAGAACTCTGCATTCTGAATTACTTTATCAGCAGCATCTTCTTCGTCTCTGTAAAACCTCCCGTTACCATCTTATAAAAATACACTCCGCTCGTCAGCATAGAGCCGTCAAACTTCACCTCATACGTCCCCGCATTCAACCTCTCATTCACCAGCGTCTGCACTTCGCGACCCTGTATATCATAAACTACTATCATCACATCCCCGGCATTTACAATTGAAAATTTAACATTTGTCATTGGATTAAACGGGTTCGGATAGTTCTGCGATAGCGAATAAGCGTTGGGAACTTCTGCAGAAATGTTTCTAATGCTTACTCCCGGTAATCCGCTCGTAAATGTTCTTAGTATGACACCATTATTCCCGACTGCAAATCCGACCGCAGTATTCACAAAGTAAATAGAGTTGATAATATTATTACTCATCCAGGAGGTTTGCCAGTTTTGACCACGATTTGATGTTCTCATTATATTTATTGATTGAGAAGGAGGTCCTGCAATCCAGCCCAGACTGTCGTTGGCAAAAAACATAGCCCTGTTTAAATTGTGTGAAAAGACTGTCGTGTCCCAGGTTTCTCCGCCATTACTTGTTCTTAAAAATTTTGTATTATTAAGATTATAGTTATTCCTGTAAAGTCCGTATCCTGTGTTTTGGTTTACGAATTGAAGTTCAAAGTTTTGATAATTTAGAACATTTTGAAAAGTTGAATCCCTGTATTGAAGTGCCCAGTTCTGACCTGCATTAGTGGTCTTGAATATTTTTCTTTTTACTAACGGTACATCAGTACCGTAAGAAGAAGTTATCCATCCTGTCTGAGAATTAATAAAACTTATTTTCCCGAATGTTTCAAAACTTGTTACATTCATTTGTGAAAAATTAATTCCGGAGTTTTGAGATTTATATAATTTACCTGTCACACCATTATTAGCATATCCTCCTGAACAAAGATATACAAGACTGTCAACAGGGAAAACATCTGTAAACGCCTCGTCTGTCATAGTACCCGACATTTCCTGCACTTTATACCAGTTTGTCCCTCCATTGGTTGTTTTATAAAGTTGCTGTAAAGACCAGTATTGATTTATTGTTCTGCCTCCGCAAACGTATCCTGTGTTTTGGTTTATAAACCTGATTGATTGCAGGTATGTTGTATCCGGAAGAGTATAAGATGTCCAGTTGTAACCCGCATTGTATGTTCTGTAAATTCTGAATCCACCGCAGGCATACCCAGTAAGTCCATCAATAAAATATACATCTGTAAGGTTTTCTGTTGCTCCTGAATACATTGGAACCCATGCAGGTTGTGAACACAAATTTATTCCAGTAATAATAATGATAATAATTGTAAAGATAAATTTTTTCATATCAATTAATTTTATGGTTTTAATATATTCACAGCCAAAGCCGTGCTGAATTAGTTTATTTTAACAATATCATACGTTTTGTTTCTGTAAACCCCTCACTTACCATCTTATAAAAATAAACGCCGCTCGTCAGCATATTTCCATCAAACTTCACCTCATAAGTACCCGCATTCAATTTCTCATTCACCAGTGTTTGCACTTCTCTTCCCATCACATCATACACCTTCAACACCACCTTGTCATTCCCTGATGTTCCTACAGGGAATCCAGTTATATTAAAACGGATAACTGTAATTGGATTAAACGGATTCGGATAGTTCTGCCCCAGAGAATACGAAGATGGTATTTCTGTGCTGATGTTTTGTATTCCTATGATTTCTGAAAGCGGTCTTTTCCATACACCGGCACTATATACTCCTGCGAATACATAATTATTCGTGAGCAATATTGTCCTCGCATTCAGAACAGAATTCATTCCATCGTTTATTTTATTCCAGTTTTCTCCATTGTTCGTAGAAAGGTAGATACCATCAGTTGCGCTTACGAAAATATTTGAACCTCTTGAATTAATCGACGAAGTACTATAAGGTGGAAGGCCTGTATTTGACAACGTCCAGTTATTCCCATTGTTTGAAGATCTATAGACTCCAACATCCGTTGCTGCAAACAGATAACTGTTATTGTTTGTAATCCCGAAAACAGTTTTATTCGGTAAACCACCGTTCCTTGCTATCCAGTTAGACCCGGAATTTGAAGATACGTATACACCCCCTGAATCTGTTCCCGCATAAATGTCGCTTCCAATCGTTTTCAATGCTCGTACACGAAGACTTACGATTCCGAAATTAACCGCAACCCAGCTTGTATCATTACCGGTAGAACGGTATATACCTTTTCCCGGTACGGCAGCAAATAAATAATTATTGCAAAAGGAGATATCCACGACTGAACCAATTGCGAGGCCTGAAAAACTGAAATCTACTCCGTTATTTGTAGACCTGTAAACACCGAAATCAACACCTGCATAAACAATGCTATCTCTGGTTATCAGGGCATTAATTGCCTGAGTCGAATAATTGCTCTTGTTCCATAAAGCCCCGTCATTCGTTGAGTAATAAAGCCCTATTCTCCATACCCCAACGAACATTCTTGTTGAGTTTGACGCAAGGGAAGTAGCATACTGATATACTAATCCGTTGTTAGCTGGCGACCAGTTTCCGCCGCTGTTTGTAGATACGAATATTCCCGAGCCATTTGTTCCTGCAAATAAATTGCCTCCTGTTATGCAAAGAGAGGTTATATTAGTATCGGAAATATTGTTATTCTTATTAATCCAGTTTAACCCATAATTTGTAGAAAGGAATATACCTCTGTTATTAACTGCAAAAACCTGAGTCCCGGAGGCAGCCATCGTATTAATGAATAAATTGTTCAGGCCATTGTTAACAGCACTCCAGTTGTCTCCGTCGTTTGTCGATAAAAATATACCATTATGAGACCCTGCGAACAAATATGTTCCGCTTGCCGTCATACTGTATATTCCCTCATTATTCAAACCATTATTTATCTGTACCCAGTTATCTCCGTTATTGGCTGAACGGTATAAACTGTTTCCTGTACCTACGAATAAGTAATTATTGTTTGAGAATATGGAATTTGCAGATTGAAAATTTACACCGTTACTTATTCCTGTCCAGTTATTACCATAATTTGTTGACCTGTAAATTCCTTCGCCTCCAATCCCTGTTGCAACAAGTATTGTGCCTTTTGCATAAAGTTGAGTTAAGATTGTAAGGGATAAACCATTGCTGGCAGGCTCCCATGAATCTCCTGTATTGCTTGATCTGAAAACTAAATTTGTTTCCATATTAAAACCGGCAAAAACATAAGTTCCGCAAAACAATACTACTTTCGGTACATAATTTAAATTAGTATTTCTTCCTCTCCACGTATTCCCGTTATTCGTGGTAAGGCAGGCACCGTAATGGGATGTTGCTGCAAATATAGCAGAACCGTTAGAAGCAATATTATAAATATTCTGGTCGGGAATTATCCCGTTTGAAGTAGGAACCCATTGCGAATATATGCTTCCCGCAATGAACAATATAAATCCAAGCAATAAATATCTCATAATTTTAAAAGTATTATTTTAATAAAAGCATCTTCTTCGTTTCACTATACCCATCCGTAATCATTAAAGATTCCCCTCCTTGGAGGGGTGGATGGACGTTCGCATCAGCGAACGGACAGACGGGGTGGGTATCATTTTATCAATACCATCCTCTTTGTTTCTGTAAACCCCTCACTTACCATCTTATAAAAATAAACCCCGCTCGTAAGCATACTCCCGTCAAACTTCACCTCATACGTCCCCGCATTCAATCTCTCATTCACCAGCGTCTGCACTTCTCTTCCCATTACATCATAAATAACAATCTTCACATCCCCCGCTTTTACAATTGAGAATTTAACATTTGTACTTGGATTAAACGGGTTCGGATAATTCTGTGAAAGATAATGTGTACTTGGAATTTCAACGGATATATTATGTAAGCCAACAAACCCGCCTGTCGTTGTCCTCAGTACAACACCGCTGTCACCAACAGCGAAGCCTGTGTTCGCATCTAAAAACACTACAGAATTTAAAGTTGCAGGATAAACACCGAAAGGTATCGGCTGATTAACCCAGTTATTCCCTCCATTCGTTGTACAGAATATTTCGGAACGGCCTCCACCAATAGGAATTCCTGAAATAAGATAACCCGTGTTTTCGTTTATAAAATTTATATTATATAGTCCGCAGCCCCAGTTAATTTGTAAATGGTCAAACCAGTTTAATCCGGAATTTGTACTTTTATAAATATGCCCATCATTAAGAGTTGCAAACCCTGTGTTCGAATTAATAAATGTCAAATCCATAACACAAGAAGAAGTAGCAGGATTATCCAACACCGTAGTCCAGTTCTCGCCATAATTTGTCGTTCTGAA
>JBMOHR010000182.1:0-5739 GCA_049317745.1 Ignavibacteria bacterium
GTTGCAGAAGTGAACTATGTACTTCTGCATTTTCAGATAATGTTTATAAAGTGGTCTGCTGGTCTTGACTACTCATACTTCGAAGTTTTCGGGATGAGTATAGGCTTAATGTTACTCTATTATTTAATACTCGGGCTGCTTATATGGGGGAATAAAAGTAATATGATGTTCAGATTATCGGCGATATTTATATTAGTCTCTATGTATTTTGTGTTTACGAGTTTCGACACGAAGGAATTACAGGTTACATACTTAAGTCTCGGCAATGCGGACTGCACACACATTGAAACTCCTGACGGAAGTAACATCTTAATTGATGCGGGAATTGAGAACCAATTTAACAGCAGTACATCTGATAGGATTGTCCCCTACCTGAAAAGAAAGAATGTGAAAGAGATAGATTTGCTTGTAATAACGGTTGAAACCGGAAAAAACTACAAGGCGCTATTATGCATTCTACAGAATTTCGATGTAAAAAGGCTGATAATGAAAAATGTAAATGACCTGAAGGGTGCAACTGAGAATATAGTAGTCGAGAAAAAGATTATTGCAGAAAGAATAAATGAGATAAAGGAAATGAAAGGATACGGTAACGTGAAGTTATACTTTATGAATGCTGATACATCGGGTTCTGCTGTAAAAGTTATTTACGGAAACAAAAGTTTTCTTTTCACGGGTAAAGCAGAGGAAGACAACGAAGAGGATTTAGTGAAGGTATACAATGAAGGATTGAAAGCAGACGTTCTGAAAGTTGCAAAATACGGAAGCGACAAATCAACATCGATGGAATTTGTAATGAAAGTGAAGCCTGAGATAAGTGTGATAAGTACAGCAGGGATTAAAGATAGGGACTTACCTTCGAAGTATGTAGTAAGAAGACTTGAGATGATGAATTCGAAAGTATTCAGGACGGATGAGGAAGGAGCAGTGGTGGTTAGTAGTGACGGAGAGAGGTTGTTTATTGATAGTAATTAGATGTCAGTTGTCCTTTGTTAGTTTTACCAACTCCGTCCGCTAAAATGGACACCCCTTCCGCCAAAAAGAAGGCGGATCTGCGACCGAGGGGAATCTTAAGGGCAATTATAATGAATTCGTACGATTGAATTTTAATATTAAATTTTTTAAAGGATTTAATTATATTGAGGTAATTAAATTTATAAAGGAGATTTTAAAAAATGCGCAATAATCTTGTAGCGTGGGCAGTTTCCGAAGACTATTTCCCGTCATTCGGAAGTATAAAGGAGAAGTTTAAGTTTTTCGTAAGGTATGCAATACTTGCACCATCGGGTCATAACACACAACCATGGGTGTTTGAAGTTCATGACGATTCATTAAACCTTTATGCAGACAGAACAAGAGCATTGCCGGTAATTGATCCGGACGACAGAGAACTGATTATCAGCTGCGGTGCGGCATTAACGAATCTTGTGGTTGCGATGAAGTATTTTGGTTTTGAACCCGAGATTTCTTATTTCCCAGTTGAACACGATAACGACTTACTTGCATCAGTAAAGATTAAGACAAGAGATTATCAGCCGAATGATGAAGACAACATGTTCTTTAAATCAATTTTAAAAAGAAGAACAAACAGATTACCATTTGCAGACGACTTAATTGACGGAATAACAAAGCAAAAACTTATCGCAATAACTGCAGAAGATAAAGACGTAAGGTTTGCAATAGTAGAGGATGCTGACAAGAAGGAAGAGATTACAAAGTTAATAGAAATAGCGGACAGGGCCCAGTCACAGAACAAGAGTTTCTGCAGAGAACTGGCTCAGTGGGTGCATCCTAACCGTTCGAACAGCAAAGACGGTATTCCGGGATACGCATTCGGAATGGGTGATTTGATTTCTTACGGAAGTCCGTTCTTTATCGGCAACCTAAACTGGGGCGACATTCAGGCAGGACGCGACAGAAACCTTGTGAAAGGTTCACCATTTCTTGCTTACATGGAAACCAAGAAAGACAAACCGTATGAATGGTTAAGAACAGGAATGGCACTTGAAAGAATACTTCTTAAGGCAGCGTATGAAGGAATAGCGGCATCGTATCTGAATCAGCCGCTTGAAATACCTGAACTGTTTGAAAAGTTTAAAGTGCTTGTTGATACACCAAACTATCCACAGATGATTTTAAGAATGGGATACGGCAAGGAAGTGAAATCAACACCGAGACGCGATGTTGAAGACGTAATAAAAATGAATTAAATGAGATTAGCACCGGCATCTTTTGAATCGGCGGTTTACGTAATGATTCAGTTTGCCAGTATAATAGTTATATTTTTAAACGTAAGTATAGTACCACATAATTTATATCTGGTTTTTGGAATAGCCCCATTTCTTCTGATAGGAATGTGGGCTATTTTCGTTATGAAGTTTGATTTCAACATAGCTCCTGACATAGTAAAAGGGGCACAGTTAAGGATTGAAGGTCCGTACAAATTAATACGCCATCCGATGTACACATCAGTACTGGGATTCACGGGAATTTATGTCTTCGATAGTTTCACGTTATTCAATCTGATGATGTATGTAATATTACTGATAGATTTGATTATGAAACTTAATTACGAAGAGAAGTTACTGGTTAAAAGATTTCCGGAATATACTGAGTACAGGAAGAGAACAAAAAGAATCATACCATTTATATTTTAATTCCTATAGTTTCAAACAGGAATGTTTGAACTACAAAAAACGGTGGAATTTTCAAGGAAAGATGTATGTTTATACATATAAACTAAAAGGAGATGAAATGCCGAACTCAGCACATTTACATTTAATACTGAATCACTTTCCTGTGATAGGAACGATGATGGTTGTACTGATATTAATATACGCTGTATTTATTAACAACGATAAGATTAAGAAACTTGGGATGTTTCTGCTTGTGTTGATTGGACTTATCACGATACCTGTGTTTATGACGGGTGATAAAGCTGCAAGTATTATAAAGGGCAACGATGGTGTACTGGAAGAACATATTGACCCACACGAGGATTTTGCGAAGATTAGTATGATTGCGATGGAAGTTACTGCAGGAATTTCTTTGATTGCGCTGGTATTGTTCAGGAAAGAAAAAGCAGTACCTGTTTGGTTCGGACTGTTGTTGCTGCTGCTGATTATTGGTGTGAATCTGATGATGGTTTATACAGGGCATCTGGGGGGAAGAATTTCTCACGATGCTATAATGAAGCACTTCTGATTTTTGGAGTAGGTTCACGGAGAACGCGGAGGTTTCACGGAGAACACAGAGAAGAGATTGAAGAATGGAACGCGGATAGATACGGATTTAACGGATTGACTCGGATAGTTAATAGATTTAAAAGATTAAAGATTTATTTATTAGATAATATTTACCACCAAAACACTAAGCACTAAGAAGAGATATTGTTATTTCTTTGGTTTGATGGGTTTCAAGATGTTGAGAATGTTTTGCATATCAGGCGGGAGTTGTGATTCGAAGAAGAGTTTTTCTTTAGTACGCGGATGAACGAAGCCGAGGACTTTTGCATGCAGTGCCTGACGCGGCATCAGTTCGAGCAGATTATTTATCTGTGAACGAAGATTGTTCGTTAGGTTTATAGAGTGCGGTACCCTGCCGCCGTAGGTCTCGTCACCGAAGACGGGATGTCCAGAGTTTGAAAGATGTACCCTTATCTGATGAGTCCTGCCTGTTTTTAATTTCAGTTTTATAAGACTAAGATAATCGTATTCTTCGAGAACAGTGAACATTGTGATTGCAACCTTGCCGCCTTCTTCATCATCTTTCAGCACGGCTACTTTTTTCCTGTCTCGTTTATCACGTGCGAGACGCGATTCAATAATCCCCTCTTTCTTTTTCAGGTGTCCCCAGATGATTGACTGGTATTCCCTGTCGATATCGTGCTTCATAAACAGGTCGGAAAGTTTACTGTGCGTCACTTCATCTTTAGCTATAACAAGCAGACCCGATGTATCTTTATCAAGGCGATGAACAATGCCTGCCCTTTCGAAGCCGTTCATACTGGAAAGCGTTTCGCGTTTACTGTCAGCATAATACATAATAGCATTCACGAGTGTACCCGAATAGTTTTTGTATGCGGGGTGCGTGACCATACCAGCAGGTTTATTCACAATCATAAGGAAGTCATCTTCATAAACAATATCGAGCGGAATGTTTTCTGGAAGAATATCCTGTTTATCTGGAACTGGAAGTTCTATTTCGATTTCGTCGTATGGTTTCAGAATGTAGTTTGACTTAACAAAATTGCCATTTACGAGAACGTTGCCCCTGTTGATTGCTTTCTGCACTTTAGTGCGCGTTGCATTTTCAACAAAAACAGTAATATACTTATCAAGACGTTGTTTATCCTTAATATTCGGTACCGACAACTTATAGTTCTTTTCCATATTTAATAAAATGATGTAAAATGAGAGCCAATGTTAAGGAATTGTAAATAGTACAAGTCCTGAAAAATATAATGAAACTTTCGGGTAAAAGATACGAATATTAACTAAGTAGTTCAATTAGAAAAACAACAACAACAAAGGATAAAGGAAAACACAATGAAAAACTTCAAAACAAAGATAATAGCGCTGATTGCAGTGGCAATCATATTTTCGGCTGGGATAGTAAAAGCCGACGGCAATGAGCCTGTAAAACTTTCAGACTTAAAAATACAAATCCAGAAGGAACTTGTGGATGTCTTAAAGACTCCAACCTGGCTGAATTTCCAGAGCAAGAACATGGTTGGTGAAACCAGTGTGACAATCACAGTACAAAAGAACGGAAAGATTACACTGAAATCGGTTGCAGGAGAAAGCAAGTTCCTGAACCACATGGTAAAGCACAAGATTGAGTCACTCAATCTCTGGACTGACACAAAGTATGCAGGAACAGACTTTACTTACAGAGTCGTGTCAAAACAAGATTAGCATTTTTTCATCCCTTTGAAAAAGAGAGGCGCCGGCTCTAGTCAAGCCGGCGTTTTTATTTGTAAAAAGTTAAGATATTTCACTTGCTTTTCATAAGATAATTTAGTATATTTGTATTTATATATTTGAGTAGATATTTGCCGTGTGATAACATTAAGGGCAGTAAGAGTACTCAGATAATACCGAAAATCAACCTTTCAAAAAAAGAATCAGTAAAATGGCGCAGTAGTGGCGCACACGTGGCGCAGTTTTAGCGCAGATATCTACGTATAGAACACTAAGAGCGAGCTTAGAGCTACCTTAGAGCATGCTGAAATGACTACATAATGGCACTTAATTTTATACTAAAATGCCCATACCAACTAATTCAAGCCTATACTTTCGCAGACATTTTTATGATATTGTAATTACTATTTTGATTACTATATTAATTATTCCTGTTAAGTTTAATTCATTAGACAGAAATACACAAGGTATACACAGACTATACATTCCATATAGACTTTTAATACAGACTTAATACACACGGTATAGAGAATTCTGGTTTTTGATTGGAGTATTTGAAATACAAACGTACCACTCCTACGGAGTGGGGATATTTCATAATAACTTTCTACAAGCATTTCACTCCTACGGAGTGGGGGCAAGTATACTGATTGTAAGAATAAACAAGCTGGAAGCTTGCTTTACTTTTCTTACTATAATTATTTCAATATAAAATGAGAGAATATTAGGTTCAAACAAGAATGTTTGAACTACAGGGTTATATTATTTTGACCCACCCCCTCCGTCCGCTGGTGCGGACGTCCACCCCTCCAAGGAG
>JBMOHR010000183.1:0-5680 GCA_049317745.1 Ignavibacteria bacterium
GAAAGAAGGAAATAAGGAGGCTGATATATTAGCTGCTGCCATAAGCGTATTTGCCGAGACAGGCTTTTACGATGCTAAAATAGCAAAGATAGCAGAAATTGCAAATGTTTCTATCGGCAGCATTTACGTATACTATATTAATAAAGACGACATATTGTTTAAAATATTCGATCAGATATGGGGCGGACTATACAATAATTTAAATGGTCTCGTTTCGAGAAAAGACTTAACAATGGTTGAGAAATATGATGCGATGATTGATATGATATTCGATACTTTTACTGAGGATTCTTCCACTGCCATAGTTATCGCACACGAGCAGCAGAGAATTCTTATGAGATCACCTGAGAAGTTCACACCGTATTATGAAAAATTCGTAGGTCTTGGTGAGAAGATAGTGAAAGAAGGAATTAAAATGGGCACGTTTAATCCGAACATTAACGTGAACATATTCAGGCATTTCCTGCTTGGAGCATTCAGAGATTTAATTAATTCGTGGGCTGTGGCACCGAAGGAATTTCCTCTTAACACAATGAGACAGAACATAAAGTTCCTCTCAAAATATGGTTTACTGAACCATAAATAATTACATTCTCCAGAGGTATTGCAGTTTCAGGAAGTACTGTCTGTCTGTAAGGACCTTTTTGTAAATGTCGTTCGGAGTAGTAATCACATCGTTGTAATCATAAGTAGAGCCCACATAGAAAATAGTAAACGGGTTCAGTTTATAACTTATCAGCGGTGAGAAATTGAAGTTACCTGAGAATGTATCGAACTGAAATATTAATCTTGCTGAAAGACTTTTAGTTACCTGTATGTTTGTCTTATTCCTGAAAATATAACCTGCAAAGATTTTTTCTCCTGCGTATGCTTTCAGTAATTCATAATAATTGTATGTGTTTTCCAGTGTAATCCTGTCTATTGGTTTTATGGTACCCCATATTTCATAATTATTCATGTATCCAATGTACGGATCATCGTTTCTGACGATAGATTTTCCTGTGGCGATGTAGAATCCGCCCTGAAGCCAGCTGAAAGACTGAAAATTCAGATTCAATGTTACTCTTCTCACACCTTCCTGGAACTTACCTTTGAAAGATTCATTATTAACGAGGAAGAAGCCCAAATTAGTATTAATCTGCATAGGCAATCTGAAAAACAGTTGTGCCTGTGCAAACTGTTCACGAATTTTACCATCGTAATCATACCTTAAATAACCGAACAGCGAAGGTTCAATCCTTTTGATGATTTTTCCTTCAGGGTATAATGTATATCCCTGCCAGGTCTGAACAGTTCTGAAGTCATTATTGGAATTAAAACCGTTATCACGTCTTGATACAGGTGATGCATCGTTGTATGATAAATTGAAATTCCAGTGTCGTGCGCTTCTGTTAAGTGAAAGATAGTTGGAATTACCTGCAAAGTACTCGCCGTCTAGTGCTGCAGTGTATTTGCCGTTATCAAATGTATTAGGATTATAATAATCAGGATAGTTTATTTCCCTCGTAAACAACCTGACTGACTGGAACGAGACATTATAATTTTCAAGGAATCTGAAACTGCCGTCAAAGCCGAACACTCTGTTGTAACCATCAACGTCAAATGCTTTCTTCGTATCCTTATTTACTTCTCTGTCAGTCAGAATCATTCCGATGTATGAGTCATTGTTTCCTATTGCCTGTTTCAGTCTTAGTATGTTCGAGGTAGATGTCCTGTCTGTTGCAATAAAATCACTGTACTCCTGAAACGGAACAATGAATGGAGTTTTCTGGTCGTAGGCAACTGTATAGCCAACATCAGTGCGTCCGATTTTTCCCGTTAATTTAAAAGCAAACAAAGGATTATTAATAGAACGGGTATAAACTATATTCATCGGTGATTTAAAAATATCATTACCTTCGATGAAGAATGGTCGTTTCTCCGGATAGAAGAGTGCAAAAGTATTATTAACGTCAACCTGTGCAGCATCGGATTCGACCTGAGAAAAGTCAGGGTTGATTGCAAGGTCGGAAGTAAGGTTTGAAGTTATTCCGTATTTTATGTTAACACCAAACTGACCTTTTATTTTATCATTCTTAAAATCAGAGTCTGCGTTGTTGAAATCTGACAGTGTTCCGCTTTGTGAACCTAAGGCGTATGGCAGTACTTCAAGGTTCTTGCCGCCCTTAATATCTTTAATCCCGTACATCTTTGGAGAATGTGAATATAAAGTAGGGTCGTCTCTGGAAATAGGATCCCAGCAAATCTGCTCACGGTTTTTTCTCGGATGGTTTCTTAACAAATGGAAATTCCATACCTGTTCGCTCTTGTTAGGAAACCTTATGCTTTTGAAAGGAATAACCATTTCACAGGTCCACATATTGTCGTGTATCTTTGCGCCAGAATACCAGATGGCATCATAGGTCTCATCTTCATTGCCAGGTGCATTCCACATCAGGTCTGCCTGGATGCCGTAAGGATTTACAATCAGTTCGTATGCCTGTTTCTTTTCGTCATAAGTATCGAAGAAGAATCCTGCCCAGTCGTCACTGAAGATTAAATCTCTTGATGTGAATGTTTTGCGTATGCTTTTAATGTCAGTCTCATAACATTTATATCCTACATAAATATTCTCATCATCATAAAATATAAATGCTTCTGTGTTGACTGATGGTTTGGTGTTATCACCAGGGTCAACTTCTGAGAAGTTATCGAATCGTTTTGCCTTCATCCATGCAGGTTCAGTTAAATCACCGTCAACATCAATTCCTGCATTGTTAACTCTCGGGACAGTAACGCTTTTATCTTTATTTGGTATAAATCCGGATTTGTCTTTTGAAACAGATGTCGAATCTTTTGATGAATTTACTCTAACAGAGTCTGAATTGCTTTGCGATATTGCAGTGCTATAAACTGCAATGAATATTAAGATTGTAACGATATACTTCAATACACTATCCCTAATTAGATTATAAAAGAATTCTAATATTATTAACGCATGAAACGGGCAAAGGTTTCAAGTAGCGCTACTAAATGCAGATATAATATTATTCTTTTCCTGTGAGTTTCTCGGCTCTGTCAGCCATCTTAAGTTTCTCTATTATTTCGCCAAGGTCGCCTTCCATAACCTCACTCAGGTTATAGAGTGTGAGACCTATTCTGTGGTCTGTCAGTCTGTTCTGCGGGAAATTGTACGTTCTGATTTTCTCGCTTCTGTCACCTGTCTTAACCATTTCTTTTCTCTGCGAACTTGTTTCTTTCTCGCGCTTCTCGAGTTCGAGTTCATAAAGTCTTGAACGGAGAACTTTCATTGCCTTAAGTTTATTCTTAAGCTGTGAACGTTCATCCTGGCAAATAACAACCAGTCCTGTAGGATGGTGAGTTAAACGAATTGCCGTCTCAACCTTATTCACGTTCTGTCCGCCTGCACCGCCCGAACGGTAGACGTCAATCTTCAAATCGTTTTCCTTAATCTCAACATCGAAGTCCTCTGCTTCAGGAAGTACTGCAACCGATGCTGCCGAAGTGTGTACTCTTCCGTTTGCTTCTGTTTTCGGAACTCTCTGAACTCTGTGAACACCGCTTTCATACTTTAAATTACCATAAGCACCTTTTGTAATCACGTTTATCACTGCTTCTTTAAGACCGCCAGGAATTGATGATTCACTGTAGACCATAATCTCAGTCTTCCAGCGTTTCACTTCGAAGTATCTGTTATACATCCTGTAAAGTTCTGCTGCGAACAGCGATGCTTCATCACCGCCCGTTCCAGCTCTTATTTCGAGTATTGCGTTCTTATCATCTATAGGGTCTTTTGGAACAAGGAATTCCTTAATCACGTTTTCCGATGCTTCCAGTTCAATTGTCAGTCTGTCAACTTCTTCCTTTGCCATTTCTTTCATCTCAGCATCACCTGAATTGTACATAAGGTCTTTATTCTCTTCAAGTTCATTCTTAAGTTTCAGGTAAGAATCGTATGAATTCACAACGTCGGTTAAATCAGAATACTCTTTCGAAAGTTTCCTGAATTCATTCTGGTCTTTAATCGTCTCTTCTTTTGAAAGCAAATCAGATATATCATTATATCTTTGCTTAACTCTTTCTAATTTATCTAACATATTGTTTTAAATAAAAAACTTAGTCCGTGTATGATTCCGCAGACTAAGTCCGAATTCTTAAAAATACTAAATATTAAATTTTAATTTCAGTTAATAAAATGTCTCTTTACTAAAGGAACATAAAGTTGAAGCTGAACTGAAGTCCGCCGATATTAGTAATGTTCTTATCCTTTATGCTGCTGACTTCTCTTCCGAGTACCTGAATGTATGAATACTCAATGCCTATACTCAGCCCTACACTCGTAGATTCATAGTATTCGATTCCTACTCCGCCGTACAGTCCCAGTCCAAAACTTGATTGTGCATAACCGAAAGCTTTAAAGAAGCTCCTGTCGTATGGAGTAGTTATTATCAGTGATGGTGCAACTCCTCCTTTGATGAAAGGTTTAAAGTTACCGTCTATATCGTCGAAGAAAACATTATGCTTTATTCCAATACTGAGTATTGAGGCATAAACTCTGTTGATTTTATCTTTCACGTAAGAATTACCATAATAATCGAAGTATTCCACTTCGCTTCTGTCAGACACTCCCGAAACTGAAAGTTTGAACATCAAATCGGAAGTTCTTGCGAGCCGTTTATAATATGTACCTGAAACACCAAAGCCGTTGTCAGAATACTGAAAGCCAAGAGCCCAGCTGTTCATGTGCGGAATTACAGGAGTATTATTACTCTGTGCATATGCAGCAATATTAAGTGCAAGCAGAAGAATTATTGAATGTATAGTGAGTTTCATAGTTTATGTATTACTTCTTTTTGTAAACATCTTTGCGCTGTGTAATATGATATATGATAACCTCTTTATTCTTATTGTCAACTTCATATATTATTCTGTAATTACCTTTTCTTATCCTGTAAGCATTTTCACCTTTTAACTTAATGCTGCCAACTGGTTTTGGATTAGATTTTAACTGTTTCAAGCTATCAAATATCTTTTCGACAGATTGAAAATCTATCTTATCTAATTCCTTTAGTGCATAATCAGAAATTATGACGTTATACATAAGTCTTTTTGATCTTATTACTGCGTGTTATTTTATTCTTCTTCCCTACCTCCTTGAGTGAACGTTCTTTTATATAATTATCAAGATTCATAAAAGACTTAGTCTTCACTTTGGCTTTTTCAAGTTCTCTGCTGTCTTCCAGTACCTCAATAAGCTCCTTAAAGTAATCAATTTCTTTTAATTCGTTCCACATTTCAAGCGGGATTACAACACTATTCTTTTTAACTTCCATATTCAAATATTTTATTATGTTTTCTTCTATATTACTGCTCTTTATTATTATCCTTTTATCAGATAATAAATTTTAATAATTTAATACGTCATAACTTAAACAAAAACCCAATAAAGTTAAAGATATTTGTTCTGAATGTAAAGATATTAAATTAAAACACTCATAATATTGACAGAAAAACGACTAAATAAGTTCAAAGAAGTTATCTCAAAAAGGCAGAAGCACTTAACTATTGTGCTCGAAAATCTTCACGATGCGCACAACGTTAGTGCCATACTCCGAACAACGGAATCAGTTGGTATTGACAAAGTATATTTAATCTATAATGCCAAGGAAAAGTTTCCGCG
>JBMOHR010000184.1:0-5641 GCA_049317745.1 Ignavibacteria bacterium
ACACTTTTTGGAATAAACCTTGTTTATTATCTGGAAAATCTGGAAGACCTGTAAGCTTTTATATTATTTCATAAGCGATTCATATACATATTATATATAATCCATATACATTTTATATACATTCCATATGTAACCCATATACATTTTATATATAATTTATATTCGGTTGATAATGCTCGTATTGAGCTCTCACTAAGCTCTCATATACACATTAAAAAGGGGACATGTTAATTGTCCCCCATATTCATCTCAAAAGAAAAATCTTTAAAGCCTATTCGGCAACGTCAATCTTACTCTTGTCAACTGACCATCCTGTCTTCAATCCTATCACAAACCATCCGAGTGCAAGTGCTCCAACTGCAAATACAGTATCACCTATCACCCTTAACCAGCGGAATACGCTGATTGTCGGGTCCTGCATAAATTCTGCTGAACGTGCATACCACATGCCGTGCTGAATACTCGCTATCGTTTGCATTAACCCAACAGGTAATACACTAATCAACACCATTAATAAAAGCCCTATGTTAATAGACCAGAATGCAAACCCTATTACTTTATCTTTCCATACATATTTTACCATCAGTCCTTTTAATACAAACAGCATAAGTCCGATTCCAAGCATTCCATAAACACCGAATAATGCAGTGTGTCCGTGTACTGCTGTTGTGTTCAATCCCTGCATGTAATATAAAGCTATCGGTGGATTAATTAAAAAACCAAATACACCTGCGCCTAAAAAATTCCAGAATGCTACTGATATGAAACAGTATATCGGCCACTTGTATGCTTTTATCCATTCCGTCGACTTGCTTATCTTCAGATTGTGAAACACTTCAAATCCCATAAATACAAGTGGCACAACTTCCATTGCGCTGAATGTTGCTCCGAGTGCTATTACTGCTGTCGGTGTTCCTGTAAAATAAAGATGATGGAACGTTCCGATTATTCCACCCGATAAAAATATTATCGTTGAAAATAAAACGGCACTCGTTGCAGTCTTTATCTTTAAAAGCCCCATCCTGACAAACAGGAATGCCGATACTACTGTTGCAAATACTTCAAAGAATCCTTCTACCCATAAATGCACAACCCACCAGCGCCAGTATTCTGCAAGTGACAGATGCGTTTGTCTGCCCCACATTAATCCTGCACCATAAAATGCTGCAATTGCAATTGCTGCTATAAGAAACATTACAAGCAGTTGTCTGTTCTCGCTCGGTTTCTTTAAGGCAGGCAGTAGAGCTCTTACTAATAATAGTAACCATATAAGTAATCCTACGAATAAAAATAACTGCCAGAACCTGCCAAGGTCAACGTATTCATATCCCTGATGTCCGAACCAGAAATTCTGTATAAGTCCTAATTTTTGCATAACACCCATCCATTGACCGATTAATGAACCTACAACAATTATTAAAAGTGCAATGAATAAGAAATTAACTCCAAACCTCTGAAACTTAGGTTCATATCCCGAAACTGCAGGTGCAATGTATAATCCCGTTGCAAGCCACGATGTGGCAATCCAGAATATTGCAAGTTGTACATGCCATGTTCTCGAGACTGCATATGGGAGTATGTTATTTAAAGATAATCCGTAAAACGCATTACCTTCCACTCCGAAGTGAGCTGTCACTACACCCATTATCACCTGAACTATTATCAAAGCACAAACAACCCAGAAGTATTTCAGTGTTGCCTTCATTGATGGTGTAGGCTGATTTCCTGATAAAGGGTCATTCTGCGGTAACGTTACTTCTAACGCATCTTCATCTTTGCTCTTTGCATGGTAGAATGCGAGTAATCCAATACCTAATATTAACATCACAACACTGAATCCCGTCCAGAAAACCAGCGATGTTGCAGGTTTGTTTCCAACAAGTTCATCAGATGGCCAGTTGTTTGTGTAAGATATCATCTCATCGGGTCTTTGAGTAACACAAGACCAGGAAGTCCAGAAGAAAAAATTATTCATCTTTTCCATTCTGTCATTATCTTTAATCGTATTTTCAGGAATTGAATATGCCAGACGAGTCTTCTCAAGTGATGTGTCATTCATGAATAAACCTGCATAATATTTACCGACTTCCTTTATTGCTTCTGCGCGTATTTCAGAAACCTTCATTTCCTTAGTATTCACATCATAAGTATTCGTCCTTAATTCTTTCTGAAGCCGGACTTGAAGCATTGCCTTATTCTCGTCAGAAATTTTTTCGTATTCTGTACTGTAATTTTCTTTCGACCATCTGTTTAAAATGTACATTGCTTCACGGTGAAGCCAGTCCGCAGACCAGTCAGGGGCAAGGTATGCTCCGTGACCCCAGATAGTTCCTACTTCCTGTCCCCCCATCGACTGCCAGACATTCTGACCGTCTTTAATGTCCTGCGCAGTAAACAGCACTTTTCCGCTTACTGTTACAACCTTCTCAGGTATCGGTGGTGCTTTCAGGTAAATTTCATAACCATAATATCCAAGTACAGCAAAGGATATTACAATTACACTGATAAAGCCAAACCATAGATTTTTTGTTTTCATTTACTCAAATGTTATTTAATAAAATGTTTTACGTAATTTATTTCTAAAAATTCTTCTTCATGAATTTTCTGTATGCAAAGTATAAAGGTGTAACGCTCCACATAATTAATACTGTAAACGACAGGAACATTCCTGTCATGCTTCCTGCAACTTTCTGAAAGTTTGCACCCGTATATCCCATCAGTGCTGATATATCAAGTTTTAATAATATTAATACCCTTGAAAGGTCAACAGGATTTAACGTTGTAATTATTACCATTATCTTTTCAAGCGGGTAATCGTTAAAAGCAAAATATATTAATAATACAAGCCCGTCATATAAAACGGAAAAGAATAGCCAGAGAAACAGTGATATGCCGATTCCCTTAACCTTCTCATCTGTCGAAATGGAAATCAATACCGAAAAAGCACTGAAAATTAACGAAAGAAATACTCCTGTTAATGCAAGGTATATTAATATTGTTGAAACACCGTAAAAACTTAAAGGCAATATTATTCCGGCGAGAAAAGAGACTGATAAAGATATTACAAGACCCGTATATTCAGCAAAAAATATTGTGCTCCTTTTTACGGGCTGAGAAAGCAGCATCTGTATAAACTCTTTTGAGTTGTATATATGTATTGAGCAGAATAAAATGCTTACTAACGGTACAAGGATTAATACTACGTTTAAAACACTAACTATAGCCTTTGTAGAATCCTTGCTAAAGAACATTAATCCTGCACTTATGCACATGAGAAATACAGTGTAAGTAATTACCCATTTATTCCTTAATATGTCGAGAATAATAAATTTTAATATTTTATTTCCATTCATAGCTCTTGAATAAGTCTGTAAATTTATCGAGAATGCTCTCCGCTCCGTTTTTTGTGCCGCTGTTGTCATTTATCCTGTCTGCTCTTACTTCGCCGTCCAGAAGGTATATCATCCTGTCAGAAAGTTCTTCCACTTCATTTAATATATGTGTGGTTATTATTATCAGTTTGCCTTTATCTTTTTCTTTCTTTATCTTTAGTTTCATGTACTCTGCCGATAATGGATCAAGTCCTGCCGTTGGTTCGTCAAGTATTAATATGTCACTGTCGAACATAAACGTAAGTGCACTGCTTACTTTCTGTTTCATTCCCTGTGAAAGTGAAGAGATTTTTTTGTCCGTAAAATTTTCTATCCCGTAGTATTCATACAGATCGAAATCTGTTGCCGATTTTTCTCCGCGTATCTCTTTAATTATCTGAATCACATCTTTTACTTTAATGTTCTCCGGGAAGTATGCAGTCTGCGGCATGTAGCCAATTTTATGCCGGTATTCAAAATTATTCTTTATACTGACACCGTCAACTTTTATCTCGCCGCTGTCTGCTATTACAAGTCCTAATATGCATTTTAATAAAGTAGTTTTTCCTGAACCGTTCGGCCCCATTAATGCTACTATCTGACCTTTATCGATCTTAAGGTTTATAGATTTTAATACGTGAAACTTGCCATAATATTTATTGATGTTATCTGCGTTGATCATATTCGTTTACCATTATTAGAATTAAAATGCTTCATGCCGGGATGATTGTCGATTAAGGTCTCGGGTATGAATACCGGTATTATCTTTTCTGTTAAATCAATTAGGTCAACTAAAAAACTCCTTACTAATAGT
The DNA here is from genome assembly GCA_049317745.1 of Ignavibacteria bacterium. Classification (GTDB taxonomy): domain Bacteria; phylum Bacteroidota; class Ignavibacteria; order Tepidaquicellales; family Tepidaquicellaceae; genus CAIKZJ01. Next base: position 4,186 of record JBMOHR010000184.1, read on the forward strand.
ATTGCCTCCGGTGTTTTTTCAACCAATGTCGAAAATAAACTTACAGGTCTGTATGAAACATCTCCAACACCATCCCTGTTTAAATCATAACCGTTATACTTATCCCAGTAGTTTGCATCAAAATAGTTTCTGCTGACCGAACTGTTTGTCGATACATCAAAAGTGTTGCTGTAAAAATCATTGTTTACTATAGTGTCATCTGTGCAGTTTCCGAGCATTTTCATCGCCCAGCCATTTTCTGAAAAACTGTTGTTCTTTATAAGGATTTCTGTGGAACCTTCTGAATATATTCCTATTGTGTTTTTTGTAAACTTGTTGTTGATTATTATGCTTCTGCTTATATCTTTAAGTAAAAGTCCGTAGGCACTCGGACCCCAGTTGTTCTCGAATGTGTTTTCTATCATCTCTACTCTTTTTGTGTACATAACCGCTACACCTGCACCGTTCTCCCTGAAAATGTTTCTTATGTATGAGTTTCCTTCTGAAAACATAAAGTGTAAACCGTATCTGAGATTATTCTCGCTGAGGTTGTTGATTATTCTGCTGTTCGATACAAACTCAAAGTATATTCCGTCGCGATGTCCTGATACTTTATTGTTCTCAATGTCAATTATATTGCATTTCCATAAATGTATTCCGTTTCCTGAATTCGATTCTGATTCCGAATGACCAATAATAGTATTACCTGTCACAGTGCATTCATCACTGTTGGAAAGATATATCGCAAAGAAACTGTTCTCAAGCCTATTGTTTCTTATCGTTACGTTCTTTGTTCTTTCCACTCGTATCCCCGCATTGTCAACCATATAACTTACTGGTATATTCCTGACCAATATCCCTTCGATTGTAACGTTGGGTGCACTTATCGTAATTCCTGTTCCCAGATTGCAGGCATCGATTACAGGGAAACCTATTCCCGTTATCATAATTGATTTGTCAATTATTAGGCCGAATATGTTGTATGTACCCGGCTCTATAAAAATATGGTCCCCGTTTTTTGAAAACTCAACAGCTTTACGAATGTCGGTATATTCCTTGTTAGCCCCGACGTGTATGTCTGCTGCCTGTAACGATACAGTTAAGAAAAGTATTATGTATGCCGCTAAATATTTCAAGTATTATTGTTTGTTGTGTATTTTATCTTTTACGGAAACCCAGTCGTAAATATCTCCGCCTGACTCTTCAATTTTTTTCTGCGCGGCATTCCTGCTTGAAAATGCTGTTAAGAATGCACCCATTGGACTCGGTAACTTTTGACTTATAATAAATGTCGATTCGCCGGTCTTTATAAGAGTCCCCGGATTATTGAAATCTGTAACTAATAATTGTCCGTTCTCTTTCTCTGAAATATTGTTCTGATAAATATATTCGATTAAACATTCTCCAGAATCAAACTTATACACCTTGCCCTTTGAACTCACAAACTCTGCTCCGTACCTTTTATCCATTATTTTCA
>JBMOHR010000185.1:0-5595 GCA_049317745.1 Ignavibacteria bacterium
TATTTCTTTGAGTTTTTCTCGAATTTTGAAATGCAGCCTTCGCAGCAGAAATAATACTTTACGCCGTCGACGACTGTTGATACGTCTTTTGATGCGGCTTCACCCATTACAGGGCAGATTAATTCTGTTTTGATGTATTTCATTGGTTCGGCTTTGAATTTCTTTACACAACCTGCGCAGCAGAATTCATATTCTTTTCCAAGATATGTGAACTTTACCGGATCGCCTTCCTGACCAAGTACTTCACCTGATACAGGACATACTTTTGCAGAATCTGTTGAGCCTGAACCCTGTGCGTTTCCTGTTTTTTCTACTTCCGGTTTGTTCATCTTGCAGTCTTCTTTGTTCATCTTGCAATCTGATTTGTCCATCTTGCATTCTTCCTTGTTCATCTTACATTCTGACTTATCCATCTTGCACTCTTCTTTGTTCATCTTGCATTCTTCTTTGTTCATCTTGCATTCTGATTTCTGTTTGTCTTTGCAGCAGTTGTTTTCCTGTGCTTTTACGATTACTGATGTTGCAAATAATACTGCAACCAGTGCTAATAAGATTTTCATCTTCATTTTTGTTTTTCCTTTCTAAGGTTTTGTTTGGTTTTTAATAATTTAAAAGTTTATAATTTATTGAATAATAATCTGAATCCAAAATAGAACGTTCTGCCTGATGTCGGTCCCCAGATGTACGATGTATCAAAATAAGGACTGAACGGCTGTGCAGGGTCGACTATAGGATTCTGCTGTGTGAAGTTGAATACGTTCTCAACTCCCACATAAGCTTCAAAGTGTTTAAAGTTCTTCGTAAACTGTCCGTTAACTATAGTATAAGGGTCTGACTCTGAAGGTCTTCGCAGTTCAACGGGATAATCCTTCGTTGAAGGCAGTGCCTGAACTCCAAACCATTGTAACGATACATTAGCATTCCAGTTATTGTCTTTAGGGCTGTAATGTAGCGACGAAACCACTCTGTGTTTTGAATTGAACGGCTGCTGCATTTTCATTCCTTTATGATAATAATACTGGTCTATATATTTATATGCTAATTTGAAATCAACGTTGTTAAAAATAGAAAAAGTTGATTCTATTTGAAATACGTTTGTCGCAGCGTCAGAAACATTCATGAAGGTTACAGCAAGCGGGTTCACTGTATAATCAGGCATTATCTTGTTGCTGAATTCCGTCCTGTAAAAATCAAGGTTCAAATTTCCCGACACCTTACCGAAGTCAAAATACTGCAATACATCTATTCCGTAATTAATCATTTTTTCAGGGTTCAATTCCTGCGGTACAAGTATATTTCTTCCGCTTGCCAGTAAATTTGAGTTTTCACTGAACAGATTGATTGTGCGGAATCCAGTTCCTGCGGTAGCCCTTATTGTGGTTTCTTTCGATAACTGGAAACGAAGCATAACACGCGGAGTTGCTATAAGGTTGTACTTGTTGTGGTAATCGAGTCTTAGGCCACCAACGACTGAAGATTTCAGGCTTTTAAAATCAAGTGATGCTTCGGAAAACACACCTGCAATGGATTCAAGCTTTTCATACGGTCCTGCATAAGTTTTGTTTTCCGGCTGAAGAAACTTTATGTCCTCATTGATTTTTTCGTATTTATATGATGTTCCGAGCCTTACATAACTTCTCAAACCAACTGGAATTTCAATAGTTGCGTTTGTATAGAAATTTCTCTGCTTTGCGTCGTACTTCGTTACTCCATAATAAGATTCCTGATTAAAGAATGAACCAGCGGCATATAGTTTCAGGTGTAAGTCGGCACCAATCTCCTGACTGATGCGCGTGTATGCATCACCATCCTGAATGTTCACTGTTTGTCCGTATATGGTATTGCTTCCAAGGTCTTTGTTATAATCAAAGTTCTTCTGTCCGCCGACTCTTTTCTCGTCAAGATACTTTAATCCGATGGTTACGTTCGTAAAATCATCATCTGTATCGCCGTATTTCCATTTGTTAAAAAACATATACCTTGTAGTCAGAGGGGCATCGAGAAATCCGTCTCCGTTTTCATCCTGTCTTTTTGATTCCTGAACAGTTTGAAATGCAAAGAGTGTATTCCAATTTTTAATCTTTGCAGTTGTGTTCAGGTTTATCTGTTTCTCCAGAATGCTGTTCATATATCCATTGAGCATAAATGCATCGGAGGTATTGTAGTCTTTCAGAAGAACATTCATAATTCCGCTTATTGATTCGTATCCCTGCATAACGGAGTTTGAACCTTTGGAGATTGTTATTTTATTAACAAGCGTTCCGGGAATACTAGTTACACCATACTTTGTAACAAGTCCTGACATAATAGGCATATTATCAACCAGCACCTGTGTGTATGCGCCTTCGAGTCCGAGCATTTTAAGTTCTTTTGTGTTTGTCAGAATATCGGACACTGTTACTTCAACTGTAGTATTGCTTCCGAACATACCAGAAAGGTCACAGCAGGCTGCTTTTTTCAGTTCGCCCTGAGTGATAACTTCTGTTTTTGCGTTACCATTTTCAATGAAAGAAGAGTTCAATTTGCTTTCAACGACAATCTGCTGAGTTGAAAAATTATTCTGCAGAACAACTTCCACAAAATCCTTACCCGCGGCATCTATTGTATCTCTTTTATATCCCACGTAGAACACTATGATTCTTCTGTCGCTGATTCCTTCGGCCGAAAGGCTGAACTTTCCATCGGGACTTGTAACATCACCTTTTCTGGTATTAATCCACTTAATAACAGCACCGTCCAGAGGTTCCTTGCCTTTGTCGTTTGCACCGTAAACTATACCAGTTAAGGTTTTATCCGAACTTGTCTGAGCATTTACTTTACCTATACTGAGTATAAGCAATAATGCCATTAATAATATTTTCTTCATTAGATTTTAAAATTTAGAAACTTAAAAAACGGACGTAGTTATTCCGTGTTTCTAAATGCGGAGACTGGATATATCAAGAAAGACTTTCGACCGTATGCCGGGCGAATTGTCTGAACGATATGATTTTAGATTAGTAGATTTATTGAATGTAGAACTAAGTGATTCCTGAATTATTGTTTTCGCTTCAAGTTTTGGGAGTTTACTTTCGTTTAAAGTACCCTCATCTTTTTGTGCTTTACTGTCTATTTTGTCTGTACCACAACCCTTGGATTCCTGATTTTCTTTCGGCGCACAGCATTTCTTCGAAGAAGTTTCCTTCTTGGTTTCCTTTTTACAGCAGGAATGTTTGCTTTCAACTGATTGTTTTTTGCACAAACAGTTGTTGATGTCCTGTCCGAAAGACACGAGGTTAAAAGATAACAATAATAAGATTACCGTTAATGCTTTAGCGCTGCAATATTTTTTAATAAACAATTTCACTTACACAAAAATGACTAAAATATTCGTTATTGTCAAATAAGATTTTAAGCTCTTATTCAGTTGATTAAACTAAACACATAATATTTCATATCCTTATAATTCTTCCACTCATCAATAAACATTCCTGCTTTCTGGCACAAACTGCGGAGAAAATCCTTTTCTTCGGAAAAGTGTTCCCAGACCTGCGGCAGGTAAACTGCGGAGCGGTAGTCTTTTTTAATGATTAAACCTTTGCCCTTTATTCCGACGAAGAGTTCATCGATTGATTGAGGGTTGAACAATTCAGGCGGAGAAAGAACGGATACTTCGTAGTTGAGTTTTGATAAATCTTTTTCCCTGACGGGAGAAAATCGCGGGTCTTTTGAGACTGCGGAAATGGCGTTATCAATCAGACTATTATATAATGTGTCGACGGGTTCGATTGTGCCGATACATCCTCTTAATTCATCACCGACTTTAACAGTAACAAAACAAGCAAGACTTTCTTTAAACTTAGATGGGTAATTTGTTTCGGAGCATCTTTTACCAGTCTTTACAAACATCTCTGCGGCATTTTTTGCGATGCTAACCATTGAGCCCAGTTCTTCGGCGGTAAAATATTCAGCCTCTTTAATTGTCCCTTCTTTTTCTTCTTCATAAAATACTATAGCAGAATAACCTACAACAGAACTTCTGTCGGAGATAATATCGCCTGAGTTTTTGTAGTCAAGAAGTTTTACTTTCCAGTTCTTTCTTTTTGCAAGATCCAGTAAGGCTGCAATTGCGTACGGAGAATCTATCTGGGCTTTTCTTATCCCACCCGAATTGAAGTTCAATATACACTCGATAGAATGTTCGTCAATTTTTACAGCATCTTTATACTTATTGAAATGGCTTAAGTCTACAGATGCAACTATTACAGAATCATTCGTTAAATATTTTTCAAGAAGTTCAGAGAATTGTTTATGGTCGGTTTTGCCGACTATAACAGGGAGAATTTCAAAATCACTCAGTACGGTTTGAAGGAAGGGTATTTCAATTTCAATAGAGTGTTCTTCTGTGTCGGCTGCGGGAATGCTGAACACATTTCTTTCGTTAAGAAATTCTTTTACGTCCTTGCTTAATTTTACTTTGCCGAGAGGTGATTCGTAATAATCATAATCTATGACACAAGAACCATTAAGTGAGTATCTGTGAGCAGTGCCAAGTATTATGACTTTTCGTGTATCTTTATTTAACTGTTTGAATGCGTGAGCAGCAGTCTGTCCGGAGAACATATAACCTGCGTGAGGGACTACTATTGCTTTTACATTCAGGTTCAGGTATTCGACTTTATCCAGAAAAGATTTTATCTGTTTTGATAATTCTGCAGGATTGTCCGGATACCAGCTTCCTGCGAACGCAGCTTTACGTGTGCTTTCTTTCATAACCCTGTTGATTATTTTATTATTAATTCCGGTCTGAATTCAAAATGCATTGTGTCATAGTGATACCATTTGCCTCCCCAGACAAAACCAAACCTTTCGAAGACTTCGGCAACCTCAACCGGAATTCTATTCTTGTACTTCAGAGACTTATCCCACTGCCAGTAATCAGAATATTCAGTGTTAATGTCAATTGCTATTCCAAAAGAATGTGCGCTGTACCTGTCGGTACCTGCAATCTTTCTGTAGTTGTATGTACCCGCAGTTTTCTTAAAATACTTATGAAATTCTGCAGGAAGTTTTTCCAGTTCTTCCATTACCGATTTAAACTGTGCATCAACCCCATTCACAGTGCTGACCTGAACACTTGTTCCGAACCAGCTAATTGTTGTCAGATTGCCCGAAACTTCAGACTTTGATGCTCCGTACATTTTCCGGAAGAAAGGTTCGTTCCTTATTCTTCCGGGTTCAAAGTTTATTGCGGGCGGTATATCCCAATCGGCGCCTATAGTATATTCCTGCGAGAGCATATCCTCTACGTCCGGATTGTCAAGCATTTCATCATATGTTTTGTCTTTGCCGTCGTCATATACCATAGTTGTTCCGTCTTTCCAGTATATCTTGTTATTCTCAGCTTTCTCAATAAAATCGGGGTATGCCTTTACGAGAATCTCCATTTTATCTAAAGGCTTTTTGGTAGAATCCTTCTTTGGCGTTATATCTGTTTTCTTTTCTTTGCCCTGCTCTAAACTTTTGGTTTCGCTGCAATTGAAGGAATACAGAAGCGGGATGAATATTATTATTAAGAGCAGTTTTAGTTTTTTAGTCATTATAGGTTTCCTTTAT
>JBMOHR010000186.1:0-5570 GCA_049317745.1 Ignavibacteria bacterium
AGCACCCCCTTTATGTATTATATCTAAAGAACTATTACAAACTTACACGTTTTATTCTGTATATGCAAGTCGTGTAGTGGGAATTGAATTTAAACATATCACTTTATCATTAGCATCTTCTTTGTTTCAGTAAAGCCGCCGGTTATCAATTTATAAAAATACACTCCGCTTGTTAATGGAGAACCGTCGAACGACACTTCGTAAGTGCCGGGCTTTAGCGATTCGTTCACGAGTGTCTGCACTTCGCGACCCATAACGTCATACACTTTCAGCACTACCTTGTCATTCCCTGATGCTCTTACAGGGAATCCATTGATAACATCAAATCTAATCTTCGTTGTCGGATTAAACGGGTTCGGATAATTTTGATTGAGTGAATATCCGGAAGGAATTTCTTTATTTATATTATTTATGAAAATTGAACCTCCATTTGTAGTTTTAAGTATTGCTCCTCCATCACCAAAAGCATAAATAATATTGGGAGTGGTAATAGAAATAGACCACAAAAAATATTCAAAGGAGAAGAAAATTTGTCTATTCCAGTTTAATCCTCCATTTGTAGTTTTATATACACCATTCCCAACAGCAAAACCAGTATTCTCATTTATAAAATCTATATAATTAATTTGCTGAGTTGTTCCAGTTGAATGTATTGTCCAGTTATTACCTGCATTAGTTGTTCTGTATATCTCACCATTTGCGGTTGACATAAATCCGGTGTTTGCATTAATAAATATTACGCACCATAAATATGTAGAAGTTCCAAAGAATTGATATGAAAATGAATTGCCTCCATCAGTAGTAATTAGCAAATTACCCATACTACTTGTAATATAACCGGTTAAATCATTAATAAAATAAAGTGAAAGCAAATCACTTCCAATCGTGGTACTCAACGAAATCCAATTCACACCTCCGTTTGTAGTTTTAATGATTTTACCTGGATAACCTGAAGCATACCCAGTTACACTATTTACAAACTGAATATGGTATAAACTTAAAGCATTTGTATATGAACAGGTATGTTGCCATGAAGCTCCTCCGTCAATGGTTTTGTACACAGTATCTTTTGCAAAACCGACTGTGTAACCAGTTAAAGCTGATGTAAATGAAGTGGAGTTAAATCTAAAATTTGGTAATGAATTAACTATTGTCCAGTTATTTCCTGCATTTGTTGTTTTTGCAAATAAGCCCTGATTACCTACAATAAATCCTGTATTCTCATCTATAAATGAAGAGGATAAAATATCTTTTGATGAATTTAATCTTGAACTTGAGAAATTTGTCCAGTTTGTTCCAAAATTTGTCGAACTCATAAATAATCCTGTATTACCTCCTGCGTAACACATATTTGTGTTTTTGATGAGATACAATGAAGTAAATGTTTTTGTGTAATCGGAAAAAACAGATTGCCAACTACTTCCACTGTTTGTAGTTCTATAAATCCCATTAGTAGTGGTTAATAAACCATTAATATTATTTGAAAATTCAATATTGTTTGGAGACACAGAATTTATATAAGTTAAACTAATCCAATTAAGTCCCTTATCAGTTGTTTGATAAATTTCCGCTCTGCTCCAGCCACCAGGAAATATACTTCTATATTTAATAGCTAAAGCAAAACCAGTATTTTCATTTATGAACCTGATTTTCTTAAATTCGACGGTTGTATCACCTGAAGAAAAATTTCTACTATTCCAAGTTGTTCCACCATCTGAGGTTCTATAAATCAAACTGTTTGGCTGTATATTATTTGTAATTGCAAATCCGGTTAAAGAATCAGCGTAACAAATTTTAATATTCTGTACACTTGAATTTGAAATTTGAACCCAGCTTTCACCGCCATTTGTTGTTCGATAAATTAATCCAGCGGATGAACTTATATATCCTAGTGAATTTGAAGGAAAACTAAAAGAGGTTAAATTATCCATAGTAATAGATAATTTTGACTGCCAATTAACTCCCATATTTGTTGTTTTATAAATCTGCTTATTTGTTAATACAAAACCTGTTGAATTATTTATAAATGATAATTGATTAACTGATAAACTTAAATCAAGATTAGAATATATCCAGTTAATGCCTGCATTTGTAGTTTTCAATATTCTACCGTCATACCCTGAAATAAATCCCGTATTAATATCCATGAAATAGATGCTATTAATACTTTGAGCATCCGGATATGGATTTATGAAGAACCAACTGCTTTGTGTCAGAGCAATTGTACAGTTTAAGAATAATATTAGTATTGCAAACAATATTTTCATAATACTATTTTAGTTTAATCTAAACTTGCGCATTTCAAATATGTATTTCAATCCGATTTTATTACTCCATAAATAAAAGGGCTGACCTTTTCCGTCAGCCCTTTCTGCCGTTGAGGATTTTCACATCCGAACGCGCTATATTGATTTTGTATGAGGTCATTTAGTAATTGATTTTAATATTAAATACACTTAAGTTTGTAATGTATCACGATTAGAGGCTATACAAAGGGTTCCGTCCCGCGTTAATGCCTCTTTTTTATTTAATATACTCAAGTTTTCCTTTCAATCCGTTCATAAATAAAATATTAGGAATGAACTTTCTTAATAGTGATGAATATTTATTCTTATCAGGAATTATTAGTTTTTCAATTTTGTTATGCTTCGTTAAATATTCAACAAGACAATAGAAGTCTCCATCGCCTGTTACAATCACAGCTTTATCAAAATTGTCATATTCTATCATTGTATGCAAAACTAATTCGGCATCAATATTTCCTTTTGTTTTTCCGGTTGGCAAAGTAAGTGTTGGTTTAAAAACAATAATATAGCCATAGGTTTGCAAAGAGGTATATAAATTTGAATTAGTAGGGTCATAGCCAATGAATAGAAAAGCATTTGTTACATCGAATTTATCTTTTAAATAAATTCTGAACCTTTTAAAATCAAGTTTCCATCCTTGATTTAAAGTTGAAAGATTTAAATTCTGACTATCTATAAATGCAAAGTTACTCATAAATTAATATTTAAACTCTTATCCACAATTTACTAAATTCCTAAATTAAAAAGACTTCATAATTCTGTGAGTATGAAGTCTTTTTCTGCCGTTGAGGATTTTCACATCCGAACGAGCTTAATGCCTATGTAATATGGATTCCCGATACGAGCATTCGGGAATGAAAACTTTTTTCCTCGTTCCCAAGGTCCACCTTGAGAACGCAGAGCAATTATCAATTTTGATTTCTATAATACGTTCCCAAGCCGGAGCTTGGGAACGAGAATTAAAAAATTATATTATCATTAAATCATTTTGTTATAGTTTGTCTGAATTACGTTGACAAATCACTTTCGAAAAAGTAAATTATTTTTGAACCGGAGACTGCTTTTGCCTTTCAGGCAACGTGACGCTAACGCGATCACCTGGAGCTCAGACTCCTGTCTCGCAAGAGACATATGTATCTCCCCTTCGGGGTTGAGATTAATTAAAGTGCGGCTCCGGTTCAATTTTTGCCCGCATTTTATTCTCCTTTTGCTCTTAAACTTTATCAGGAAATTATATATTTTGCTACTCATTTAAATTTAAAACTTTTAACATAGGAATAATAGAAATGACAGAATGGGATATTTTATCTAAGGAGGATATAAAACTTATTCAGGATTCTTTTAAAAAGGTGAGCGAGAAACCGCAGGAGACGGGCGATATTCTTTACAAGCATTTGTTCGAGTGCTGTCCTGATGTTGTGAATATTTTTAAGGTTGATATGAAAGAGCAGTCGCGCCTTTTTATAAAGATGATTAAGACGGTTATCGAAGGGCTGAACAATGTTCATATTATTATGCCTGCTATTCAGGATATGGGAAACAGACACGTTGATTACGGCGTGACGGTTGAGCAGTATAAGTACTTTAAAGAGTCGCTTGTGTTTGCGCTTGGCTCTGTGCTTGGAAATGATTATGACGAAAAGACAAAGAGTGCGTGGAGCAAGCTTTACGATGTGCTCGAAGACCTGATGAAGGGTAAGCATTATTAGAAATTAAAAAAGGGGCTTAACGCCCCTTTTTTGTTATAACCAAAACTAAACACATCATACGATACCATCGTATATAAATCCCACATTCTATACGATACCATCGTATAGTAATTGAAATTTAATTTGTTATTCCCCATATTTGAAGAAAAGCAAAAAATGACAGAACAAACTTTTTATAGATACAACCCCTGGTGGGAAAGTGATGTCAGGTCTGATAATTTTATTGAGCGTGAAAAAATACTTACAATCCTGAAATCTTATTTGCGCTCCAAACAAATTGTTTTTCTAACCGGTCTAAGGCGTGTGGGCAAAACAACCTGTATGAAAATGCTCATAAACCATTTGATAGCAAATGCAGGTATAAATCCCGCGAAGATTTTCTATTTAAGTTTAGATGATTACTTGCTGAAAGATAAGAGCATAATAGAATTGGTTGAAGAATACAGGAAAATTATGAAAATATCTTTTAGTGAAAAGATTTTCCTATTCCTTGATGAAGTTGCATATAAAAAGGATTTTGAAATCCAGCTAAAAAATCTTTATGATTCACAGAATGTTAAAATTTATGCATCTTCTTCAAGCGCATCTATTCTTAAATCGCGAAAGTCTTTTCTTACAGGGCGGAATATTGTTATTGAGGTTCTTCCCCTGGATTTTGAAGAATATCTTTTATTCAAAAATATTAGTTTGAAAAAATCTGATAATCATTTATTGGATGTCCATTTTGAGGATTATTTAAAAGTTGGGGGCATTCCTGAATATGTTTTAAATAACGACATAAGTTATTTAAAAGAATTAATCGATGATATAATTGTAAAAGATATCTCATCCTTTTATAATGTAAAATCAACATCTATATTAAAGGATTTTTACATACTCCTTATGGAAAGGGCGGGGAAGTCTTTAAGTATAAATAAAATGTCAAAAATACTGAATATATCACCTGATAGCGCAAGAAGGTATTTGAATATGTTTGAAGATACCTTTTTAATTTATTTAGTTGATAGATGGGGAAAGCCAAACGATAAAGTATTAGCACCCAAAAAGATTTATTCGGCAGATATTGGCTTAAGAAACTATATAACCGGTTTTAAAGATAAAGGGAGTATTTTTGAAAATTATGTTTTCTTAAAAATCAAAGGTTTAAACCCGAAATATGTTTATGAATCGGAAATTGAAATTGATTTTATTACTGAAAACAAAGTGTTGATTGAGTCAAAGTATGGAAGCGAGATGACTTTAAAACAGAAACAACTTTTTGAAAAGACCAAAGCTAAAAAGAAAATTATAATAACAGGATACAGGGATGTAATGGATTTGCTTTGAATAATATTGCTTCCATGGTTTTATTAGAAATTAAAAAAGGGGCTTAACGCCCCTTTTATGTTGTTATGTTTTGCTTTAATCTTTTTGCCTAAAAAATCTCTTAATCAGTTTAAATCGTTTCTTATTCCGCCGCGGCGGATGCCAATCTTTTTCTATATCAATAACTTGTAATTGTTCAGTGCCTTCATATAGTTGGCTCTTTCGAATGCCGCAGGGTCTGCAACAGATT
>JBMOHR010000187.1:0-5568 GCA_049317745.1 Ignavibacteria bacterium
GTTTTCTGTGCCGTTAACAGCAGTGCAATTACAGATACGCTTCTGGAAAGTGAATTTTTCGGGCATAAGAAAGGTTCTTTTACAGGAGCAATAAACGACAAGATGGGATTCTTTGAAGTATCCAATGAAGGTACTTTATTTCTTGATGAAATTGCTGACATGCCATTAAACCTGCAGGCTAAACTTCTGAGAGCAATTGAAGAAAAAGTAATTACCAGAGTAGGTGATACTGGACGTATTAAAACTGACTTCAGGGTTATTTCTGCAACTAATCAGGAACTTGACAAAAGTGTCACAAAGAATGCATTCAGGCTCGATCTTCTGCACCGTCTGAATACATTACAAATTGATATTCCTCCGCTTAGAGAAAGGCCTGAAGACATACAGCCGATACTTACACATTTCATTGAAGACTTCTCAATGAAATTAAATAAACCCGTTAAGTATGTTTCAAAAGAAATAAATGAAGCACTTATGAGTTATTCATTTCCCGGAAACGTCAGGGAACTCAGGAATATGACGGAACGTGCAGTAATATTGTGTAAAGATAATTCACTCGGAATAGAGGATTTCATTACAAAACCTGTTGTGCCTGTTATTAAAAAAACAAAAGATGAAGTATATAATCTCAGGGAAGTTGAAAAAGAGTTAGTCAGAAAGGCAATTCATAATTGCAATTACAACCAGAAGGCAGCCGCAGACGAACTTGGTATCACCCGTGATGCCCTAATTAGAAAACTGAAGAAATACAACATAAAGATTATTAAGAACGGAGTCTGATGCCCGGAAACCTTGTATTCTATTGTATAAGCATCATTTGCAAACAATTAAAACCGCACACTTGTGCGGTTTTTTATTGAAAAGTGATATCTGACTTCCTTAAAAACATGACGGAGTAATTCATTGATTTATTTCTAAAATACTGTGAATACAGTAAATTGCATTGATTAAGCATAACATTTATCACACTTAATAAATATGGCTCAATATTTGTATATACTTAAGTAATATTAAAATTAATAAATACAACAAATGAGAAATATTCGGAACATCAGTTCCTTAAACAATACAGGTAATCTTATAATGTCACTCGAACCGGGAATTATCAGGGAAGAAACATTATTCAAAAGGGACAAGATTTTCCGTATAATAGTTTTCTGTACAGGAAAGGAATTTATTGTTTCGGGTTATTTGAATGGAAATGTGATAAACGAAACCAGGCAGAAACTCTCGAAAGATAATACAGATATGGAAACATCATCACCTGAGATTGACAATCTTGTTTTTCTTATCAGAGATGATATAATGGAAAATGAATTTGAATAATCGTACGAAGAATAATACTAAATTTAATAAGAGGGATAAGATTGGATAAAGAGTATACGTTTAAGTGTTACGGATGGCGGATAGAAAACGGTGACTTTGAGAATAAAGAATTTAAAAAGAAGCCTGGCAGAATCATAATGATACTTCTGAAGATTAATTTATACAGTAAAATAATAAGAGCAAAGTTGTTTAGTTTGTAACTCATGATCTTTCGGTTTCCCCTGATCAAAAGAACATACAAATGCCCGGTACCAAACCGGGCATTTTTTATTACGGGTATTTCATCTCATTGCAAGTCCCGGTTAATAAACACCGTCCTTTACAGACACACAGAATTAATTATCCGCGTAAGTAATAATACAGCATTCTAAAAGTATGAATATTATGGATATTATACAAACAGAATGAACCGTAAAATCGCACACCTGTGCGAATATTTTAGAAAGAATACTGCAATACAAGGCAAACTGAATTTTCGTTATCTGATATTATTCAATCGAGGTTAACTCTAAGTAATATAATAATATAAGCAGTGCACAAATCATAAATAATATTTTCACATTTACAGATACCTGGCACGTTACTTGCTAATGTATAAATCAAAAGAGGACAACCGTCCCTCAGAGCACGGGTTAAAAAGCCAAACATAAGGAATAATTACAATGGCCGTAGAAAAAACAATCGGATCTTCAAGCCTCGTAGAAGTGATAGACCGTATTCTTGACAAAGGTATCGTAGTTGACGCCTGGGTACGTATCTCATTAGTAGGTATTGAACTTCTTGCAATCGAAGCAAGAGTAGTTGTTGCATCTGTAGAAACATACTTAAAGTATGCAGAAGCAATCGGATTAACAGCAAAAGCTGCGTAATCAAAACCGTTAGAGGGTTATAAAAGAGGACAACCGTCCCTCAGAGCACGGGTTAAAAAGCCAAACATAAGGAATAATTACAATGGCCGTAGAAAAAACAATCGGATCTTCAAGCCTCGTAGAAGTGATAGACCGTATTCTTGACAAAGGTATCGTAGTTGACGCCTGGGTACGTATCTCATTAGTAGGTATTGAACTTCTTGCAATCGAAGCAAGAGTAGTTGTTGCATCTGTAGAAACATACTTAAAGTATGCAGAAGCAATCGGATTAACAGCAAAAGCCGCATAATGACTTGCAGTTAACATTTTAGTTGTTCTTGCTAAGGTATCCTTCAGGAATAAATCCAAAAAGCATAATTTACCAAGAATTACTATTTAATTTCAAACTCAATAAAAGTCGTTCACAAAACTCTCAAACGAATAACATGAACAACATACCTAAAATAAACGCCGACACCTTTTTTGAAGAAATCATGACCTCCTTCGAGGAAAAAGTACAGAATATCCAGACCGCATTTCAATCATCAGAATACATAACCGAATCATCACATTCATTATTTGACAATGTTCATCACTGTCTGGAAGATTTAAAATCGGAAAGAGAAGTTCTGAACGCAAGGTTAAGTGAATGTCTTGCTAAAAACGGTTCATTGAGGAAGAAAGATTATAACTCAATGATGTCGGCTATTATTAGTTCGCTCGATAAGAAAGAAACAGATGCGGAAAAGGAATTCCAGAATTTTATAGAAACCGAAAAAGAAATTGCCAACACATTAAAGGCCAGTATTCTAGGGATAAAAGATATATCCTCAGAAGACGCAAATGATAAAATAGTTCTATTTAAGAAACAACTTGCCGGGATATCTAAATTACAGGAAGACAGAAAAGAATCTGTAATGAAGATATTTACAGATTTTCAGGATATGCACAACAGAATAATGGAATCTCTTAAGGAAATAATAGAGAAAGAAGATCACATTATTGTAAAAGATGTTAAAAAGATAAGAAACCAGTTACTCAGAGAAATCAATTAATTTAAAAGCAAATTAAAAAAACAGGAGATATTAGATATGTCACTTACATCAGAAATGAAAAACCTTACAGAAGATATAGTTGCTTCATTTAAAAACCGCATGAAGGGAAATGAAGAACTTATTATTGAAGTTCAGCATACACTCGACGGGTTCCGCAAGGACCATCAGGAAATGGCAAACGTGTTAAAGTCCAACGCTGCAGCTTTGAGAGGAAAAATGAACGGCGATGAAAAAGACCGTTTAAACAAATATAATGAATTAATAAAGAGCATAAGATTCACAATATCCTCCATGCAGAACGAAATAAGCATGATGCTGAAAGGGTTTACAGATGCAAGAAAGCAAATGTCAGACGATTTGAATGACTTCTTCGCAAAGAACAGAGCAGGAAGAAATCAGGACGAGAAAAACAGACTTGATGAATTCAATAAATTAATGAAAAGCATAACTGACGAAGTTACCGCTATCTTCAAGTACACGAGCGATTTACTCGCACAATTCGATAAGGAACATTTAAACATGTCGGCAGAACTTAAGAGTGATCTCGCAGCTAACATGTCTGAAAGGTTTAAATACGTTCAGGAAATGATTGCCGGAATTAACGAGTGGTTAATGGAAATCAGTAAAGAAAATCAGAAACTTGCTCTGAAACTTAAAAAAGATCTGGCAAACGGTGAAGCCGAAAGAATGAAAGAGTACAACGGAATGATGAAAGGTATCCAGTCTGAATTAAAGAATATGAGACATGCCATCGCAACCATGGTTGGTGGTTTCAGCAAGGACAGAGCCGGAGCAGCAATAGCATTGAAAAAGATGTCCGATGCAATTGCCGAAATCAGGAAATCAGGATTGTCTTCGTTTAATAAGACAGATACAAAGAAAACAGAAGTAAAGAAAGAGATTCCCGTAGAAGTGAAAAAGGAAATACCTGCTGAGCCGAAAAAGGAATTCATACCAATCGACGACAACGCCGGAAAAAAAAAAGGGAAGACACTGAATTAAGCCCTGAATTACCGCTCGAAGAGATAGTTGAAAAGTATATTATCGAACATCCGGACGGTGTAAAAGTAACTGATATGGAAGAACCGCTCGGAGAATCGAGAATGAAGATAGGATACGTTGCAAAGAAGCTGCTTGATGAAGGTAAGGTTCAAAAGCACGACAACATTTATTACCCAAAGGTAAAAAGAGATAAGAAATTCAGGAAATAAAAGTTAAAACAAAACGATGTCAGACACAATCAGATGTGCATATTGCAGCGGTACGGGAAAAGACCCCTTTGAAATACTTTCTAATATATCTGTTTGCCTGGTTTGCAATGGAGCAGGGCAGGTGAAAATAAAGGAACCTGCGGTTAAGTGTGTTTACTGTTCCGGTACGGGCAGGAATCCTCTTGGTTCCAGAATACACTGTATAGTTTGTATGGGAAAAGGAGTTAATCATGTTCTAACTAATGAAAAATGTACTCAGTGCAAAGGTTCCGGAAAATCGAGTGACGGTTTGCCTTGTACGCTTTGCGGAGGAACAGGATTTCGTAAATAAGTGAAACAATACGTAAAAATGGATAATACGTTGAATAAAATCAGAAAAAGCTTTCTTAAAAGGCAGGATGCAATTGAGTCTTATATTGCGCGGAAGAAAGCTTTTTTTATTTCAAAGGAACAGATTATAAAAGACATTAAGGAAGCAAAGAGTATCTGGACAGAAACAAAATGCAGGTTACACAAAACAGAATTTGAATAAACTCATAAATCAGGAAATACAATGAAAAATTCATCAAACAACGAAACGAACATATTACTTGCCCCAAGAGCTATGTCAACTTTTGTTGAAACACCATACATAAAAGATATAACAAGCCGTGCACTTACTTACATAAAAGCAGGATTTCCAGTGCACTTCAGGGGACCGTCAGGAACAGGAAAAACAACTGTTGCCATGCACCTTGCAGGCAAAATCGGCAGACAGGTTGTTGTAATACACGGTGATGCAGAATATAAAACTTCAGACCTTGTTGGCAGTGAGCAGGGATACAGGTTCCGTAAACTCGATGACAGGTTCATACATTCTGTCCATAAGCTTGAGGAAGACATGGAAAAGAAATGGGTAAATAATCGTTTAACTATTGCAGTTAAAAATGGTTTCACTCTAATTTACGATGAATTTACACGTTCAAGACCTGAAGCAAATAATATACTGCTTCCGATTCTGCAGGAAAGAATGTTCAGTACATCGGCAGGACACGAAGAAGATTATTATATGAAAGTTCATCCTGATTTCTGTGCAATATTCACTTCTAACCCGGAAGAGTACGCAGGAGTTAACAGAACACAGGATGC
>JBMOHR010000188.1:0-5567 GCA_049317745.1 Ignavibacteria bacterium
CTGCTGAAAATATAAAATGTCAGGTCGGTTCTGTTATGCCGCTTGAAGAAGAAATTATTATTGAAGTAAAAGGACGCGACCTTGTTGCGGGTGTTCCGAAACTTACGGAAGTAAGTTCTATCGAAATACGTGAAGCACTTAACGCTCCTGTTCAGCAAATGGTTGAAGCAGTAAAAGTCGCTCTTGAGAAAACTGCTCCTGAATTGTCTTCGGATATTCTTGACCGCGGTATCTTCTTAACAGGAGGCGGTGCATTGCTTCAGGGCCTTGATGAAAGAATCAGAGTTGAAACAGGCGTTCCTGTTCACGTTGCCGAAGAACCATTAACGGCAGTCGCAAGAGGAACAGGTAAAGTTGTTGAAGATTTAAATAAGTACAAAAAAGTTTTACTAAGCAGATAGAGTTAAAACTATTTCTTGAAGAAATTAGGACAACTAATATTAAACCTTAAAGAGTATCTGATACTCTCCGTGCTAATTGTATTTTCTTTAGCATTTTTATTCTCAAACGATAACACGCAGGTAAGGTTTCTGCGTGCTGTTGCTGTTGGGATGTTTGGAACTGTGCAAAGCGGAATCTCTTCTATCCCTAACGTATTTGAACTTCAGCAGGAAAATAAAATGCTCAGGGAAAGTAATATCAGATTGTCAAATGAAGTCTCTGGTCTGAAGGAATCTAAACTTGAAAACATAAGGTTAACTAAACTGCTTTCTTTTAAAGATGCCACAGGTTTTGGACTTGTCAGTGCTAACGTTGTTAATAAATCTTTAATCCAGACCAGAAATACAGTAACGCTTAACGTCGGTGAAAATGACAGCGTATACATCAATATGCCCGTCATTACCGATGCAGGTTTAGTCGGCAGGATTGTATCAACCAGCAAAAACTATTCCATTGCACAGATACTTTTTAATAAAGACTTAAAAATTACTATTAAAGCACAGCGTTCACGTGTTGACGGAATTCTTGTTTACGACGGAGTTTCCAAACTTAATGTTACAAACATTCCAAAGAACGCTGACGTAAACGTTGGTGACGTTATCATTACATCTGAATTCAGTAATCTTTTCCCGTCTGGTTTGCCGATTGGGACTGTAACTGAAGCGGGAAACCTTGATAATCTGTTCAAGAAGATTGAAATTGCTCCGCTTGTGGATTTCAGCAGTCTTGAGAATGTTTTTGTCCTTAAATATTTAGCTAATAAAGAAAGATATTTTCTCGAAAAATCTTATCAATCACCTAAGAAATGAATATCGACTATAAATCAATAATTCGGAATGCACTATTACTCATAATCCTGATTCTTATACAGAAATCTCTCGTCTGGTTTATTTCACTATCACAGCTTAACATTGCTCCCGATTTTGTTATTATCGCATTAGTCTATATCGGTGTAAGAGAAGGTAAAATATCAGGTGCAGTTTATGGCTTCATTGCAGGGCTTCTGCTCGATATTCTCAGCGGTTCTTTCCTCGGACTTCTGGCTTTATCCTACACAATATCAGCATTCATCGCAGGTTTCTTCCAGACAGACAACGAGAAATTTCTTGTAAGGTTTAATTTTATTATTGTCGTGTTTGCAATTTCTATCCTTAGCAATTTCATTTACTTCGGACTGTTCTTTCAGGGAACACCGATATTATTCGCCAAAGTTATGCTGCTATACATATTTCCGTCGTCAACTTACACGACTATCATCAGTCTCGTTTACACTATTTTACCAAAAAAGAAAGGTTTTGACAGGAGCTATCTAAGTGAATCGTGATTATAAGTTATACATAATCTTTGCAGTAATTTTTCTTGCAACCATTTCTGTCGGAGCAAGGCTCGTTCAGTTACAGGTCGTTGAACAGAAAGAATACGGAAGTGTGTCTGACAGAAACTCCATAAAGAAAATTACTGAATCTCCTGCACGCGGTTTGATATTCGACAGAATGAAAAATGTTGTAGTTGATAACAGACCATCATACACTCTGACAATAACTCCTTTTCAGTTTAATAAAAACCTTACGGAAGAAATTGCCGCATTAGTCGGAATGGACCCCGAAGAAATCAGAACAGAACTTTCTAAAGCAAAAGGTACAAACAGATTTAACCCCGTAAAAATTAAACGCGACCTAGATTTTAAAACTATAGCATTCATAGAAGAAAACCGCGACAGGCTTAGAGGTGTAAGTTATCAGGTAGAATCATTGCGTTCTTATCCGATCAAATACAGAGCATCACATATTTTTGGATACAACAGTGAAATCAGCGAAAAACAGCTAAGTGAATCTACTGAAAGTTTCTACAGGCAGGGAGACCTTGTCGGTACTACGGGACTTGAGAAGTATTATGAAAAAGAACTCAGAGGAGAAAAGGGAAGCAAGTTAATATCAGTAGACGTTAATGGTAAAGAAGTCGGTGCGTTTAACGACGGAAAGAATGATATTAAGTCCGTAAATGGTTTTGACCTGCATACTACAATTGATTCTGACCTTCAGGAATATGCCGAAAAGCTTCTTGGTAAACGCCGCGGTGCTATTGTAGCCGTTGACCCGAGAACAGGTGAAATATTATGTCTGGTTTCTAAACCTGATTTTGATTTGAATATATTTTCCGGTACGCCTGATAAAGATCAGATTGCTAAACTTTTTAACGACCCTGATAAACCTGTTTTCAATCGTGTAACTCAAACCAAGTATCCTCCTGGTTCAACCTGGAAGATGATGATGGCTCTTGCAGGATTAGGTTCAGGAAAGATCACTACTTCAAGTACAATTGCCTGCGGTGGTTCTTATACTTTCGGAAACAGAACATTTGAAGATCACGGTTCTTACGGCAATATTGGTATTGTCCGTGCACTCGAAGTTTCTTCAAACGTATTCTTTTATAAGATGGGTGTTATGCTCGGAATAAAAGATTATCACGACTATTCGGAAATGTTCGGCTTCGGAAACCGTACTGGTATCGATTTACCTGGCGAGACGAGGGGTCTTTTACCTTCGGAAGATTACTTCAATAAAGTTTATGGTGTTAATAAATGGGGACAGGGCTTAATGGTAAGTCTTGGTATCGGACAGGGTGAACTTGGTGTCTCTCCTGTTCAGATGGTTGGTTATGTTTCTGCAATCTGTATGAACGGTCAGTACAATGTCCCTCACATCGTAAGAGAAATTTATAATTCAACAACAAATCAGAATACTCAGATTTCTCTTAAGAATCATAAAATAGATTTTCCTCAAAATTATTTCGACGTCGTAAAGAAAGGTATGTACCTTGTTGTTAACGGTTCGGGTACTGCAAAGAATATAAGAAATTCAGATTATTCTCTTTGCGGTAAAACTGGTACTGCACAGACAACTAAAGGAAACAATCACTCCTGGTTTGTTGGTTTTGCGCCTTACGATGACCCGAAGATTGCAATTTGTGTACTTGGTGAGAATGCCGGTTGGGGTGCTCAGTTTGCCGCACCTATTGCTGCTGCAATTATGGTTAGATTCCTTAGCGGTAATACTATTGATGCTTACAATGAAAATTCGGGAACGGAGGCAAGAGACTGATGAATAAAAAGTTCTTCGAACGTTTCGACATAACTTTATACCTGTCGGTTGTTGCATTAATCGTAATCGGTGTTTTCGCAATTTACAGTTCGACTCAGAGTAATCCTTCTACGATGGATTTTTATTTAAAACAGATGACGTTCGGTATTATCGGATTAGTGATGGTTGTCGTTGTATCTTACATCCCTCCGAGGTATCTGTCAGGTCTTACTTACTACGCTTACGCACTCGCACTCGTTTTACTCGTTCTTGTTTTAATATTCGGAAAAACTATAAACGGGAATAAAAGCTGGTTTTATTTAGGAGGGTTTGGTATTCAGCCTTCTGAATTCGCTAAGGTTGCTACAGTTCTGGCTATGGCAAACTTTTTCTACAAAGGTGAAGAAGATAATCCGAAGATTCAGTTTCTTGATATCTTAAAAGCACTTTCGTTCGTTCTTGTACCTGCTGTTTTAATTAAACTCGAAAACGATACTGGAACAACACTCGTAATACTTTCATTCGTAATACCGTTGTTCTTCTGGGCAGGTGTATCTCCGTTTCTTCTGTATGCAGTAGTAACACCAATCTTTGCTGCAATACTCGCATTTATTGATATTAACTATTTTATTGTCTATGTAATCGTCGTTTCAATTTCACTTTTCTTCTTTAAGCGGCACTGGATACCGTCTGTTGCAATATTCTTTCTGAATATTCTGTCAGGATTGTCTGTAAGTTTTATGTTCTCAAAACTTCAGCCGTACCAGCAGAACAGAATCAAGGCAGTGTTCGACCCTGCATCAGACCCGCTCGGAAGCGGATACAATGTAATCCAGTCGAAAATTGCCATCGGTTCAGGAGGCTTTTACGGAAAAGGTTTTATGCAGGGTTCGCAGACTCAGCTCAGGTTTATTCCCGAACAATGGACTGACTTTATCTTCTGTGTTATAGGAGAGGAATTCGGTTTACTCGGTGCATCAGTAGTTATAATTCTTTTCCTGATTATAATATTCCGCCTGCTGAATAATGCTTACTATTCAAAGAACAGATTTCTCAGCATTGCCTGCGTAGGGTTTGCGGCATTATTCTTCTTCCATATGTTTATTAATATAGGAATGACGATAGGTATTGCCCCCGTTATAGGAATTCCTTTACCTTTTGTTAGTAATGGAGTTTCATCGTTGCTGTCTTTTCTGCTAATGATAGGAATAGCAATGAATGCGTACAGACATAAAGAAATATTCTCATGAAATATAAACAAAAACTCGCTGAAGTTATTAAAACTTCAAAGTCTAATCTTATTATCGGATTAGATACTGATTACGACAAAGTCCCTGCAACGTACCTTCGTTACAAGAATCCGATTCTTGCATTTAATCTTAAAATAATAGAATCGACTTACGAATATTGCGCAGGATATAAAATAAACCTTGCATTCTACGAAGCCGCAGGAATGAAGGGGATTGAAGCTTTAGAGGAAACCGCAAAAGCAATTCCGAGAAACAGAATTAAAATATGTGACGCTAAAAGAGGGGATATAGGGAATACTTCCGAACTTTACGCAAAAGCATACCTGGATAACCTCCATTTTGATTCGATAACACTCTCGCCTTATATGGGTTTCGATTCCATATCTCCATTTCTTGAAAGGAAAGAAAAGCTTGTTTACATCTTAATCAGGACTTCAAACAAGGGTGCAGAAGATTTCCAGACTTTGAAAGTAGGCAACAAAGAACTTCACGAAGTTATCGCAAAGAAAAGCCTTACCTGGTCTGAGTCTCAGACAGGGTTTGTAATCGGTGCAAACCATCTGAAGGAAATAAAGAAATATTCATCCGCAAAAGAAAAGATTCCACTCCTTATACCCGGCATTGGTGCTCAGGGAAATGACTTAAAGAACCTGTTGAAAAATCTTTACAATAAATTGTTCCTGATTAATGCCAGCCGTTCTATAATCTATGCAGGCGGAGTGAACGAAACACAAACAACCTACATTCCTAAAGTAATAGATGCGGCAAAAGAACTGAATGATTTAATTAAATCTTA
>JBMOHR010000189.1:0-5530 GCA_049317745.1 Ignavibacteria bacterium
TAAGTTATTTTAAAATAAGTTCGATAAGTTTGTTTCTCTCAAGTATATAAAATTTAGAGGAAGAAAAAACCATAAAATCCTGTATCTTATCAGTATTAATCTTTTCCGTAAAAAGTATTTTATCCGTAAAAGCATTTCTCTTTGCATCGTAAACGAGTACTTCTGTGTCCGTAAGAATAAACAATGTGTTGTTGAAAGCCGAGATTGAAATTACCTTTTCATTTTCGAACGACGTGAAATAGTTTCCGAAGTTATCGTACTTAAAGACAGCGTGAAGTTTCTTATCGAGAATGTATATGTTATTGAATCCGTCTTTAACAATCTTTGTCGGTTTAGACATTGGTTTCTGAGCAGACTGGAAACCACCGAAAGAAAAAGCAGGTGTCCACATATTCTGGTTCTGAATCTGATAAGTTACTACTCTGTTATTTTCGCCGTCGATAGAATACAGATAGGGATTTATATAAACGGTTGCTACGGGTGTCTGGTATTTATAGTTATCCTGAAATGTTTCATAATTAGGGAAGATTAATCCTGTATAGCTGAGGTTTAAATCAAACCTTTGAATCCTGTAATTCTTTCCGTCGGAAACGTTTAGCTCAAGTCCTGAAGAACCATCGATGCAGGTTGGCGAATCAAACTCTCCGTTAGCCCATCCTTTTTTCCCTGCACGTTTAATTTCCTTAAGATTATCATCGTACTTTATAATCTCATTCTTTACTGCATCGAGGACATAGATATTACTCTTACCGTCTGAGGTTACAGAAACGGCATTAAGAAAGTCCCCTACTTCAGACGATTTCACAAGGACACTGTCTGAATTGAACAGGAACAGATTTAACAAGAGTAATAAATACATAATATCTATTTTATTAAAAACTTAAAGAACGTGAATATTAAATCGGGATAAAGTCCGAACAGCAAAGTACCGAACAATGAGAGCATAATTGCTGCATACGACATAGTTCTTACTTTTATAACGTCACCTGATGTTTCACCTTCAGGTTCTTTGAACCACATATAGACAATAACTTTTAAGTAGTAATAAACGGAAAGTACGCTTAACAATATTGCGATTACTGAAAGCCAGATTAAATCTGCTTTAATAGCTGCATAGAAAATATAATACTTACCCCAGAAACCTGCTAGAGGCGGAATGCCTGCAAGAGAAAGGAGAAATACTGTTAATGATAATGCGAGCATCGGGCTTCTTTTTGCAAGACCTTTGTATTCATCGAACGTTACATTCCTGAAATCTTTATTGTCTGAAGATGATGTTTCAAAAACAGATATAACTATAAATGCTCCGAGCTGCATAAAGACGTATGCTAAAAGATAGAACACAATTGCTTTGATAGAAAAATCATCCATCGAAGAAATACCGACCAATATATAACCTGCACTTGCAATGGAAGAGAATGCGAGCAGACGTTTCAGATTAGACTGCGAAAGTGCTACGATATTTCCGTACAGCATTGTCAATGTTGCAAGGACGGAAAATAATATTTTGTATTCGACAAGGTTTAATGTAATAAGTATCGGAGCAAGTGTACCGACTGCTGCAATTTTTCCTGCAGTGGACATCATTCCTGTTACTATAGTTGGTGCACCTTCATAAACGTCGGGTATCCACATCTGGAACGGGAATATACCAATCTTGAAGAAAAAACCAATCATAAATAAAGCAAGACCGGTTAAGAACATGGGAGTTCTTATTGCTGTATAGGTAGTTAATAATTTAACGATATTTGTAGAACCTGTAACTCCGTAAAGAAGGGACATACCGTAAAGAAGAAAGCCCGTCATAAAAGCACCGAGAAGGAAATACTTCATAGCACTTTCATTCGACTTTGCTCTTTTCCTTAAAAGTCCTGTTAACACGTAGAAGCAAACTGACATCGTCTCAAGTCCTATAAAGACTGTAATCATATCGCTGGAATAAATCATTATCATCATTCCGAGAAGAGCAAAAAGTAATATTGAATAATACTCTCCGAAGTTTATCTGAAGTTTTTCAAGATAATCTTTTGATGCCAGGATTGTGATAAAAATTGACAGTAATGCAATCATACAGAATGCGTTTGCATAAGTACTTATTCTCATCATTTCACCGATAATCATTACATCTTTGTTCACGTTCAATCCTGTAATTACCAGGGCAGCCAGAACTGCCAGCATTGAGAACACATACACGGGCGTTCCTGGTTTTTTAGAGAACACTGTAATCAATAATGAAATTAATGCAGAGGCTGCAATAATTATCATCGGAATAATTTCTTTTAAGTCGTTAAAATTAATCATTTATTGTTATTGTCTTATTATCTTTATAATTTCATTCTTTACTACGGGAATCTGCTCAATTAAATCACCCGCTATAGTTCCGCTGCTTCCGAACTTATCGTAAAGTTTATCGCCGCAAAGACTGTGAAGATAAACTCCTGATATGCTGCTGTTAAAAGCATCTCCCGACTGTGCGAGAAGCGATGCAACAATTCCCGAAAGCACGTCGCCGC
This sequence comes from Ignavibacteria bacterium, assembly GCA_049317745.1. Lineage (GTDB taxonomy): Bacteria > Bacteroidota > Ignavibacteria > Tepidaquicellales > Tepidaquicellaceae > CAIKZJ01. Next base: position 2,514 of record JBMOHR010000189.1, read on the forward strand.
TTCCTATAGTTGCAAGGTTTTCCCTTCCGCAGGAATTAATGTAAAACCCTGTTCCGTTTGTTATTACGGTCGGAGCATTTTTCAGTATAAGCAGAACATTGTATTTCTGAGCAAACTCTTTTGCTATGTTGTAAAAATCTTTCTTTAAATCTTCGACTGTGATATCCAGAAGGTTTGCAAATTCACCGAAATGAGGTGTTAATATAACAGAACAAACTTCTTTCTTTAAATAATCCAGATGTCCTTTGAATGCGAACAACCCATCGGCATCGATTACATAATTCTTATCGTATTTCTTTACGAGGTTTCTGACGAATGACATCGTATCACTTTCCCTTCCGAGTCCGGGACCGATTAATACTGCATCCGACCATTCAAGTTTATCATTAATCTTATCGTATGATTCATTCGTTAAGTACTTTTCTGATTTTAACGGCAGAGTGATAACTTCCGTAGTCTTTGATTCCATGATTGTATTAAGCCCTTCGGGAATTCCGAGAATCACTGAACCGCATCCTGCACGAAGTGCTGACTGTGAAGCGAGATACGCAGCACCTGTAAATCCTTCGCTGCCTGCAAGAACGAATAACTTTCCGTTGTTGTATTTATGTGAATTGACACTTCTCTGGATTTCATCGAAGAAAGTGTCGCCTTGTTCGATTAAATATATTTCCTTATCGTTGTAATCGTCAAACTTGGTACCGGTTATTCCTATGTCGACAATCTCAGTTTTTCCTGATAACTCTTTTCCTGTGTAGAAGAGAGTGTTAAACTTTCTTACACCCATCGTAATAGTAAGGTCTGCTTTCAGGCAATCTTCGGCGTCTGTGAAATCGTCAAGACCTGAAGGAGTATCGATTGCGATTACAAATTTATTCTCAACGAATTGAGTAATGTCAGAGAAGATGTTCTTTATCTTTTCATCAAGCGTTCCTTTAAAACCAATTCCGAATATAGCATCTACAAAAAGGATCTTTTCGTTATCGATTTCGGTAATATCAATAAGTTTAGTAGCATCGTCGAATACTTCAAAATAATCGCTTCGGAATAATTCTTTAACTATGTTGAAGTTTATCAGTGCATCACCTTTTAAATCAGAAACAGGATAGCACTGAAAGATATGTATAGGTGCGTAAACATCGTCTGAAAGGTTTTTTGAGTGGAGATGTCTTGCAATAACGTATCCGTCACCTGCATTATTACCTTTGCCTGCAAGAATTACAATACGGTTGCAGTTTTCTTTGATGAAGTAATCCCAGATTATCCCGGCAGATTTCATTCCTGCGTTTTCCATAAGAACGATTGACGGGATGTTATACTTTTCCATCAGTTTCTTTTCTACGGCAAGAACATCAGTATTGAAGAATACATTTTTCATCTATGAGATAAGCCTCTTCATTTCTTTTATCACGCCAATTCTGTCAACAGATTTAAAGACCGAAGCACCGCATACAAGCATATCCACGCCTGCATCGGAAACGAGTTTAATGTTATTGAGTCCGATACCGCCGTCTATTTCTATCTGACACTCAGGATTAAATTCATTAATCATCTTTTTTAGTTCAAGAACTTTATCGATGGAGTTCATAATAAACTTCTGTCCTCCGAAGCCCGGGTTTACGCTCATTATCAGTACGAAATCAAGATGCCCGATTATATCTTTAAGAAGAAAGACAGGAGATGCGGGGTTTAAAGCCACGCCTGCTTTAACTCCGAGAGATTTAATTTTATCTACAAGTCTGTGTAGATGATAATTATTTTCGTAATGCACGGAAATGTAATCTGCACCTGCTTTTGCGAAAGAATCGATGTACTTATCTGAATTCTCAATCATAAGATGCACATCGAGAGGCAAATCTGTAATTGTATTTACCTGAGAAATGATGTCAGAGCCGAAAGTAATGTTAGGGACAAAATGACCGTCCATAATATCACAGTGGATAATATCGGCACCTGCTCTTTCAACTTCAGAAATTTCATCTGCAAGTTTAGCAAAGTCTGCAGAAAGTATTGAAGGGCATATATTTTTCATAATGTACTATTGTTTTTCTTTAGGTTTATCCGGTGCCTTTTCCTTTGGCTTATCCGGAGTCTTTTCCTTCGGTTTATCGGTCACTTTTTCCTTAGTCTTATCAGTAGTTTTATCTTTTGGCTGTTCATCTGCGGGTTTAGTCTTTTCCTTTTTATCCTTTTCGTCGGTATTAGATTTTTCCTTTGGTTCTTTATCGTTATCGCCTACATCCTCAAGTGCTTTATCATTTTCAGTTTTCTTCTTTGCAATGAATAAATCGACAGGTGTGTTATCTTTTGCAGATTTATCTTTCTTCGGATACTGGTCAATAACCTGTCCGACAGGTAAATCGCTTGACTGGTATGTAATCTTTCCGACTCTTAGTTTCTTATCTTCGATTAATTTCTTTGCGTCAGCCAGTTTCTTGCCAATTACGTCAGGAATGATAATACTACCGAGAAGTTGTCCGTTGCTGACGATTAAATCTACCTTTGTACCCTTTTTAACTTTAGAGCCGGGCTGAATGACCTGTGAAATAACGAAATCTTCGGGCTGTTCTGTAGTAAATTTTCTTACAACTTCACCGACAAGCAGATTTCTCTGAACTAAAGAGAACTTTGCGTCTCTTTCGGTCTTGCCTATTAGTCTTGGTACTTCCATAAGCTGTTCACCGCCGCAAACTGTTAGGTACACTCTTCTGCCGTTTTTAACCATTTCATCAACAGCAGGAGCCTGATCCATCACAAACCCTATAGGTTTAGATTCATCGTATCTGATATCGCCCTGTTTAACATCGAGCCCTGATTGTTCGAGCACTTTTTTAGCATCGAGAAAATTCATACCTGTAACGCTTGGTACTTTAACGAGGTTTGAGTGTTTTACGTACCACGGCATCAGGATACTGTTGAATAACAGCACGAATGCCACGACGATTAACGATAATATTCCTAACTTTTTAAGCATTTCAAAAATTAACTATATCTTATGAAAAATAAAACTTAAATAG
>JBMOHR010000190.1:0-5526 GCA_049317745.1 Ignavibacteria bacterium
ATTGCCAAGCACTTTTAATGCTGTCGTTGCAAGATAAACGTCTTCGCCCTGACCTTTATTCACGAGGAACTCGGCAAGAACTTTGTCCTCAGACAATTCGGGATTAAAACGATTTATGGTCTGTAACGAATTCAGCATATTAGTTTTAACCTGCCAGACAGTTTCCTTTTCATAAGCGTCTGTTATATTCTTTACATCTTCGATTCCTGCCGTATATCCGTTTGCCAGATAAGACCACATACGCGTATCGGCATTAACCGATTTAAGCAATGCGGAAATCACTTCTTTTGCAGGAGCAAGAAGTTCCCTGCTGCGAATATTTGCAAGCGCATAAGAAACTATGCGGGAAGTCTTTTCGTTTTTAAAAGACGCCAGCTCTATTAACTTTTCAACTCCTTTTCCGGACTTTATATTTCTTCTTGCGAACCGTGCAATAGAAAATGCAAATGCCGTTCGAACATTATCGGATTCAGGATTAAATGATACGACCTCATCATAATTATCTTTGCTTCCAACGTACCCAAGTGAGTTCAATATTTCAGCCAAAACGTTTTCATTCTTCTCGGTTGTCAGTGCTTCCATCAAAGCTTTCCTTGAAACCTCAAAAGAAAGCAAGCCAAGAGAGTAAGCAGCGGCAACCTTTATTTCATCAGTACGGCTTGAAAAGAGTTTTTCTGATACAAACCTCACCCCCTCTTCTTTACCAACGTTACCGATTGCCCATAAAGCACGGATTACAACAGCATTATTCCTGTCCTCAAGATAGTTTATTAATTCATTATCTTTTCCAAACGTTCTTTCGTCCTGCAGTTTTATAATCTGTAACTCTTCAGGTGTAAATACCTGCGAGTATAAACTTACAGTTGAAAGCAGTATAAATATCAAAAAGATTCTTTTCATGTATTACTTTAATATTTTATAGTGAACAAATTATTTACCCAATAACTTAAACATATTCTTCTTATAAGTTTCCACACCAGGCTGGTCAAACGGATTCACCCCAAGCATATAACCGCTAATCGCACACGCAAATTCAAAGAAGTAAACAAGTCCGCCGAGATTTCTTTCATTAAGTTCTGTTAACGAAATCGTCAGAGACGGAACTCCCCCGTCCTTATGCGCCTGCATCGTTCCAAGCATAGCCTTCTCATTAACATAATTTATATTCTTGCCCGCTATATAATTAAGTTCATCCAGATTCGATTCATCTTCAGGAATCGTCAAAGTCTTCCTTGCTTTCTCAACCCATAAATTTGTTTCAAATATATTTCTCACACCGTCCTGAATATACTGCCCCATCGAATGAAGGTCAGTTGAGAATATCGTCCCCGCAGGAAATATACCTTTCCCTTCCTTGCCTTCGCTTTCACCGTAAAGCTGTTTCCACCATTCAATAAAATAATAGAGCGATGGAGTAAAACTCGTAAGTATTTCAGTAGTCTTGCCCTTTCTGTAAAGCATATTACGTACGGCAGCATATTTCATCGCAGGATTGGAATCAAAACCTTCTTTTCCCTTCAAAGCAGTCTCCATATCCTCTGCACCTTTTATAAACTCTTTAATATCTATTCCGGCACAGGCAATCGGCAAAAGCCCGACTGGTGACAGCACCGAAAACCTTCCGCCGACATCATCAGGAATAATAAATGACTTATATCCTTCCTTTTCGGCGAGTTTTTTCAGTGCACCTTTTTGTTTATCGGTGATTGCAACAATTCTGTTTGCGGCAACTTCATTACCGTATTTCTTCTCAAGAAGATTTTTCAGAAGCCTGAAAGCAATAGCAGGTTCAGTGGTCGTACCTGACTTTGAAATCACGACAACGGAGAATTTTTTATCCTCAAGAACTTCAATCAAATCTGCAAGATAATCCTCTCCCATATTCTGTCCGGCGAATAAAACCTGCGGAGAGTTTTCACCCTTCTTGAGCAAATACTTAAAAGAATGCTGAAGTGCTTCAATCACAGCACGTGCACCGAGATAAGAACCGCCGATACCTACAACAACAATTACGTCAGATTTTCTCCTTAAATAATATGCTGTATCTTCAATCAGTTTAATCTCTTCCTTGGTAATAACAGACGGCAGGTCCAGCCATCCCAGAAACTCATTACCTTTCCCGGAAAGGTTAAGAAGTTCGTTATAACATTTTTCGGTTTCCTTTTTAACGGAATTGATTTCTGCTTCAGTAATAAAAGGAAGTGTGTTTTCTATATTAATTTTCAGGTTATTGAATGAATTATTCATAATAATTACTCCTCGATAGTTTGGTTACTTAGATTATAATAATATTAAAATAATATTGTAATACAAATAATTATGCAACAAAGCAATCTATTCCTTTTGTAGTTCCGATCCGCAGCTGAGGATCGGAAACAACAATGTTTCTGTAGTTCCGGCATTCCTGCCAGAAACAACAATATTCCTGTGGTTCAGACATTTTATAGTCCCGCTCGGAACGCAATATCAATTGCAAATAATAAAAAATCTTTAAAGTCCCGTTAGGGACGAAATACCAATAGCAAAGAATTAACAACATTGTACAGTTCCGTAGGAACGACATCTCAAAAACTATAATATTGCCCCGTTAGAGATTGAATATTTATAGGAAAGCCATCCCCATTATTTAATGCTATACGAATTCAACATTCTTAAGGCAAGTATTATATAGTTAAATATGATTAATTGAATGTTAAAAACAATCACCAGATTAATCATTTCTTGTTTTGCTTAAACAAAAAATTTGAACTGTAGGTTACCCGATTTATTCTTTTATAATCTTCAAAGCTCATTTTCTTATAACTACCATATTTATATAATTTATCGTTACTATAATTTGATAATTCCGACGGTTGAATACTTATATTATCAATAGTAAATTTATCTTTATCAATAAATATGACACTAATTTCTTCATCCTCAAAACCTCTATATCCATGAATTATTTTGTAATACTTATCATAAATCTTTAAATTATAATAAATTTTTCCGTTTTCCCATTTTGTTTCCAAAACTAAATCACCACTCTTAAACTCTTTTATTGTTGATATTATTTCTTCTTCTTTTCTTGTTACTTTTTCTTCGCCTGAATAGTAATCGTATATTATAATTGTGACGATAATTACTACAAAGAAAAACATTACAAAAAATATAGATTTAGTAATTTTACTTTTTATAATTTTCTTAAACCAGCCTATACTTTTATTACGATATATTTCATCTTCATATTTAAAGTTATTCTCCATTTGTTAATTCTTCTGTGTAATTATCTTTCTTGTTTTCAAAATATTGATTCAGCTCATCTTCAGAAATAATATCTTTCGCAACAAGGGAATCTAAAAGAAGCGAACCATCTATTCCGTGCTTTTTACGAAAATTATCAATAATATCAATCAATACTAATGTTTTAGCCTCAACTAATTTATGCTTTCTTTTTTGAACTTCTATAGAATCCTTCGTTATTTTCATATATTCTTGTGCATCAATATAGAATTTATCAGAACTTCTTACATCTTCAAAAAAGAGTAAAGCCATCGAAAAATGTTTGTCATTAAAACTTTCTAACCCCTCTTGAAATGAGTCTCCATCTATATAGGTAGTATCTTCAACAAGCCTCTTTTTATTTGCTTTGTCGGTTGAATTTCGTCCGCTATTCTTTTCATTACAAGAAATAAATTGAAGTGACAAAATCATAAATATAAACAGCATATTTTTGTATTCATAACAAACATTTCGGAATTTAAACATCTTCATTATTGTTTCGGGTTTGTATATTTCATATAAGGTTATTCTCCCTTTTTTGTCAATCTAAAATTAAATGAGATTGATTGATAACATCTTGTTGGAATTGCACTATTTCCTAATGCTGGTGTATACTGCAAATTGACAATCTTAAATAAAATTTCTTTTATTAACACTCTTGGTCCTTTTAGAGAAACAGCTTTTTCTATCGCACCATCAACTCCAATAATAACATTAGCAATTACCTCACCTTCTATTCTGTTCTCTTTTGCAAGTTTAGGGTATCTAATAGATGAAATTACTTGATTTAGATTTATTACTTCGGGTTCTTTGAATAATTTCCCAGTTTCATCATTAATTATTTCTTTATATTTCCGAATATTCTGGAAATAGAAATCCTTCTTTAAATATGAAATAGTGTCTATTCCCACATTGCAATAAACAATAAAAGTGTCTGTTTCTTGTCCTTTATAATACTGGGTTTCGTTTGCAAAATATCTTACATCAATATTACTAAAAATATTTTCGTTTTCTCCATATTTAACTACTAAATCACCTTCTCTGTTTTCGCTTCCTTCGCTACTGACAACCATATATGCTTTTTTATCACATATAAATATTTTATCTATAAATATTTTATTCTCAATCGAATCTATGTTAAGTGATTTGTCCTGAGAAAATAATTTCTTTGTTATGTTAAAACTAAACACAAACGAAACAATAAGAAGAATGATAATATTATTTTTCATAATAGATTGAATACAATAATTTTGAAATTTATTTAAAGTAATAGACACACAATGTCTTTGTCACACTATCTCCACCCCGAGTTCTTTGCTCATAATTTCACGTGCTTTCTTCTCAAATAACGTTAAATCCGACCAATCTTCAGAACTTCCATAGTTATTATGCCCTTCTCCCGAAAAACCTCCAAGAAATCGATATTTACTTCCCGGCTCTTTAGAGTTCGATAATTCAGAAGCCACAACAAAGCTCGGCTCTTTATTACCCTTTATATATGCAATGAGTATATGTGAATATTGAATTATTCCCATAGCCTTTACATCAGTAATAAGAACAAATTCATATATTCCCGCATTAAAACGTTTTACTAATTTTGAACTCTTAATAGCTGGGAAGTACTTTTCATTTGGTTTTCTCTCTCTAATAGGTTCGGGTACTTCTGGCGATTCACACGACAATCTTCCAAAAGCGGGAGGCTTCATAGGTACTTTACTAAAGTCCTTCGTCTCAAGATAAATTCGTAATCTTCTTGCCATTTCCGCGCATCCTTTATTAAATACACTAAGATTTTCCTCGTTTACACGGAAAGGTCTAACATATTCACCGCAAAATTTACCATCATCCCACCATTCAAGCATATAGAGCCATTTACCGTTTTCTTCTTTAGTTAATGTTGCAGTACACTTTCCGCAAGGGGTTTCAACACATAACATTTTTTTATTCATAAAGAAACTCATATAATCGTTCAAATCTTCAAAAAACTCTTCAATCATTTCATATTTATCTATTTCCGTATTCTCTGCTTTTTGTGCAAAATATTTCCCCTTCTGAATGTCTTTATTTCCATTGTTCTCATCTCCTAAGTCATAATAAGCACGTCCGCGTTTATTATAGCTTTCTGCACCATTCGGATTTTTCTCAATCACTTTAGTATAGTCTGAGATTGCATTGGAATAATCACTTAAGGCATTATAAGAATTTCCACGTTGCATATATGCTAATACAAAATTTGGTTTAAGTTCAATTACTTTTGAAAAGTCA
>JBMOHR010000191.1:0-5524 GCA_049317745.1 Ignavibacteria bacterium
CTGCATATCCGATGGTGAGAAGAGCAAATGCGAGGAGAATGGATTTTCTGAATCCTATCTTATCAGCATAAGCACCTGCAAACGGCGGAAGAAAATAAAGACCTGCCGAAAACACACCGCCAATCCAGGCAGCCCAGATATCGTCGAAGCCGACAACGGTTGTAAGGTATAACGTTATAGCAATAAAGAAGCCATAATAAGCTGCGCGTTCGAACAATTCAACCGTGTTGGCAACCCAGAACTCTCTTGAATATTTTACTTTCGCCATAAAGAATATTAATTGTGGATAATATAGTAAGTTCAGCAGTAAAAGCCCATAACATTAATTGTAAGAAATTTAAAGATATTTTTGCTATTTTATGTAAGGATAAAAAGAAGTATTAGACTATGGAAAAACTTGATCTGATTTTAGATATAATCAAGGAAAATGGAAACCCTGCAAACCTTGAAGGTATGCAGAGATTTGGCATTCGCTTCGATAAGGCTTACGGTTGTAATATACCGTTTTTGCGCAAACTGGCAAAGCAGTTTAAAAAAGACCACGACCTTGCGAAGAGATTATGGGCAACGGGAATTCACGAGGCGAGAATTCTTGCATTCCTTATTGATGACCCGAAAGAGGTGACAGAACTGCAGATGGAAAAGTGGGTGAGAACTTTAAATTCCTGGGATATTTGCGATGGGTTGTGCAGTAACCTTTTCAGGAAAACAGAATGTGCTTACGCAAAAGCCAGCGAATGGTCAGGAAGAAATGAGGAGTTTGTAAAACGTGCAGGGTTTGTGATGATGGCAGTTCTTGCAGTACACGATAAAAAGGCAGAGGATGGTGTGTTTGTTGAGTTTCTGGATATAATCGAAAAAGAAAGTAAGGACGAAAGAAACTTTGTAAAGAAGGCAGTTAACTGGGCTCTTAGGCAGACAGGTAAAAGGAATGCGGCACTTCATAAAAAAGCAATTAAGTGTGCAGAAAGAATTGAAATATTGCATTCACGCTCTGCAAAATGGATTGCGAGGGATGCCTTACGCGAGTTTAAAAGCGATACTACAATAAGAATTCTTGAACGCAGAAAGAAGCAGTAAGATTTTATAATTAACATTAAAACATATGAAGCAGTTTTTCCGAAAAGGAATTAAACTCTGGGAAACAGAAGTAAGTTTGCGGATATTCTTTATTTCTATTCTAATACTCAACTTTGTCCTGACACCTTTGTCATCCAGCCAGGAGTCAGGTGCTTTTATTGCAAGGTCATTCTATATATTTCTGATTATTTCCGGTTCATATGCTTTGATAAAAAGCAGGGTGATTACTTACATAATCATATTATTTTCATTTGTTGCTTTTATCGTCTGGTTATTAAGTTATGATAACAATATTCTGTGGCTCACTGTTTTAGACGGCTTGTTGCAGGTGTTGTTTTATCTGATTTTTCTTTTTCTGATACTAATTAAAGTATTTAAAGGTGGTGTTTACAGTAATCAGAGACTTGAAGGTGCAATGACAGGTTATTTATTAATTGGTAATCTGTTCGCAACATTGTACTATACTATTAACCTGATAATGGGCCCAAACACTTTTCATATACCCGGAGGCGAACATATAGCCGACTTTACTTATTTCAGTTTTTCAACTTTAACCACTCTGGGATACGGAGATATTGTTCCGGTTCTGCCTGTCGTTCGTTCACTGAGTAATCTGGAAGGCGTAATCGGGCAACTATATCCTACGGTCTTAATCGCAAGGCTACTGTCTCTGGAAAACCTCAGGGGTTCAAAATCCTGATGATTTTGATGGTTGAATTTCTGCCTGAAACAGCAGAAAGCACACTATAAGCGACGAATTTAGTCTTCGCTTATGACGGTTAAATTAGTTAATTGTTATACTTGCTTTAATTTCTTATTTTTCATAATAGTTAAAAAATCACACTGTTTTTTAAATCTTAACTCTCAGGAGCTTTGAATGGGCAGAAATATTATTACTTTTCTCTTTCTTGTTATACTAACTATTACTTTAATATCCGGTTGCGGTAAAAAAGAAATAGTGCAGCAGTCACCACCCGAAGTAAAGTTCGTTACTTCAGTTCAAAAAGATGTTCCCATAAAGCAGGAGTGGGTTGGTCAGACTCTTGGTGCTGAAGATATAGAGGTTCGCTCTCGTGTTGACGGTATTATCACAGGTATTTATTTTGTAGAAGGGACTACCGTAAATCAGGGTACTTTATTGTACACAATAGACCCTAATGAACTTTTACAAAAAGTTGCCAATGCAAAGGGTACATTAACTGCTGCCCAGACTATGCTCGTTCAGGCTGAATCAGACGTTAAAAGATATACCCCGCTTGCCGAACAGGGAGCCGTCAGTCAGAGAACCTTAGAGATTGCAGTTGCAACCTACGATGCCCGCAAAGGTGATGTGGAGTCTGCTCTTGCGTCTTTAAACCTTGCAAAAATAAACCTTGGGTATGCGAGTATTACTGCTCCTATAACGGGGATTATAGGTATTACAAATTATAAGGTGGGTGATTACGTAAGCAAGATTACAACAGGTCCGCTTAATACTGTTTCTAACGTTGACCCCATCCACGTAAGGTTTTCTATCAGTGAGCAGGAATACCTTACGCTTATTAAGAAATTCATGAGCGACAGTAAATTACCTAAAAAAGAGGTTAATGATAAAGGAGAAAAAGCAGTCCTTGAACTGATATTGGCAGACAATTCGATTTATGAGCATACAGGAAAAATAAATGTGCTCCAGAGACAGATTGACCCTTCAACGGGTACTCTTATGCTTGAAAGTTCTTTCCCTAATCCTGATAAAGTTCTCAGACCGGGTCAGTATGCAAAGGTAAGAACAACAGTAGAAACTTTAAAAGGTGCAGTGGTTATTCCTTTAAAGTGTATGTTTGAAATACAGGGAACGATGCAGGCATACGTTATCAATGCCGAAAACATGACTGAACTCAGAACACTTAAGGTCGGCCCAAAAATTGGACAGTTAGCAGTTATAGAATCCGGAATAAAACCAAATGAAAAAGTTATCTCCGAAGGTATTTTAAAGATTAAACCCGGTATTCCAGTGAAGCAGATTGACAGTTCCACAGAACTCGATTCTTTAATAAACAAGGAAGGGCTTAAGTAATGTCAAAATTTTTCGTAAACCGCCCTATTGTCGCTATGGTTATTTCCATAGTGCTTGTTCTTGTGGGTATTATTGTAATGCGGAGTCTTCCAATTTCGCAGTATCCTGATATTGTACCGCCGAACATCAGTGTTACAACTTCTTATACTGGTGCTTCGTCCGTTGATATCGAACAGTCTGTCGCCACACCGCTTGAACAACAGATTAATGGTGTTGAGAATATGATTTATGTGAAGTCTATTAATGCCGGCGACGGTACTATGACACTTCAGGTTACTTTTGATGTCGGTTCCGACCTTGATAACTCGAACGTTCTGACTCAGAACCGTGTTTCACAGGCTACTTCAAGCCTGCCAAATTCTGTTAAGCAGTACGGTGTAAACGTAAAAAAGTCACTCGTGTTTCCGCTTGTGATTTTTTCAGTGACTTCAAAAAACGGCACTTATGATAATACATTTCTTTCTAACTATGCTTCTATAAATATTATTGACCAGCTTAGCCGTACCAAAGGTGTTGGTGACGTCAAGTTATTTGGGGGCAGCGATTATTCGATGAGAATCTGGCTTAAACCTGATTTACTCGGTAAGATGGGTATTACAGTTAACGATATTTCTAATGCCATTCAGTCACAGAATGTGATTTCTCCTGCAGGACAGGTTGGTGCGCCGCCTGCTCCTCCCGGAACGGATTTCACTTATACTGTCAGAACAAAAGGCAGACTTCTGAATGAAGAGGAATTTGGTAACATAGTTGTTAAAACTAATCCCGACGGTTCCCAGTTATTCCTGAAAGATGTTGCACGGATAGAACTTGGTTCTCTGTTATATAATATGCAGGGAAGGAATAACAGCAATACGGCAGCCGTTCTTGCTGTCTATCAGCTTCCTGGCTCTAATGCGCTTCAGGTTGCAGAAGATATTAAAAAAGTTGTTGATGATATATCAAAAACTTTTCCACCGGGTATTGAGTATTCTGTATCGCTCGATACTACTCTGCCCGTTAAGGAAAGTATAACCGAAATTGTTCACACTCTTGTTGAAGCAGTGCTGCTCGTTATTCTTGTAGTCTTTATATTCCTGCAAAACTGGAGAGCAACACTTATTCCTTTAATAACTGTTCCTGTTTCTCTGATTGCAACGTTTATTATGTTTCCGCTTCTTGGATTCTCAATAAATACTCTGTCGCTTCTTGGTATGGTCCTTGCCATAGGTATTGTGGTTGACGACGCCATAGTTGTGGTTGAGGCAGTTATGCATCACATCGAAGAGGGGATGTCTCCGAAAGCCGCAACGCTTAAAGCAATGGAGGAAGTAACAAGTCCCGTTGTTGCGATTGCGCTTATTCTTGCTGCAGTGTTTATTCCCGTGGCTTTTATGGGAGGCATCACAGGAAGACTCTATCAGCAGTTTGCTGTTACGATTGCAATCTCAGTGCTTTTCTCTGCATTCAATGCATTGACACTAAGTCCTGCTCTCGCAGCGATGCTTCTTAAACCCAAAGGTGCTAAAAAATCTCCACTTGATAAATTCTACGTCTGGTTTAATAAAAGATTCAGCAGTTTTACACACGGATATATGTCTATCACTTCCATACTCGTAAGAAAAACATTACGTTCAGTATCCTTTATAGCAATTTTAATCGTCTTTATACTGCTTCTCTTTAAAGGAGTTCCAAGTGGTTTCGTTCCTGAAGAAGACAACGGCTATTTTATGGCAAGTGTTATTCTTCCCGATGCAAGTTCATTGCAGAGAACCGATGAAGTATGTAAAAAGGTCGAGAAGATTTTCAGAGAAACAGAAACAATCGATAACTTTACTACCGTCGTAGGTTATAACTTTATTGTTGGTGTTACGGGCAGTAATATGGGAGGTTTCTTCGTCGCCATGAAACCATGGGATGAAAGAACAGGAAAAGGTGAAACATCTTTTGAAACTATCAATAAACTTAATAAACGCCTCGCTGATGAAATTCCTGAAGCCGTTGCATTTGTCTTTGGTCCGCCTGCTATTCAGGGCCTTGGTTCGGGTGCGGGTTTCTCAATGCTGTTGCAGGATAAGAGCGGTAATACTCCTGAAGCATTGTTTAATATGACTCAGAAATTTATTGCTGCTGCAAAGAAGCGTCCGGAAATCGGTTCCATCACTTCATTCTACCGTTCAAACGTTCCGCAGATTTATGCTGATGTTGACCTCGACAAAGCAATGAAACAGGGGATAGATATCGGCGCTGTTAATCAGACACTGGGAACATTTCTTGGCTCAAGTTATATAAATGATTTTAATAAATTCGGCAGGGTTTACCGTGTTTACCTTTCTACTGAAGGACAGTTCCGCGATGCAATAAATGATATCGGACTTTTCTTCGTGAAAAATAATAAAGGCGAGATGG
>JBMOHR010000192.1:0-5481 GCA_049317745.1 Ignavibacteria bacterium
CATGAGAAAGAAATTAGTAATCGGAACAAACAATGAAGACAAAGTTCTGGAAATAAAGGAAATGCTTAAAGATATTGGCCTTAAGATAAAGACTCTTGCCGAATTAAAGATTAAGATTAAGGTTAAAGAAGACAAGGATTCACTTGAAGGAAATGCGTTAAAGAAAGCACAGGCAATGTGGAAAAAAGCAAAAATGCCTTGTATTGCTGATGACACAGGACTTTTTGTGGATGTCCTTGAGGGTGCACCCGGTGTATATGCCGCAAGGTATGCAGGAGAAAAAGCAACTTATGCAGACAACAGAATAAAACTTATAAAGGAACTTGAAGGAATACCTCTTATGAGCAGAACTGCATATTTCAGGACAGTGGTTTGTTACTATTATACAAAAGGCAAGTATGAACTTTTTGACGGAATATGCGAAGGAAAAATATTATTAAAAGAACGCGGAGATAAAGGTTTCGGATACGATGCAGTATTCCTTCCAAACAACAGTGAAAAGACATTTGCAGAATTAAGCGCAGAAGAAAAGAACCATATTTCACACAGGGCAAAGGCATTTGACAAGTTCAAAGAATATTTACTGGACCAATAGAATTAATAAGTCTAATAAATGAAACCTTCAAATGACATAAGCAAAATATTTCTGTTTTCCGGGCTTAACGAAAATGAGTTACAGCTTATTCAGGATTTTTCGAGTATTAAGACTTATTCAAAAGGCGAGATTATATTCTTTGATACAGAACCGTATCTTGGGTTTTACGGTGTAATTGAGGGATTAGTAAAGATTTACAAGATTTCAAAAGAAGGGCGCGAGCACATAATACATTTAGAATATCCAGGCTGCACTTTCGCAGAAGTACCGATGTTTGAGAAATATTCGGACAGCAGGTTTCAGGAACTAACATATCCTGCAAACTCAATGGCGATAGAGGAGAATACGGTTGTAATAAAAGTACCTGTCAAGCCTTTCCTTGAACTTACGAACCGCAACACTGACATTTACCTTAAAATGCTTGCAAGTTTTGCTAAAAGGTTACGGTTTCTGAACACACACATAGAAGGCATAACTCTTGATGATGTTACAAAAAGGTTATCGAAATATTTATTGACAGAGATAGAAAAAGAGCATCCAAATAGACAAACGATTAAAGAGAAGCAGGAAAACCTGATTGAACTGGACATTTCAAAATACGATCTGGCATCTCATCTTGGTACAATCACAGAAACTTTGTCAAGGGTATTAAAGAAACTGCAGTCAGAAGACATAATTGAAGTCCATGGCAAAAGAATAGTCATCAAGAATTTAGCCTCACTAAAAAACTACATAAAGTAAATTTCCGAAATTTGACTTAAGTCAAACCACCTGCATTCCTTTATGCATAATTTTGTAATAGAGAAATTAAACACAAAGGAAAACAAAATGAATTTCACAACACAAAATACATTAGCTGAAATAGTAAAATCAGATTTCAGAACCGCACGTGTATTTGAAAACCACAATCTCGATTTCTGCTGCAAGGGCAACAGAGCGCTGGCAGAGGCATGTATTGAGCAGAAACTTGATGCAAACGAAATACTATCCGAAGTAACCTCAGTATGCACGGAAAAGAATTCCGAAAAAGATTCGGCAAGCTGGAAGACAGAAGAGCTTGTGAATCATATTCTTAACACACACCATGTATACGTAAAAAGAATGCTTCCAGTAATATTAGCACACTCTCAGAAAGTAAGCGAAGTACACGGGAAGAACCACGCCGAAGTAAAAGAAATCGCAGAAATATTTGAAAGAATTCATAACGAATTAAGTTCTCATTTGATGAAAGAAGAGAGAATGTTATTCCCGATAATTCTTCAATTAAGTGAGATGGAAAAGAATAATTCAAAAATGGAAGTATCACCATTCGGGAGCATACAGAACCCGATAGACGTAATGGAAAGGGAGCACGTAGAAGCAGGAGAAGGGTTTTACAAAATCAGAGAATTAAGCAATAACTACAACCCGCCCGAAGATGCCTGTACAACTTACAAGATATTGTATCAGGAATTAAATGAATTTGAGCAGGATTTACACACACACATTCATTTAGAGAACAACATACTATTTCCAAAAGCTGTTGAGCTGGAGAAAAAATTAATGGGCAATCAAAATTAAAAAATATTTTAAAACCTTAATTAAAGCTATGAAAGCAAAAGTAAGTTATTTAGTAATACTGACAATAATTGTTATTGCAAGCTCCAGTCTCACGGGGTGTTCAGAGAACACTGACCTGACAGGAGTGGGGCCGATTAAAAAGATAGAATTAAAACCCGTCGACAAAGCATTATCAGACAGAGGCAAAGTTGCATTTGACGCGAAATGTGTCGCATGTCATAAATTCGATATAAAAGTAGTAGGGCCGCCTCTCAACGGTGTAACAAAGAGAAGAAAACCGGAATGGATAATGAATATGATTTTAAATCCTGAACAGATGACAAAAGAGAACATCATTGCCAAACAGTTATTAGCAGAGCATCTTACACAGATGACATTTCAGAATGTAACGCAGGATGAAGCAAGAGCAATATTAGAGTATTTCCGTGTAAACGACGGGGACAAGTAAGTTTAATCAAAAAGTAATATAAACATTTTTTAAAAATAAAACACAAAGAAAAATGGCAAAAACAATTCAAACAATGTTAGTTGTGTTATTATTAGGAGCAATTTTTTCAGGTACAGTCTTATTGTCCGGATGCGGAAGCAAAAAAGACAAAGGGCCTTTAATTGAGAGCGATGCTCCTTCGAAGGTTTATGTTGAGCCTGGTAAATACGACGAGTTTTACAGTTTTGTTTCAGGAGGATTCAGCGGACAGATGTCTGTTTACGGACTTCCATCGGGAAGACTATTCAAAGTAATACCAGTATTTTCGCAGAATCCTGAAAACGGGTACGGATATACAGAGGAAACAAAACCTATGCTTCAGACATCAAAGGGTTTTATTCCCTGGGATGATTCGCATCACAGCGAGCTTTCGATGAAGGACGGCGTTCCTGACGGAAGATGGGTTTTCATAAACGGAAACAACACGCCAAGAATTGCAAGGCTTGACCTTAAGACTTTCAAAACAGTAGAAATAATTGAAATTCCAAACAGTGCAGGTAACCATTCCTCGCCGTTTACAACATCAAATTCTGAATACGTTGTAGCAGGAACAAGATTCAGCGTACCAGTTGAGAATAAAGATGTTCCGATTTCATCTTACAAAGAGAATTTCAAAGGTGCAATATCATTTATTAAAGTTGATCAGAATTCAGGTGACATGAAATTAGCTTTTCAGTTAATAACACCTCCTTTCGATTATGATTTAAGTCATGCGGGAAAAGGACCTTCAGATGGATGGTATTTTTTCTCATGTTATAACACTGAAATGGCACATACATTACTTGAAGTGAATGCGAGCCAGAAGGATAAGGATTATATATTAGCAATTAACTGGAAAAAGATAGAAGAGTTAGTTGCGGCAGGAAAAGGAACTGATAAAGCGTGCACATATTATCACAATAAATTTGACGACAAAACACATTCAGCAACATCAGAGATTTTGAAGAGTGTAAAGACATTATCACCTGAAGACGTAAAGGGAGCGATGTTCTACATCCCTTGTCCAAAATCACCGCACGGAGCAGACGTTGATCCGACGGGAGAATACATAGTTGGCGGCGGAAAACTTGCTTCTGTGATTCCAGTGTTTTCTTTTACGAAGATGAAGAAGGCAATAGAAGGAAATGATTTTGAAGGAAACGTAGAAGGAATTCCTGTATTAAAGTATGATGCAGTACTTTCGGGTGAAGTACAAAAGCCGGGATTAGGACCTTTACATACAGAGTTTGACGATAAGGGATTTGCATACACATCTTGTTTTGTTTCATCAGAAATTGTGAAGTGGAATGTTGCGACAAGAGAAGTAGTTGACAGGATGCCAGTATATTATTCGATAGGTCATTTAATGATACCCGGCGGGGACAGCAGAAAACCATGGGGTAAATATTTAGTTGCACTGAATAAGATAACGAAGGACAGATTCCTGCCTACAGGACCTGAGCTTACACAATCAGCTCAGCTAATTGATATAAGCGGGGACAAGATGAAGCTGATTCTTGATTTTCCAACAATAGGCGAACCGCATTATGCACAGGCAATACCTGCAGACCTTGTATCGAAAAATTCTGCAAGGATATACAAACTGGAAGAGAACAGTCATCCATATGCAATAAAGAACGAGAAGGATGCAAGGGTAGAAAGAAAAGGAACAGAAGTTCACGTTTACATGACGGCAATAAGGTCACACTTAACTCCTGACAATATTGAAGGAATAAAATCAGGTGACGTTGTATATTTCCACATTACAAACCTTGAGCAGGACTGGGATACACCTCACGGGTTTGCGATAATGGGCAACGAAAATTCAGAGTTACTTATAATGCCGGGAGAGACGTGCACGATAAAGTGGACTGCAAAAGAACCGGGGATTTATCCATTTTACTGTACAGACTTTTGTTCGGCACTGCATCAGGAAATGCAGGGTTACTTAAGAGTTTCGGGAAAAGATTCAAATGTACCTGTAAGTTTTTCAACAGGTGAAAAGAAATAGGAATTAAGCTGAATCAAACAGGGGATGTTTCAGAAGAACAACTCCCCTGTTTGAATTCTTAACGCTACAATCATTGAACATGAAAAAGACATCACGAATATCAGTACTCATAATATCCCTGGCATTAATAGCAGTATATTTTCTTCCGGTCTGGGAAATAGAACTTGAAGCACCTCAATATCCGGAGGGACTCGGGATGAATATCTGGATAAATAAGATAACGGGTGATTTAAACACCATAAACGGTTTGAATCATTACATAGGAATGAAAACAATACAGCCGGATTCAATTAAAGAACTTACATTAATGCCGTATATATTAGGAGCATTAATATTGCTGGGAATATCAGTTGTGATAGCAGGCAGGAAGAAACTTCTTATTGTATGGGTTGTCTTTTTTATGATGTTAGGTATAGCAGGAGCGGTTGACTTTTATTTATGGGAATATGATTACGGGCACAACTTAAATCCTGAGGCGGCAATCAAGATACCTGGTATGAGTTATCAGCCTCCTTTAATCGGGTCGAAGCAGCTTGCTAATTTCACAGCCTATTCAATTCCTGACACAGGTGGAATTATACTGATAGTAGCAGGGATTGCCAGTCTGGTTATTTTTTTCTATGATAGAAGGAAATGGGGAAGGACTAAAAAAAGATTAATAAATAAAAACATAAATTAAAACATGAGATACGTACAAAACATAACAATATCATTAGTAGTATTTATCTTTTTATCGTGCGGGCTTGAGCCGGAGCCGATAAATTACGGAATGGATATATGTGCTCACTGCAACATGAAAATAATGGATAAAAGGTACGGAGCAGAGTTTGTGAGTTCAAAGGGCAAGGT
>JBMOHR010000193.1:0-5447 GCA_049317745.1 Ignavibacteria bacterium
TAAATTCGTCTGAAGTTGAAATACTTTCATTAGTTTCTGCTTGGCAGAATAAACTGATAGATTTTAAAATTCAAATTTCAACAGGAAAAGTTGTTGCCTTTCGTGCCACAGAATACATACAGAACAATTATGAGAATGGTAATACTTTCTTATCCCCGCTTTTTTGGATTAATAATGTAGATAAGATGTCTCTGCAATGGCCTCTGCCTCTTGCAAACAAAGGACAGTATATCCGAAATGAACCGGCCTCATTATCTCTGTTAGTTCCAAATTTAAACTATATTTTTCTAAGACGTTTCAGCACCAAAGACGATAAAAGCCGTTTAATCGCCGCACCTTATTTTTGTAATTACTATTCCTCGTCTCATATCGGTGTTGAGAACAAAGTTAATTATTTATACAAAATCAACGGGCATCTCGATAGAAAAGAAGTCGTCGGTTTGTGTGCATTGTTAAACAGCGAACTCTTCGACACATACTTTAAAATGATAAACGGAAATATCAATGTCAGCGCCACCGAACTAAGAGAAATGAAATTTCCTCCGTTAGACACAATCTTAAACATAGGCAATTTAGTAATTCTGTCTAACGACTATTCAATGAATAATGTAAACAATATTATTAATAGTATTTTCAAACTTGAAAACATCCTAACAAAATTAGCATGAGTAAATTATTAGAAGCACAGGAAATCTTGAAAGCATTCGGTCTGCCGGCAGCTCAGTATAACGAAATGTCCGCACTAACTCTTTTAGCTTTATGCCAGATTAAAGAAACTGATAAATGGAAAGACGCAAAAAGCATTAACTTAGGTGTATCAAAAGGAATAATGTTATTCGTAAATAAAGAATATAAGAAGAAGAAACCCTATGCTCCAAACACAAGAGAAACATTCAGAAGACAAGTCTTGCATCAATTAACGCAGGCAAGAATTGTTGACTACAATCCTGACGACCCAAAAATACCCGTAAATAGTCCTCGTGCACATTATGCCATTTCAAAAGAAGCGTTAGAGGTTATTAAAAAATATAAAACAAGAAACTGGAAAAAATCCATAACAGATTTTACTAAATCAGTTGGTAAACTTTCAGCCATATATTTAAAAGAAAGAACTAAACACCAGATTCCATTAAAACTTGCAGACGGAAGTATCATCGAACTTTCACCTGGCAAACACAACGAAGTCCAGGCTGCAATCGTCACACAATTTGCTTCACGCTTTGCAAACGACGGCGCACTCATTTACTTAGGCGATACAGCAAACAAAAATCTATATATGGATGAAGTTCTTTTAAAGAAACTCGGAATCCCTATCACGCAGCACAGCAAACTCCCCGACGTAATCATATATATAAAACCCAAAAAGTGGCTCTTCTTAATCGAAGCAGTCACGTCACATGGACCTGTCTCTCCCAAAAGAATGATGGAACTCGAAGAATTATTAAAGAATTGCAACCTCGGAAAAATCTATGTAAGTGCATTCCCAGATATGTCAGAATTCAAAAGACACTCTGCAAACATCGCCTGGGAAACCGAAGTCTGGCTAATGGACGTCCCCGACCACATGATCCACTTCAACGGCGACAAATTCATCGGTCCCCATTTATAAATATATTTAATGTATAGTAAATTGAATAATTTGTCTAAGGATTATAGTTTGCACCATTTTGTAATAAGTTTAAAATCACTGAATGACTCAAACTTTACTTAACATGTCAAAATAATTTAATCAACAAGTCGCCAAAATAAACTGCTAATCTATTTGATCAACAGCATTTTTTTGGTTTCCGCATAGCCATCAGTTTCTAATCGATAGAAATAGGTTCCGCTGGTATATCTGCTTCCGTCAAAATCAACCTTATAACTTCCTGCCTGCATTTTCTCGTTTACTAACGCCACAACTTCTCTTCCTAAAACATCATATACTTTCAGGGTAACCAAACTTGTTTTTGGTACCTGAAAATTAATATTTGTTTTTGGATTAAAAGGGTTGGGGTAGTTTTGCGAGAGAGAGAATTTTTCAGGGACGCTTCCTTGTATAGGAGTAATAGTCGTTACAACATTTTCAAAATCTTCAATAATTCTTATTGGGTATGAAAATTGACTTGCACACCAATAATCTAATTTGATAATACTATTTATTGAATCCGAAAAAGGAGAAGAGCTATAAAATGATAAAAATTTTATTCTTATAGCAATTATATTTCCAGGCGTTCCTTGAAAAGGAAGAATGCAGGGAGTCCAAGGTTCTCCAATTCCTGCAGTTGTTGAAGTATTTCCAAAAAAATCATAAAAATTTTGTCCATCTGACGAAACAGAAAGCAAAAAATTAAAACAAGTATTAGATGAAAGAGGAGACAAAAAAACAAGTCGTCGGAGAATAAATGCTTCATTTGTTCCTAGGGTAGGGGTAATATTTTTTTTTATTTGTACCCACCCATTGTTTATAGAGTGAATTTCAAATTGGTAAGAATAATTACCATAATAATGATCAATAACTCTTTCCATTTTGAAAAAACCTACGCCGTCTCTTGACTCTTCTGAAAAATCATTATTTGCAGAAATATTTGTAGATGAGAAAAAGAAAAATGCAAATAAAATTGATAATAGTGATTTCAAAATAACCTCCGTTAATTTAATTTTTAAATATTATTTACTAAATGTACTATACAACAAAAAAACAATAAAAGCAAGTGTGTTAATTTTATAGCATTTACAAAAATTAAATGATGCCCCCAGCCTTACACAACACGTCAAAATCATTTTAGGAGGAACCTACCCAAAGCGGGCTCTTAATCTATTTGATCAATAGCATTTTTTTGGTTTCCGCATAGCCATCAGTTTCTAATCGATAGAAATAGGTTCCGCTGGTATATCTGCTTCCGTCAAAATCAACCTTATAACTTCCTGCCTGCATTTTCTCGTTTACTAACGCCACAACTTCTCTTCCTAAAACATCATATACTTTCAGGGTAACCAAACTTGTTTTTGGTACCTGAAAATTAATATTTGTTTTTGGATTAAAAGGGTTGGGGTAGTTTTGCGAGAGAGAGAATTTTTCGGGAACGTTTCCTTGTATTGGTATGATATCGGTTGGCACCCAATCAAAAGGATCAATCATTCGTAGAAATCCTCCACCAAGATATCCTGAATAAAAATAATCAAGAAATACATGGAATTCAATTGTACCACCTTGTGGAACAGAAAAATATGGATTAAATGTGATACGCACCTGATTAAATGTTTGCATAATAGGATTTTCAACTCCTATCATAAGAAAATCCCAAAATCCTAAATAAAGTGTTGAAAACTCATAGGTCCCTACGGTATCAAAATTTCCGTTGTAGCCAATTTCAAGAATAAAATAAATCCAAGTATTTAAATTTGTTGGGATAAATTTTTTAGTAAAATTATACAAAACAAATTCATTTGATCTTAATTTTGGTGTAGAAAAATTTTTCTGTAGCGTTATTGATCCTTGATCTTGAGAGCTAATAAAAATACTCTGCGAACTAATCCCTTGATAGACTGTGTCAGTTTCTCTTCGAGTTTCGTAGGTATTGATTTCATTGTTCCACGCGACCGGGAAATATCCGTTTACGGTATCTTGCTGAATTTGTGCGGAAATTTGAATTCCAAAGAAAATCAGAAAGAAAAGAAGAAATATATTTTTCAAAATAATCTCCGTTAATTTAATTTTTAAATACTATTTACTAAATCTTCTATAAGACAATATAGTTAATTTACTTTCTATGCTCTTACTCACAACTCATTACGCTCACCACACGCAAGAGGTAAATCAAAAATATTATGTTAAATATCTATTCCCACTCTATTGTTGCAGGGGGTTTTGAACTGATGTCATACACTACACGGTTAACGCCCTTTACTGAGTTTATGATTTTATTCGATACTGTAGTAAGGAAATCCTTTTCGAACTGGTAAAAGTCGGCTGTCATTCCGTCTGTGGATGTTACTGCACGGAGACCCACTACGTTTTCGTAACTTCTTTCGTCACCCATAACTCCGACTGACTGAACGGGAAGCAGTACTGCGAATGCCTGCCAGATTTTATCGTAGAGTTTAAAGTTGTAAAGTTCTTTTATGAAGACATCATCAACTTCGCGGAGAAGGTCGAGCTTGGTTTTTGTTAAATCGCTTAAGACTCTTACAGCGAGTCCGGGACCCGGGAAAGGATGGCGGCTTATGAACTGCTTCGGCAAGCCGAGTTTATAACCTATGTTTCTTACTTCGTCCTTGAAGAGTTCGCGGAAAGGTTCGATAAGTTTAAGTTTCATCTTTGCGGGAAGTCCGCCGACGTTGTGGTGCGACTTTATGGTGACAGATGGTCCTTTGAAAGATACTGATTCAATCACGTCGGGATACAAAGTTCCCTGCACGAGATATTTTATGTTGATGTTTTTCTTCCTGAGTTTCTTTGCTTCGGAATCGAAAACGTCTATGAATGTTTTGCCGATAATCTTTCTTTTCTTTTCGGGGTCGATAACACCTTTTAATCTTTTGACGAATAAATCCGATGCATCGACGAATATAAGGTTAAACTTAAAATGTTTGCGGAATAAATCGACTATAACCTTGCTTTCGTTTTTCCTCATCAATCCGTTGTCTATATGAACACAGATTAACTTTTTGCCGATTGCCTTCTGAACGAGCACTGCAGCTACGGAAGAATCAACTCCCCCGCTTAATGCACAGATTACATAATCATTGCCGACTAACTTTTTAATCTCAGAAGTCTTCTGCTGAATGAAAGAACCCGCTTTAAAGAGATTCTTAACCTTGCAGACTCCGAAAACAAAATTCTTTAAGATAGTTAATCCGTTTTCTGTATGGTTCACTTCAGGATGGAACTGTAAGGCATAAACATTTTCTTTTGTGTTTTCATAACTGCTTATATGACCGTTTGAACTCTTTGCAGTAACTTTAAATCCTTTAGGCAGAACGTCAACAGAATCGCCGTGGCTCATCCAGACGTTTAATGACTTTGGACAATCTTTATAGATAACTGAGTTTGATGTTTTAACCCTTGTATGACCGTATTCGCGGACTTTTGACTTATGAATTTTCCCGCCTGCTTTTTTAGCGAGAAGCTGGAGACCATAACAAACACCGAGAATGGGAACGTTGAGACTTTTCAGATAAGCAAAGTTTTCGTTATCAATATCTGGAGAATCTTTTTCAAGAACACTTGCGGGTCCGCCTGACAGAACGACACCTTTTACAGTATAATTACTTTTAGTGCCGAGGTATTGCTTAATGTTCACACTGAACGGCTGAATCTCGCAATAGACATTCAGTTCGCGTAAGCGGCGAGCGATAAGCTGTGTGTACTGTGAGCCGAAATCAAGGATTAATATTATATCAGTTTTCATTTATTGTTTAAAGTTTTTTAGAGCAATTTTAAAAGCACCATTTACGGGGTTTAC
>JBMOHR010000194.1:0-5416 GCA_049317745.1 Ignavibacteria bacterium
CCACTGCTTCCGCCCTTGTTGAATCCGCTTTTACCTGCATTGCCTTTGCTAAAACCACCCTTATTTTTGTCGAATGGTTTCTTAGTTGCTTTTTTCTCTGCAGGGTTTGCAACACTTACTGTTAAAGGTCTATCTTTGAAAAGCTGACCGTTTAATTCGTCAATTGCTTTTTGAGCTTCATCGTCATTTGTCATATCGACAAATCCAAAGCCTTTGAGCAGGTTTGAATTTACGTCTCTGATGAGTTTGAAGTTCTCGACTGTACCGAATTTTGCGAAGAGATCCTTTACTTCGTCTTCGGTAGATTCTCTGGCAATGTTGCCAACATAAATTTTCATTTATCTATTCTCCCGTCCGGGTGGACATTTGCAGTTTATTCTGCTTAAAGTTAATTAAAAGCTTTTGATGATAAATAATTGTTTGCTAAAGAGTAATTATAATATAATAAATATTCCTAATGTTAAATGGAAAGTTTCAATCTAAAGCTAATTTCTTAATAAGTTAAGGAAAATATTTTTTAATATCAATAAAAAAATCTACTGATCTTTAATTATTTGATTATTATGTCTTTTCTTGCAGGGCCTGTCGAAATATACTTTATTTTTACACCTGCGTAATTTTCAATGAATTCAACATATTCCTTGAATTCCGACGGTAAGTCTTCATATTTGGAAGATTCGTTGAAAGATTGTTTCCATCCTTTAAAAGTCTTGTAAACAGGTTTCACATTCTGCAATACAAATGGGTTTGAAGGAAATGTGTTAATTACCTTATTGTCTAATTCGTAATCTGTACATAATTTTATCTCCTCGAAAGTGTCAAGTACATCTGACTTAGTTAATGCGATTTCGGTGACTCCGTTAATTATAACAGCATATTTAAGTGCTACGAGGTCTAGCCATCCGCATCTTCTTGGTCTTCCTGTCGTTGCTCCGAATTCCACTCCAATCCTGGCAATTTCCTTTCCTGTATCGTCAAATAGTTCTGTCGGGAAAGGACCTTCGCCGACTCTCGTTGTGTATGCTTTAACTATTCCGATAACTCCGTTTATTACTGTCGGGGGGATACCGGTGCCTGTACATGCACCGCCGCTTGTCGGGCTTGATGATGTAATGTATGGATATGTCCCGAAATCTACATCGAGCAATGCTCCCTGTGCACCTTCGAGCAGAATATTCTTGCCCTCTGAAATCATTTTGTTCAGAAGATAATGTGTTTGAACGAAAAACTGTTTGATGTTTTCGTACTGAGCTTTTAAATCGTTGAATAAAGTGATTTCATTAAGAGCTTTCAGTTCATCAGATTCAGGAAATATTGAAATCAGATAAGCCAGGTTCTTTTTAATCTTATCTTTTAAGACGCTTTCGTTATCGAAATCTGAAAATTTTATACCACGTCTCGCATATTTATCAAAATATGTAGGCCCGATACCTTTTTTGGTCGTTCCTATCTTATCATTCTTGCTCTCATTAATTGCATCTATAATTTTATGGTAGGGTAGTATAATATGTGCATCTTTACTTATATAGAGTCTTCCGTTTAAATCGATGCTGTCTTTTTCCAGTAACTCAATCTCATCTAAAAGTGCAATTGGGTCTATAACTGTGCCGTTGCCAATCACACATATAATCTTCTGTGTAAATATTCCGGAAGGTATCAGATGTAAAACGGTTTTCTTCCCGTCAATAATAATTGTATGTCCTGCATTTGCACCGCCCTGATATCTCGCAACTACATCGAAGTCTTTGCTTAACACATCAACAATCTTTCCTTTGCCCTCGTCACCCCATTGTAAACCTACGAGTACTGATATTTTATTCTTCATAATCCTTATAAATTAAAATGCCATCTCACGAAAGGTAAGATGGCATAAAATTATTCTTAATAATAACTATTTATTGATTTCAAAAACCAAATCAAGTTTTGTAATTCTGAAAATATTAATGATTCTCTCGTTTATATTCAGCATCTTAAGCGAACCGTTCTGTGTTTTCACTTTATTAAGAATACCGATTAAAATACCAAGCCCTGCGCTGTTAATAGAATTCAATTCATTTAGATCGAGAGCAATAAATTTTACACCATTGTTTAACTCTTTTTCAATGATTTTCTTAATCTCATTACTCTTTGCCAGTCCAAGATCATCTTCTTTAATGGCAATTACCTTATATTCCTGATTATCGATTAACATATAGAGTTAGAAATTTAGTTTTTTGAAATATTAACTCTTCCTTTGTTCCTGTCCAGAATGCGATGTTTCCAGTCAACAACTATTGAACTCGATACGAATACAGATGAATAAGTACCCGTTATAACGCCGATTGCAAACGTAAACGCAAAAGCTCTTAATACTTCTCCACCGAACATAAATAAAACAAGTACTGTTAGGAATACAGTTCCCGATGTTATGATAGTTCTGCTTAAAGTCGTATTGACTGATTTATTCATTACGCTTTCGATGTCTTCATTCTTGAAAAGCTTTATGTTCTCACGGATTCTGTCAAAAATAATAACTGTGTCGTTGACAGAGAAACCGATTAATGTTAAGAATGCCGCAAGCATTTGCTGGTTGAACTCAAGCTGGAGATTTGGGAATATAGCATCAAATATCGCAATTGCTGAAATTGTGATAAGGACGTCGTGAAACAATCCAATTACTGCTCCAACTGCATAAACGAACTGGAACCTTAAAGCTAAATAAATTAATATTCCAAGTAATGAAAATACTATCGCGTATATTGCGTTTGTTCTTAATTCCTTACCGATTTTAGGACCTACTTTATCTGTTCTCATTACCTGAAAATCTTTACCTGGAATATTTTCTTTTATTCCTGATTGAATTTTGTCGGCAACTGTTTGTCCTTCACCCTGTAAAGGAGTTCTTAACAGATAATCTGATACAGAACCCATTGATTTTATTTCCATACCTGCAAACCCTGCTTTATCCATCGCACTTCTTAATTCACTGACTTCAATTGGTGAATTAAATCTAACCTGCATTTCAGTACCACCCTGGAAATCAATACCTAGGGGAATACCCTTCAGGAATAAAACAACCATTCCAATGACGATAATCGCTATTGAGATAACATAGAACTTTTTTCTTTTACCAAGAAAGTCTATGTCTGTATGTTTAAAAAGTCTCATTTCAAATATTTAATAATTTTTTAATTCTATTGTTAATTAACCTATGCTTACGTGTTTTCCCTTTTCAATCAGCATATCAAATATAAAGTGTGTAATCACAATTGCAGTAAATAAGTTTGCCAATAAACCAAATAATAATGTTAATGCAAATCCCTGAATTGGCCCTGTTCCAAACTGATAAAGGATGATACCTGTAATGATACTTGTTACGTGAGCATCAATAATAGCCGAAAATGCTTTCTTATAACCGATATCTACACTGGTCCTGAACGGCTTTCCTGAACCCATTTCTTCACGTATTCTCTCAAAAATAAGTACGTTTGTATCAACTGCCATACCCAGTGTTAACACTAAACCTGCGATACCCGGTAAAGTCAGAGTGGCTTTAAACGATGCCATAATACCAACAACGAATAAAACGTTAATGACTAAAGCTATATCTGCAATCGATCCGCCTGTTCTGTAATACACAATCATGAATAATGCAACTAACAATAATGCAACAAGCGATGAGGTTATACCTTTACGGATTGAGTCTTCTCCAAGTGATGGTCCTATAGATCTTTCTTCTGCAATTTTTAATGGGGCAGGTAAAGCACCGGCTTTTAATACGATTTCAAGAAGCTTTGCTTCCTGAACACTTCCCATACCTTCAATCTGTGAATTTCCGCCTGATATCTTTGACCTTATCACAGGAGCTGAATAAACAACGTTGTCAAGAACAATTGCACATCTTTTGTTTATGTTTGCACCGGTGATTCTTGCCCAGTCGGCTGAACCTTCACTGCTCATAGACATCGATACTACTGGAGTGTTACTCTGCGGGTCTATGTTTGATTTTGCATCTTCAATTACTTTCCCTGTTAATTCTGCGTCTTTCTTTAAACAATATAATGTAAATATCTTTTCACCGCCTGTTTCGAATGATCTTTGTGACCATGCAAACATTACGTCTGAAGGAATAATTGCTTTTACGTCTTCTCTTTTTAATATTAAATCAACTTTTTCCTTGTCCTGTTCTCTTACGTAACCGTCTGCTGTCCCGCTCTGTTCATTTAATCTGACTAAATAGAAAAAAGGAAATTTAAGTTTAAATTCTTCTTCTGAAAGGTTTGCTTGTGATGTATCCTTCATATTGCTCGTATCACCTGCAATTTTTGAAGTATCAGTTTTCTTCGTTGAATCCTTTTTGTTAGTCTTTGTTGAATCCTTCTTAACTGCGTCTTTCTTTGCAATATCTTTCTTTGTCTTTGATGTATCTTTCTTTATTTCATTCTTTCCTGCTGTTTCTTTTACAGTTGTGTCTTTAGATGTTAATAAATCCTTTTTCTTTAAAGAATCCAGTTTATTACTGCTCTTATTGACTGTTGAATCTGTTATTTGTTTACCTACTAATATACTATTAATCGATTGCATAACCTTTACAGCTGTTTCCGGGTCTTTCAGCAATTGAAACTGAAGTAATGCAGTACCTTGTAAAAGTTTCCTTACTTCACCTGGATTGTTAATCCCTGGTAGTTCAACGATGATTCTCTTGCCACCGATTTTCTGTATCTGTGGTTCTGCTACACCATACTGGTCAATACGATTTCTTACAATTTCAACAGCTCTGTCGATTGCGTTATCAACTTCCTTGTTCAACTGTGCTTCAACGTCAGCTTCGCTGTCTCTGACTTCACCGTAAAAAGATTTCAGGTTTAAACCTTTATCTTTTAACTTTTGCTTTAAGATATCCAGCAATGGAATATCAGATGTCTCAGGAACATTCCTTAAATCATCAAGTATCTGATTTAATGTCTGATCGTCTTTCTTCTTTGCAAGATCCTGCAAAAGCTTTACGACGTCTACGTCAAGTACAACATACATACCACCCTTAAGGTCGAGACCAAGCTTAATTCTTCCGTCCCTTGATTTCTTTATCTTGTCAGCGTTTTTTGTAACAAAATCCAAACTATCCTGACCTGTCAGACCTGCTAATTCCTTGTTAATCTGGTAGTCCTGATAAGTTGGTAATAAATACATAATTGCAGCTGCAATAAATACCACTGTAAGAATAATTCTAAATAGATTCTTCTTCAAAATTTATCTCCGACTTAAATTTCCTTTATAAAATATGCAAAAAATGTGCAAACCGTAAAATAATTCTATTTTGGAGGAAAGTCAATGCAATCAATAATCATAATTGGATGGTTTTATTTATGTTATATTCTGAAAATAATACAAAACTGAAAAAGTTGGTGCAAAGCGAACTCAATGTATATTATTATAT
>JBMOHR010000195.1:0-5365 GCA_049317745.1 Ignavibacteria bacterium
GAGGGTATAGAAACCCTATCCATTTGTAATAACTGTGTGAATAAGCTAAACCTTTAGTAGGTTGTAAATATCCGGGCCTAAAGCAGTAAACTTTCTTAAACTTCATTCTCATTAAATCATTTTCTGTCTTACCTTTAACCCTCGCCCACATACTCTTGCCTTTTTCACTGCTGTCGGTTCCTGCGCCTGATATATAACAAAATGTCGTATCAGGGTTTTGCTCCAATATCAACTCTGCAAACTTTATTGTTAATGTATATGTGAGTTTGTAGTACTCTTCTTCTTTCTTATTTATTGAAGTTACTCCAAGGCAGAAGAAACATGCATCATATCCTTTCAAATATTCGGATATTCCTGATAAATCAAAAAAGTCACCGTGAACAATTTCCTGAAGTTTATCGTGATTTATCCCGCACGGTTTTCTGTTTATAACTAATACCTTTTCTACATCTGTATTCTTAAGGCATTCGTGAAGAACACCCTCTCCAACCATTCCTGTCGTACCTGTAATGATTACATTAATTTTCAATATTTTGTTCTGCTTTCTTTTCTTCAACTATGTCCGAAAAAGTAGCTTCCCTAATCCCTACAGGTGGCTTCACAGTTTCCGGAACAGGTGATGGTACATTTTGTGTCTCAGTTTTCTTCTTCTTATCGAATAAAGCATCGAAAGAAACTACACCCGCACCGCTGAATAATGTCATCAATGTGGCTGACAACATAATAAGATAAAATACAATTTGCGGCAAAGTGAACTGTTCAGGTGGAACAGTGATATTTTTGCTCACTACCATAAAACTAATCGTCATTACTGAAAGTGCAAGACTCGTTAGTGGTGTAAATATACCAATTATATAAAATGCACCAAATATAATTTCAACAAAGGGCAGAATAAACCCGAGTATGAAAGATGCATTAGGAGAAAAAATATCGAATGACTTCACGTGATTAATAAAGGCTTCTATATCCATTACCTTGTTGGCCCCTGCCAGTAAAAATGTACTGCCGATTACAAGCCTTATAATCAACAAACCAAATGACGAAGAACCTTTTGCTTTAAAAAAGATACTCATAATATTAATGTTAAAGTTAATTGAAAATACGAATTATTGAAAGAAAAGATGCATATTAATGATAAAAATAGTGATATTGCCTTTTTCATTTCAATTTTGCTTAATTATATCAATTTTTAAATATAAACATTTACAGGATTAAATAAGTTAACTTTTTTCATATCGAAAAGGTTTGATATAATATGACAGATAATAATAAGAAAACAGTAGTAGTAGCAATGAGCGGTGGAGTAGATTCCTCTGTCGCTGCTGCATTGTTAAAGGATCAAGGTTATAATTTAATAGGCATTACTATGAAGACCTGGGGATTTGATGACTTTCCGGCTAAAGATTCGGGATGCTGTTCTCTTGAAGCTATTTATAACGCAAGAAATGTTGCTAATAATTTAGGTATACCTCATTATACTTTCGATTTTACCGAGAAGTTTAATGAAACCGTTATTGAGAATTTCATCGATGAGTATATGAAAGGCCAGACTCCAAACCCGTGTGTTTTATGCAATAAGACTATTAAATGGGGAGTACTCCTCGACCGTGCGAAAGAACTTGGTGCCGATTTTATTTCCACAGGACATTATGCTAAAGTTAATAATAATGCAGGAAGGTATTACGTCTCAAATTCGTGCGATGTTAAGAAAGATCAGACATATGCATTATGGCAAGTATCTCAGGATGCTCTCAGCAGAACTTTGTTCCCGCTAGGTGATTATACAAAACCTGATATCAGGAAAATGGCAGAGGCTATTGGATTAAAGACTGCAAATGAACCCGATTCACAGGAGATATGTTTTGTGCCTAATAATGATTACAGGGAATTGCTTGAAGTTAGAGTTCCCGATTTAAAGAAAAGACTTGATAAAGGTGATGTAATCTATAAGGACAAGAAAATAGGAGAACATAAAGGATTTCCTTATTACACAATAGGGCAAAGGAAAGGCTTGAATTTATCTCTTGGCAAACCTATATACGTTTCTAAAATTGATGCCGAAAATAATAGGGTATTCGTTGATGACGAAACAGGATTGTATAAGAAAGGTTTCATTGCCAGAGAAGTTAATTTTATGAAATATGTTTCTTTAAATGAGCCGATGAAGGCAAATGTAAAGGTCAGGTACAAAGACAATGGTTCCTTAGCAACTTTGAATCAAATTGATAACAATACTGTTGAAGTAATATTTGATGTACCTAAAAAATCAATAACCCCCGGTCAGTCAGCTGTATTCTATGAAGGTGATGATGTTATCGGTGGTGGTATTATCAGAGACATATTAGAATAGAATTTATTAAGACGCTAAATAATCTCTAATTTGTGAAATTCGTTTAATTAGAGAAATTCGTGGAGGTCTTTATCTTGAAGTACTAACTTTTATCATCACTCTGTCACTCCATCACTTCATCACTCTGTCACTTTGTCACTCCATCACTTCATCACTTTGTCACTCATCACTCCTTCACTGCTCTTAAAGATGTTTAGGCTCTTTTGTTGTCCTATGCAGAAACTCTTTTATTATAATGTCATCTGATGCAAATAACTCTTTCGGAGTTCCTGAAAAATAAACTACTCCGCCATCCATCATTACAACTCTTTCTGCAATTTCAATAACACTGAATATATCGTGAGTTACAACAATTGAAGTTACCTTTAATTTATTAGCAATGTCAACTATCAACTCATCAATATTATCACTCATCACAGGGTCAAGACCTGTAGTCGGCTCATCGTATAAAATATATTCAGGGTCGTCTGCAATGGCACGTGCAAGTGATACCCGTTTCTTCATACCACCCGAAAGATCAGATGGGCTTTGCTTCTGAATTCCCGGAAGACCAACCAGTTCAAGTTTCTCCGCCACTATTTCCGAAATTCTCTTGTCAGAATATCTTTTGTTCTCCCTTAATCCCAGTCCCACATTCTCTTCCACATTCATTGAATCGAACAATGCCGCACCCTGAAATAAGAACCCGAATTTTTTCCTTATTGCGTACAAATCCTTCCTTTTCATACCTTTCAAATTGTGCCCTTCAATAATCACTTCACCCTCATCAGGAGTCATTAAACCTAAAATATGTTTTAACAGAACAGATTTCCCGCATCCGCTCTTACCTATTATAACAAGTGTTTCACCCTTTATTATATCAAGGTTTACTCCGTTTAAAACTTGCTTAGTACCAAAACTTTTCTTAAGGTTTCTTATGTTAATCATAGCACAATTTAAGATATTCCCGATTTAAAAAATATATAAAATCATTATCCTTTATTAATTATATTGCATCAACTAAATTCTATAAAATTAATCTTTTAGGATGGAATCAAATAATGATGCGTTTCAGCCAAATGAAGTAATATCTCCTGAAGAAGAAAAATTTGAAAGATGGAGAAATAAAATCGGATTGTTCCTCGGTCCGTTAGTGTTCATTATATTCTATTTCTTGCCTTATTCATCAATATCGTACGAGGCACATACTTTATCTGCAATACTTTTGTGGGTAATTGTCTGGTGGATTACCGAACCTGTTCCATTACCCATTACTGCTTTAATAGGTGCCGTACTATGTGTTGTCTTTAATGTGGCAGATGTTAAAAAGATATTCATCCCGTTTGCTGATCCGATAGTTTTCCTTTTCCTTGGCAGTTTCATTCTTGCTGAGGCTATGGCTAAACACGGTATAGATAAAAGGTTTGCGTATAAAATCCTGACTATGAAGTATGTTGGCAAAAGCACAGGCCGAATTTTATTTACTTTCGGTGCTATTACTGCGTTCATTTCAATGTGGATTAGCAATACCGCTGCCACCGCTATGATGCTCCCTATCGCTATCGGAATAGTTGCTTCAATTCATAAAATTATTCAGGAAGAAAAGGGAATCGAAATTGATTCTAAGAAATTAAAGTTTGGAACTGCTATGATGCTTATGACTGCATATTCTGCTTCAATCGGCGGAATAGGCACACCTGTAGGCACACCGCCAAATCTGATAGGTATTGCAATGATAGAAAAATTTGCCCACTTCAGAATATCATTCTTCGAATGGATGATGTTCGCTCTTCCAATGTTACTTATTATGTACGTATTTCTTTTTATTGTTATCTACTTTTTAAATAAACCTGAGATATCTAAGATTAATACTTCTTCATCGGTTATTCAGATTGCCAAAGATAAACTTGGAAAGTTCAAGGCTGGTGAAATAAATTCTATTATTGCATTTCTGGTGACAGTTATCCTCTGGGTTATCCCTGGATTTATTGCAGTAATTTACGGAACAGATTCTCCATTCTTCAAAACATTTAATAACCATTTCCCCGAAGCAATTGCGGCTTTAATTGGAGCTTCATTGTTATTCGTACTTCCTGTTAACAGAAAGAAACATGAATTTACCGTAAACTGGAAGGATGCTGCGAATATAGACTGGGGAACATTGATTTTATTCGGTGGAGGTCTCTCACTCGGTAATCTTATGTTTGAAACTAAACTCGCAGATTATTTGGGAAATTCGTTTATAGGCTTCAGCGGACTGGACACTGTCTGGGGTATTACATTTGTATTCATTTATATTGCAATTATCGTAAGCGAGGCAACCTCAAACACTGCTTCCGCTAATATGATTGTCCCTGTCGTTATCTCAATATGTATCGCTGGAAATATGAACCCAATCCCGCCAGCAATCGGTGCAACACTCGGTGCAAGCTGGGGATTTATGCTCCCTGTATCAACTCCTCCAAACGCAATAGTTTACGGTTCAGGTCTTGTTCCAATCACTAAAATGATAAGGTCAGGAATTGTTTTTGATATATTCGGCGGAGTATTAATCTGGGCTGTCTTACGATTAATTCTACCATTATTGAAATTAGGATAGTCATTAATAGTTTTTAATCTTTGACTCTAAAGAGTTCTTATCTCTAATTCGCGTAATTAGTGGAAAATCTCTTTCTCTAATCTTATCTTTAACCCTGAAAAAATCTTTATCAGTGGATATCAGCTCTAATCATCTATTATCAGTGTGCCATTCTTTTCTCTCTTTTTCTTATCTCATCTTTAACCTTAAAAATGCTCTTATCTCTAATTCGTTTAATTAGTGGAAAATCTCTTTCTCTAATCTTATCTTTAACCCTGAAAAAATCTTTATCAGTGGATATCAGCTCTAATCATCTATTATCAGTGTGCCATTCTTTTCTCTCTTTTTCTTATCTCATCTTTAACCCTAAAAAATCTTTATCAGTGGATATCAGCTCTAATCGTCTATTATCAGTGTGCCATTCTTTTCTCTCTTTTTCTTATCTCATCTTTAACCCT
>JBMOHR010000196.1:0-5354 GCA_049317745.1 Ignavibacteria bacterium
AGTTTGCTTCGTGTCCGATTCTTCCTGTGTGCATAATCTGTAAAAATATCTTTCCACCTTTTGCGTGAACTGCATCTGTCACAAGCTTCCATCCAGCAACCTGTTCTTTGCTGAATATTCCCGGAATTCTTGCGTATCCTAGCCCGTTCGGAGAAGGTGATGTTCCTTCTGTAACTATCAATCCTGCACCCGCTCTTTGTCCGTAATATTCTGCCATAAGGGAATTCGGTACATTACCGATTGCTCTTGACCTTGTCATCGGTGCCATCACTATGTGGTTCTTTAGTTCAATGTTTCCTAACTTAAATGTTTCAAATAATTTATTGTTTTCCATGTATTTGTGGTTTATATTTATTAAACAATGGTTTCTGTTATATAATTAAAACATATGTACCTACACCAAAGTTCAAAAGTGATTAAATTCTTTTGCCGTACATTTGCCGATTAAACAATACAGAAGATTTATAAATTTATCTTTTTCCATTTCTACTATTCTTCTATATATTTAACTTACACAAGAAAATTTAAAATATGAAGAATTTAATATTAGTGTTAACCCCTTTATTTATTTGCGGTTATGCATTTAATAAAAGAGATAAAACTGTACTGTTTAAAATAGAAAAGAATGTTTCAGGCATAAAATCAAAGGAGACTTTTAAATAATGTTATCCCTTATCATAGGAAGTTTATTGCTCAGTATTACGCACGCACTCATACCTAATCATTGGTTTCCGCTTGCCGCCGTAAGTAAGTCTGAAAACTGGACGAAGATTGAAACCGCCAAGGTAACCGCTTTAACGGGGATTCTTCACACCCTTAGTACAATAATTATTGGTATAATTATTGGTTTTGTGGGATATAAACTTGGTGATACTGTTGAGATGATTTCTGAAATCTATGCACCGATTATACTTTTTGGATTGGGCCTGTATTTCATTTTTACTAACCTGCGGAATAAATCTCATACACACTGCCATATAAATCCAGAACAGATTAAACAGGCGTCAAAGAAGTCCAAAGCAGCAATCATAACAGCACTCGGAACTATGATGTTCTTCTCTCCTTGTGTTGAAATAGAGGCATTCTATTTCACCGCGGGCCAGTTTGGATGGACGGGTATACTTACTCTTTCGGCGATCTATTTATTCGTAACTGTAGCAGTAATGATTGTAATCGTTGAACTGAGCAGAAAAAGTTTAAACGTTCTTAATAAGAAACTCCATTTTCTTGAACATTACGAAAAACTCGTTACAGGGATTATTCTGATACTACTCGGAATACTTTCTTTCTTTATACATTTATAAAATCTTGGGATGAATAAAAACTTTGATGTTGTTGTTGTCGGCGCTGGTATTGTAGGACTTGCAACCGCCTATAAAATCCTTGAAAAGGAACCTTCCTTAAAGTTATTGCTTCTTGAAAAAGAACCCGGTGTCTCGAAACATCAGACAGGAAATAACAGCGGGGTAATACATTCGGGTATTTACTATAAGCCCGGAAGTCTTAAAGCGACCAACTGTATCCGCGGCTATAAAATGTTATTGGATTTTTGTGACGAGAACAATATTACTTATGATATATGCGGAAAGATTATAGTCGCAACTGATGAATCCGAGGTTCCTGGAATGATGACTCTTTACGAACGTGGAATGGAAAACGGACTCGAAGGTTTAAAATTACTTAATGAAGAAGAACTCAAAGAAAAAGAACCTTATGTAACAGGTGTGCAAGGCGTGCTTGTTCCTCAGACGGGTATTATAGATTATAAAGTTGTCTCTGAGAAGATTTATAATCATCTTTTAATAATGGGGGCACAGGTTAATTTCAACGAACACCTTGTAATGCTTAAAGAAAACGCTGACGGTGTTGAACTCGCAACGAACAAAGAATTCTATTCTGCAAAGAATGTAATCACCTGCTGCGGTTTACAGTCTGACAGAGTTGCGGGGCTGAATAACAAAGACTTAAACATCAGAATAATTCCGTTCAGGGGTGAGTATTACAAAATAAAGCACGAGAAAAGTTATCTCGTTAAGAATTTAATATATCCAGTTCCCGACCCGAACTTTCCGTTTCTCGGAGTACACTATACAAGAAAGATTAACGGCGAAATAGAAGCAGGCCCTAATGCAGTTTTTGCTTTTAAGCGTGAGGGATACAGCAAGTTTGATGTGGACGTTAAAGACCTTTTCCAGAGTCTAACCTGGCCGGGATTTGTTGCCGTTGCAGGAAAGTTTATAAAAACAGGTCTGATGGAATACTACCGTTCTTTTTCTAAACCTGCTTTTACACGCGCACTTCAAAAATTGACACCCGACATTAAAGAATCAGACCTTGAAGCAGGTGGCGCGGGAGTAAGGGCGCAGGCGTGTACAAAAGACGGTAAACTCGTTGATGATTTTCTCTATGTTGAAAACGAAAAGGTTCTTCACGTATGCAACGCACCGTCTCCTGCGGCAACTTCTTGCTTTTCTATAGGTGACACAATATCCGATAAAGCAATCAGCAAATTATAATAAAACAAAAATGGCGGTTATACCGCCCTAAATAAAAGCAACCTCCCAAGCGGTCATTCCTACTCGCGAAGCAGATACGCGAAGCGTTTTTTAGCAGGAAACGTTCTTTGTTCAGCGAAGCTAATCTCAACTCCTGCAATTCCTTCTTTTAAATCTCTAACCCTGAAAATTTCATTATCAGTGAAAATCAGTCCTATCAGTGTAAATCAGTGTGCTAATTTCTTTTGTCATCAAATTATTTCCAACTTTATCATACACCCCTTTATTCTTTCGAATATTTCCTGAATATTGTTATCCAGTCCGAACGAGAATCTAATCAGTCCTTTTCCGAGCCCAATCTTTGCCTGTTCTTCATCGGGTATTTCAGATGATGTACTGTGGCTTGGTGCACTGAACAAAGTTTTAAAATATCCGAGTGATACTGCAAGGTAACCAACTTTTTCCTGCTGCATCATTTCCATAAGTTTGTTTGCCTTTTCTTCAGTGAGTAAATCTATTGCAACAATTCCACCGTGCCCAAACCCATCATTCATCATAGACTTTAACAGGTCGTGACCTTTGTGATTTTTAAAACCCGGATAATAAGTTTTAATACCCAGCTTCTGAAACTCGGTAGCCATAAACATTGCATTCTCGCTATGCTTCTGAATTCTTAAATGCAGTGAGTGTATATTCTTCAGAATACTTGCCGCGCGTGTACTGTCGAGCACTGTTCCGAGAAGCATAGAAGCACCGCTGTTAACATCGTTTAAACTTGAGATGAACTCTTTTGTCGAACAGATACATCCCGCAACGCAGTCACTCGTTCCGTTGATGTATTTTGTCATGCTGTGAATCACTACATCAGCACCAAGCCTTGAAGGCGAGACCATCATTGGAGCAAATGTATTGTCAACAACAAGCTTTGCATTCGCCGATTTTGCAATCTTAGAAAGGTTTGGAATGTCTGCGATTTCAAGAAGCGGGTTACTGATAGTTTCGCAGTAAATTACTTTTGTCTTATCGGTAACTGCCTTCTTAACCTCTTCAAGATTAGTAATATCAACAAAGTTGACCTTAATGTTAAACTTCGGCAGGAAGTTTTTGAATAATGCATAAGTACCTCCGTAAATTGTATGACTTGATACAATCTCATCTCCTGCATTGCAAAGCTGCATAATAGCGCAGTTTATAGCTCCCATACCCGAAGCCGTTACCTGAGCGGATTCTGTGTCTTCAAACCTTGCAAGAGTGTCGGAAAGATATTTGTTGATTGGGTTCCAGTGTCTTGAGTATAAGAAACAACCTTCTATCTCGTGGTCGAATATCTCAGACATTCTGTCTGTGCTTAAAAATGTAAAAGTTGATGAGTCGGTTATTGATGGATTTACATCTCCAAACTCACCAAATACTAAGTAGTCGTGTATTGCTACACTTGGATCAAAGTTTTTCATAGGGGAATAAAATTATATTAAACTTATTTAGGGTCTTCTTCTTTCTTTTTCTCGTCGTCAAAAAGCATTCTAACCGAAGGAGTATAACGGTCGTCGTATTGTCCCGATTTCACAGCCCAGAGGAATGCAATTAGAAATCCCACTGCAACTAAAACACTAACACCGATTAAAACAACGATAACAGACATTATTTGAACTTTCTCCTTTTTGCAAAATAGTTTGTAGCAACTACACAAAATACAACAACGGAAATTGAACTTACAGGCATTAATATTGCTGCTACAATTGGCTTTAAAAGCCCCTCAACGGCTATTCCTAAAGCTAAAAGGTTGTAAACGAATGAAGCTGTAAAGCTGAATATAATAATCTTGTAACTGTCTTTTGAAAATTTAATAATGTCAGGAAGAGACGGAAACTCTTCTGAATTAAGTATGCCGTCGCAGGCAGGTGAAAAATTTGATACATCTTCCGATATTGAAATGCCTATGTCGCTTTGTTTCAAAGCACCGGCATCGTTCAATCCGTCTCCTATCATCAGCACATTCTCGCCTTCGTTTTGCAATGCCTTAATGTACTTAAGTTTGTTCTCAGGTGTTTGCTTGAAAAACATCTGCAAAGGATTTTTAAAATATGATTGGAGGAACCCTCTTTCCCCTTCGTTATCACCTGAGAGTAAATGCAGGCTGTAGTTCTTTTCGAGTTTCTGAATTACTTCCGCAAGCCCTGCTCTGTATGAATTACTTACGTTAAAATATCCGATTATAACATCGTTGATTGACAGATATACTCTTGATGAACTGTTTTCGTGACTATAATGTGCGTCGGATTCCCGGTTTGTAACGTATTCTTCAGAGCCCATCTTCACGCTTAATCCCTCAATTTCTCCCGCAACACCTTTTCCAACATATTCAAAATAATCTGTTACTTCTTTAGTTTCATACCTTTCAAGAAAATCGAATATCTTTCTGCTGAGTGGATGTGTTGATTGCCTCGAAAGCGACTTCACGAGTGAGAGTTCAAACTCGTTTAATTCACGTCCCTCAAAAGTTATTAAAGATTTTTTGTTCTGAGTAATTGTTCCTGTCTTGTCAAACACAACCGAAGTTGCATTTGAAAGCTTCTCAATCACAAAGGTATTCTTTATGTAAAACTTATTCCTCCCGAATATCCTCATCACATTTCCGTAAGTGAACGGTATAGCCAATGCCAGAGCGCAAGGACAGGATACAATAAGTACAGCAGTAAATACATTGAGCGCCATATTTATACTCGTTGACATCCAGTACGCTGCCGCTCCAAAGGCAAGGATTAATATGGCAATAGTAAAGTACTTACTGATTGCGTTAGAAAATGTCTGCAGTCTGCTCTCATCTGTTTTCGTAAAAGTATCGCTGTTCCATAGCTG
>JBMOHR010000197.1:0-5328 GCA_049317745.1 Ignavibacteria bacterium
ATGGAGTTGCTCTATATAATGGAACAAGTTTCTCGGCTCTTGGAAGCGGTTGCGGTAGTGGATTTTATCCGTATGTGTTTACTATTGTGTCTAACGGTACCGATCTTTATGTCGGTGGACTATATACAGTTGCGGGTGGTTTAACGGTTAATGGCATTGCAAAGTGGGATGGGTCTTCGTGGTCAGCTCTTGGAAACGGACTTACCGCACCGGGTAACGCTTATGGAGCTTATGGAATATGTCTTTTTAATGGCCAGATTATAGCAACAGGTATTTTTAATTCGCCTTCGAATAATATTGCAGCGTGGGGAACAATAACAGGAATAAATAATAATCAGACAACACCTGACAAATTTGAACTATCGCAAAACTATCCGAACCCTTTTAACCCGACAACAAACATACACTACTCGGTCCCGAAAAGCGGAATGGTAAAACTCGTTGTCTTCGACGCACTTGGACGCGAAATACAAACACTCGTGAATGAATCGCAGCAGGCAGGAACTTATGAGGCTTCATTCAGTGGCTCAAACTATCCGAGCGGAGTTTATTTCTATAAAATAACCGCAGGAGATTTTATAGAAACAAAAAGAATGCTTTTAGTAAAGTAAAGATAAGTTTAAATGTTAAACAAACGGTTATGGCGTGTAAATGTCGTAACCGTTTTGATTATAGCACAGTCATTTAATTTTGTTGTTTAAAATTAAATTATTCTTGCTACATTACATCAACTTAAATATCGGGAGTTTGTTTTATGAAAAAAATAATTCTCTTTGTACTGATTCTACAATTATCTTCTGCCATCTCAAATGCTCAGTGGGTGCAGTTGCCAAATGCACCTTACGGCGCTACTATCCAATGCTTTACAAATTCAGGCACAAATTTATTTGCCGGTACTTATCTGTCAGGAATTTTTCTTTCAACTAATTACGGCGAAAATTGGTCTGCCAGAGGTATTACAGGGCAGACTGTATATTCTATTGTATCCAGCGGGGTATATCTGTTCGCGGGAACTTTAAGCAGCGTTTACCGGTCTTCCAATAACGGTTCAAACTGGGCAGATATTTATAATGCTGCGGGTACATTATTTCTATGTCTTGCCTCAAACGGCTCTAATGTTTTTGCAGGTACTAATGGTTCAGGTATCTTGCGCTCGACTAACAACGGCGATAACTGGACAACCGTAAATAATGGTTTAACTAATACATATATCCACTCTCTTCTTACAAGTGGAACGAATATTTTTGCCGCAACTAACGGCGGCGTTTTTCTTTCAACAGATAACGGTTTTAATTGGTCAGCAATTAATACGGGACTTACAAATCTTTTCGTTAATGTTCTTGCTTCAAGCGGAATTAATCTTTATGCGGGAACATGGGGTGGCGGTGTTTTTGTTTCAAGTATTAACGGCGGAACCTGGACAGCAAGTAATAATGGGCTGGCAAATCATAATATTCGTACCCTGACTGTTAGCGAACCTTATGTATTAATATCAAATTCCAACGGAGTATTTCTTTCCGCAGGACCGGGCAGTATCTGGAGAAATAGAAATCAGGGGTTTATTACTATACCTGTAGTAAATTCTCTGCTTGTTTTAAACAACTATATTTATGCGGGTACAGCAAATCAGTCTGTTTGGCGGCGTAATTTGTCGGAAATAATAACAAGCACAGAGTTGATATCACAAAGTAATACCGACTCTTATTCATTAAAACAAAATTATCCTAACCCGTTTAATCCTGCAACTAACATTCGTTATGAAATTCCAAAAACAGGCTTCGTTAAACTCGTTGTCTTTGATGCACTTGGCTGTGAACGAAGAACACTGGTGAATGAAGTTAAACAGGCAGGAAACTACTCAGTTGATTTCATTGCATCGGAATTATCAAGTGGGATTTACTTCTATAAACTCGAGAGTAATGGTTTCAGCGACATTAAAAAAATGATGTTGATTAAATAATACAAGACCTATTATAATAGCCCTTTTACCGTATAAGTAAAAGGGCTTTTAAATTTCTACCTAAAGGTTTCTAACCTGTATTCCTTCCATTGAGATTTTGCATAGTCAAGAAATCCGT
The DNA here is from genome assembly GCA_049317745.1 of Ignavibacteria bacterium. Classification (GTDB taxonomy): domain Bacteria; phylum Bacteroidota; class Ignavibacteria; order Tepidaquicellales; family Tepidaquicellaceae; genus CAIKZJ01. The sequence goes on from JBMOHR010000197.1 coordinate 2,079, forward strand.
CCGGTGCCGAATCGAATGCTTTGTCAACTTTATAATCTCCGCCGCCTGTGTATCCTTCAATCTTTACAAGCATATTTCCCCGCAATGCATATTTGGTGTCGTTCTCATGCATCATTAGTTTTAGTTCAGAAGGAGAAACGTCGCTGCGGCAGCACATTTTGTAAAGGAAGGTACTTTCGGCAATTCCGTTGTCGTTTAAGTCTGTTATGCTAAGCGAGCCCGGAATAAAATCAAGTGTTAGATCAAATACACAGTCGTTGACTAAATCGTTTATCTTCCATAGCAGTGTGTATGAACCGCCTGTGCTTACGTAATGATAACCGTATATTTCACACTCACGTACAATGTCTCCAAAGTCCGGCTGCTTGGTTTTCTTTTCTTTCATCTTCGTCTTGGTAAGGATCAATATATTTTCACCGTTCTTATCAGTCCACCTTTTTCCTGTTACGATGCTTCCCGTGTATTTAATCTCTGATGGTAAGTTGGATTTGTCGAATTCAAGCATTGAGACTTCTGTTTTCGTTGCAGTGCCCTTTTCCTCTGTCTTGCTTTTGCTTTCTTCGGTTACGGATTCTGACTTTTCCGTTTTAGTGTCTTCCTTCTTGCTGCTTTTATCGTCTGAAGTGTACTTTCTGCACAATCCGCAGGAAAAGAACAAAGCAACAGAGATACAAATTAATATAAAGTTTTTCATGTGATTTTATTATTTGATTTCAAAGTTAATGAATTATAAAATAATGTTCACCGGAGCCGTTCTGAATATATACTTTTTACAAAAATATTTAAACCTAAATTCTGTATTATTGTTATAACCCAAACAAAGCCATTCCGCCTTCCGACGTTTCCCTGTAAATACTCGGTATGTCGTGCCCTGTCTGATTCATCGTTTTCACAATCTTGTCAAAACTTACAAGATGCCTGCCATCACTTAATAATGCGTATGTCGCTGCATTCAGTGCTTTCTCTGCTGCAAACGCATTCCGTTCAATGCACGGTGCCTGAACCAGCCCGCCAATCGGGTCGCAGGTCAATCCAAGGTGATGTTCAATTCCCATCTCTGCCGCATACTCAATCTGCTGTGGTGTCCCGCCAAGTAACTGTGCCGCAGCGGCAGCCGCCATCGCACAAGCAGTGCCGACTTCTCCCTGACAACCTACTTCAGCTCCTGATATAGAAGCATTTTCCTTTACTATGTTACCGAAAAGTCCTGCCGTCATTAATGCACGCATAATTTTCTTGTCGGAAAAATCCATACTTTCCTTTAACCTGTAAAGTACAGCAGGAACAACTCCTGCCGACCCGCAGGTTGGAGCCGTAACCACTATTCCTCCTGCCGCGTTTTCTTCCGATACTGCAAGCGCATATGAAAATGTTAATGTCTTCTTCTTTAAAGACCCGCTAAAACCTTTTGATTTCACGTAATAACTTGCGGCTTTTCTCGCTATATGTAAACTACCGGGTAATACACCTTCCGCCTCCAGACCTTTTGCAATAACCTTCTGCATAGTATCCCAGACTTTCTTCATATATTCAAATATCTCAGGACCTTCAACCATTTCAACGTATTCCCAGAATGAACGTCCAGTCTTTTGAGACCAGTTAAGAATATCTGTCATAAAAGTTAAGTCGTATATAATCTTTGTCTCGTTTTCAGTTTTGCCGTCTGTAATCTTTCCTCCACCCGTACTGTATACAGTTTTCTCTTGAAATGTTTTTCCTGCAAGGTCTAGCGCTTCAAACTTCATCGCATTCGGATGATACGTCAGGTACACTGTCGGCTCCCAGATAATTTCTGTCTTCGTCGGCTCGAATGCCTTTACGATTGCTTTGTCGGTTAAGTGTCCTTTGCCTGTTGCCGCAAGACTTCCGTATAAAGTTACGCGGTAAGAAATTGCATTGAGTGTCTTTTCTTTGAATTGTTCAGCTGCTTTTCGTGGACCCATTGTGTGACTGCTGGAAGGGCCGTACCCTATTTTGTATATTTCTTTTATTGATTCCATTATTGTTCTTAACTTTCACAACAAAAATCCTCATTTCAGAAATTAATTGAAATGTAATAAAGGTATAACAAAAAAGGGGACAAACATTACGTTTGCCCCCCTTAATAATATGATTGTAATTTTTAGTACTTCGATATATTGATTGCCTTGCTTAATAATCCGAGAAAACTTATTCCCATATTCTGGTTGCTCTTCACAACAGTTCCCGCAATAAAGTTTTGAGTAACACCTGCATTATCAAGTTTATAGTTTACTATCCATAAATCCTGCGGAAAACCTGTCAGATTGGTAATGAATGCAGGTAAATTTAGGGTTCCTAAACCTGGTATTAAAAACATATTCACAGTTTTATTTGTACCTGCCTGCCCCAAAAAAGCGTTTCCGTTAAAAGTACTCGAGGAAGGAATCCACGTAGAATTAAATCTTATTATCGGATTCGATGAATAACTGTACCCGTAAGCAACATCACTGTTCACAAGACTGTCCTTACTCGTGCTTATCTTAAAACTGGAATTTGTTATCATACTAAGTGCGCCCGAGACAATACTCCTTGCCGATGTATCTGCAATTAAATTAATGATTGTGCTCGTGCTGAAAAGATCTGTTAGTTCAATACAGTTTCTTTGTCCTGGCGTAGGATTTGGTGTGTATACCGCTAAGTTGGTTGTTCCTGGTTTTTTGAAGATGTATAACCAGGCTCCGATAGCATTTGGATCTGTTATTCCACTGTACAAAGAAATATCTGTCTTACCTGCATCAGTGCCATCGTATAATACATTCTTTCCAAATATCATAACAAGTTGTGTGCTGTCAGAGTATGTTCGTTTTGCCTGTGCATAAGCAGAATCTAATCTGTCTTTTGCCGTTACTTTATTGCTGACAATATCACCTATAGTGTTTACAACACTATCACTGCATGAATATAGTGAAATTGATATTAACGCCAAAACTACTACCGCCACTACCGATTTAATCTTCATTCTGATTGTTTTATTTAATTCAACTTACTAATAATATTACACATTTTATACCATTATTGTTCCATTATTTGGAATAAAACGGGTAATCTGTATAGCCTTTTTCATCAGGAGTGTAAAATGCCTCCATATTCAAATCAGTGTTTAAAGGCCATCCGTTCTTTAATCTCTCGACAAAATCCGGATTGTTTATAAACGGTTTTCCGAATGCTACTAAATCAGCAATTCCGTTCTCAAGTTCCTTTTCTGCACTCTCAAGTCCGTATCCGCCGC
>JBMOHR010000198.1:0-5299 GCA_049317745.1 Ignavibacteria bacterium
ACCCCTGACCCGCTGATTAAGAGTCAGCTGCTCTACCAACTGAGCTACGAATGCGGGATAATTTACTTAATTTAATGTTTATTTTCAATTCAGATTTAAGGCTATTTTAGTGCAATCTATATAATAATAGAAGAAATAGAGTCAGCAGCTCTACCAAACAGCTGGAATGCGGGATGGTTTATGATATTTAATGTTTATTTTCAATTCAGAATAGAAAGGGTGGCAGTTGCAGTGGCAGTTGCAGGAATAGAACGCGGATAAGAGACGATGAGACAGATTTGCGCGGATAATTTTAAAAGTAAGAGATTGGCACAATGAAAGGGTGGCAGTAGCAAGAGCAGTGGCAGTAGCAGGAATAGAACGCGGATAAGAGACGATGAGACGGATTTGCACTGATTAAGAAATTTTTAGGGTTAAAGATAAAACCCCAATTGAGACTGATGCAAATATCCCCCGAGATGAGCGGGGGATATTAGTTTGCGAGTTTAAATGCCGGTTAGTTGTCATTGCTGAACAGAGATTCAGTGAAGGTTGAGACTGTGTTTACAACATAACCATTCTTGTCTAAGGATATTAGACAGAAGAAGAAAGTGGCTTTAGAGTATGATTCAACGAATTGTTGAGTGGCATCATTAAGGTCTAAAGAAAGGAAAATGACATTGTCTTCTGAGACCTGAACTGCATCGGATTTTACACTGAGAAATCTGAAGTCTTCTTTGCCATCTTCAATTGGATTGCGAAGATATATGACACCTGCAAACATTATGCGATTATCAATGTTGAAGTCCTGAACCAAGCCGAATGTGACAGGCGGGAACGTGATTGAGATTATCCCTTTGTTATAATTGAAAGTGAGTGTGGAAATGTCATAACCTATTGAATTGGGAGTTAATTGAGGAGCAATTAATAATTCATTGTAACCGACTAATGGATAATTTGCTTTAGAGATTGCGTTGTGAGATGACATCTTTCCGTTTGCGGCCTGGTGCCAGAGAGGTCTGAGGACATCTATTTTATTGATTGCTGATGAAAGTTTTGTGTTCATAGCGAATCTTTTCTGCTTTGAACGTTCGGCATCGCTGAAAGAGGATTTACTTCTTGGTAATGGTCTTCTTGCGACATAGCTTTTGCCGTTTACCTGTTTGAAGACAAAGTCACCGAATTTGCCTTTTACTTTTCCGAGTAATGGATTTAGTTCGATTTTCATTTTGGTTGTTATTTAATTGTTTTTAAAAATGTTTACTTTATAATTTTTTACCACAGAGTGCACAGAGCACACAGAGCTTTTCCAGGCAAAGAGCAAAGAAAAGATGTAAAGATGTTTCCGGTAAGAATACCGGAACTACAGAAACAGACCCACCCCCCGCTTCGCGTACCCCTCCAAGGAGGGGAATCAAAAACAGATGGGAATGGGAATTTAAAAAATGTACTGCCCCTCCTCCATGAGGGGCAGTACTGAATTCGCTGATTAATATTCTGATATTAGCGTTTTTCATTTTTACTGTTTTCAGAATGATTATGCTGAGCGAACTGTGTCAGAGTAATGAACAGGAACGTTGCTTGCGTCCTGAGTTACTAAGGCAACGTATACTTTTTTCGTTGTGTATGCATCGAATATCTTTTGCTGAGTATCGTTCAATTCGAAATTGAATGTCATCGGATTCGTAAGACTAAGATTTGACTGACCTGACACGAGCGGCAGAAAACGGTGTTCGAATTGTCCTGTGTTTATCGGGTCAGAAAAGTGTATGAATCCCTCGAGTGTACATTTAGTTTCGATTGCGGGATTGATAACAGTTTCAGTACCGATTGCTGCAAAGACAATATCGATTCCTGTATTAGCCACGGTGAAAGTAGTATCATTAATGGTAAATCCAAAATCAGGACCAAGCTGCATTAAATCTGAGTAGCCTGTATCCGTTGTGTTTGGATAATTAATTTTTACTACTTTATTGCTGACAGTGTACGGTTTATCGGAGCCATCCATATCATAATCTTTCCAGAATGCTTTTAATAGTATCAAGCTAACGATCATCTTAACGAGTTTCATAGTCATACCGAATTTCTTTCTTCTTGCTATAGTTGCCGGGCTTGCTTCCTTAAGTGACGGATGCGGCATTCTGGCGACGTAAGATTCGCCGTTTACCATTTTCCACACTTGCGGACCCAGTTGACCGCGAACGGTCCCGAGATGTTGATCAATGACTTTAGCCATTATTTGTTTTCCTTTATTTTAATTTTTTTGTTAATATTATTTATTATCACGAAAAGTCGTGTCTTCTGAGGCAGAACGATTGTTCAGGGGGGTTGACGAGGGGCGTGCTGCGGGATAAATTTATAAAAGCCCAATTCGATACAGTTTATGCGATAATTGACCACAGAACGGAAAGTTCTGAGAGAGAGGGTTATTGCAGGGTTATCAGTGCTGTATAGATTGGTTATGGATTGGTTATGAATTCTGTATAGATTGGTTATGGATTGGTTATGGTTTCTGTATAAAACGGTTATTAAAAGATTAATAAAAGCGAAGACGAGGAAGAAGAACGTGATGCCAGTCCCCTTCCCTTTTAATGTATCCAATGTATATATATTAAGCGTTTTCACTTTTATGGTTTTATAAGATTATGCTAAGTTTTTCTTTAATTCTTTTCTGCCCTTAATAAAGTTGTTCATTTGAGCTTTCGAGAAATAGACCAGCTTACCGTTTGGTTTAAAGAATCTGATTTTACCGTCTGAAACGAGATGGTATAAAGTAGATTTTGAAACGCACAGATATTCACAGGCTTTATTGAAAGGATACATTGTATCGGAATCTTCCTGAGCCTTCAGCAATCTGTCAAGCTTTTCGTTTATTTCTATATTAATGTTTGTTTTCATTTGTTTATTTATGTTTTAAATTTTGGCAATAAAAAAAGGGCGATACCGGAAAGTTTTTTTGCTTTCCAATATCGCCCTTGGTTGTTCCATTAGCGACACTTCAACGCCGATGTATAAGAACTATTTTTTCTAACTACTCTAAGATATTCAGAAAAATTTGAAATTGCAACGAAATGCTAATCGGACAATTATTGCTTCTTTGCATTTGTTTGCAGATGTTTGTAAAAATATAAAATGAGTAATTCATTTCTTTAATTTGAAACTAATTTTCTTTGAATCGGTAGAAGTAACCAATAAATCACTACCGCCGTTAAATTTAATATTAATTTCACCATATCTCATTTTATTCAGCAATTCAATAACGTGTGAGACGACTTCGAATTCTCTCTCGTCCTCCTCAATCACGATTTTATTTTCCAGCTTAATCATATTAATATTGTTGTTTATTTGTTTTCATAAAATTTATTTAAAACTTTAGAGACTGTACATCAGATTCTCTAAATCCTCAGAACGGTCAGCACGGGAATAAACACAAGCAAGGATATACTTTTCTTAACGACATAGAATATTCTTTCAACTATAATCATTTTATAGTTTAGAACATTATCCAGTTTAAGAATCGGTGATGCCTGACCGAGGACATCCTGAAACAATATTTCTTTCGCTCTATAAGTCATACAACTTTTCTGTTTTGTATTTAAAGGAAAGGATGCTTTTCGATGAGCCAAATTTACAAATGCTGCATTTTGGTATGCCGCATAAAAAAAGGCGCTGTCAAAACATAATTTCCCTTAAAGAAATTTCTTTAACAACGCCTGATAAAAAGTACTTAAAGAGAAATGTATTGTCAAGTACTAAATTTATTAAAATTGAAAATTTTCCGCTTGATTATTTAAAATATTTTACGTCTTAAAGATAATTATAGCAAAAATGGGGTAATAAAGCTGTTTTATCGTCATTTAGGAGGGTTAATTTAAGAGATTGGGTTAGAGAAATGTTAATTTAATCGGTACAAATATGGATTTTTATGAGTGGATTATTAATCTAAATAGGAAATTATTTGCGGGTGTTGTGTTTTATAATTTTCCCGTCGACTATATTATAGAGTGAATCTTTTTAAAAGGAGATTTCAGGTGTTTAGCCAACTATCTTGCCTTAATTGATATTGCATAATGGATATAGCAAGCAAAATCACCGATTGTCTTTCTGTCGTTTCCTAATGATTGCCGCCAGGAATTGTCTTCTGATAGTTTTCCCATTTGGCGACTAAGGATATTACAGCTATCAATAAAGGCATCGTGAGATTTGGTTCTTATGAGATCGACTTCAATTCTTCTTTTTGTGTCTGACAACATCCATTCCACTCTAATTTGAGCATATCTGACAGCATAAACGATTAGGTCGTTCACTAATTCTTGTTCTATAGATTTTTGTAAATCGATTAAAATCTGTTCGAATAATTCAATGTTAGACATTATCAGCATTAATGATTAATAAAGTAGTAATAAGATAAGAATATAATTTTAATTTTGAAGTGATATTCCAAACTCTTTACTTATAGGAAATTCAAAAAACACAATTATTGTCCTTTAATACACACTTGTGTCTTATTGTTTGTTTTTATAGCACCTTAAATAAGCGGGAACATTTCAATAAAATGTAAGTAGAAAGATATATAAAATCGAGTAAGGTTTCCCTAATAGTCGAACAGTAGTTACATAATACTTCATAATATAACATCGGATAAGACAGTAATCATTAATTAACAATTATTTTATTTTAGAATTTCAGATAATATCTGTATTCTGAATAGAGTTTATTGTAATTGATAAATTTTGTCAAAACAAATCAAACAGAAAGGATTATTTTATGAAGATAACAGAATACTGCTACAGGATAGAGAGAGACTTCATTGTGTTTGTTCCAATAGTTGAAATTGTGACAGAGCCTGCTGATATGCATGCTTTAACAGCGTTCAGAATTGTGAACACATACAGAATTAATCTTAAGCTCTGGAAAGCATTCAAGGAATGTGTGTTTGAGAATTCGGCTGTTGAAAAAACAGAGTTTGGAAAAACAATGCTGAAGGAAATAGTAAGCCTGAAGGAGGAAATCAAAATGCTTAAGGAAAGGAGCATAAGTTGAGAAAACACTGTACCAGAAAATCAAATTTACTAAATTATGATTGAGTTCAATTTAGAGCCGAATACACAGGCGATAGAAACGATTGACTTCAAATATGAAGGAGTTCATATTAAAGGGATTTCTGTAAGTTTTTTGCAGGTAAGGGATTATGCGGATGTCAACAACATAGGCAAGATTCTTGAGAAGTTCAGGAAGTTTAAAGAGACACGGATTGAACCGGATAAATATGAGCATATGATGGATGTAGTCAAGAATGCGGAAACGAGCCTTGATGGTT
>JBMOHR010000199.1:0-5298 GCA_049317745.1 Ignavibacteria bacterium
AAGTTTAAAGGAATATTTCTGGGATTACAATTTTACTGATGAGGAACTGCGGCGACTCCTAACGGGTGAAACAGATAAAGCCGGGCATCTGGACAGGGAAGGATTATACTCAAGATTATTATCATCAGCAGGATGGTATAAAATTGTGGAAATAATAGGCATAAATAACATGGACAAGGCGCTTTCGGAAAATGTGCTAAAGAGAATCAAATCAAACGAACTCAAACGGAAACTCAGAATTGCAAAAAGAATATTACATTATTGAACAAAATATTATTCTCTATTTAAATTGAAGGACACACTAAATATAATCAACACTTTATTAGAAGAAGGCATTATTGAGAAGTATGCTATTGGAGGCAGTATAGCGTCTTTGTTTTATGTAGAGCCGACAGTAACGTTCGATTTAGACATTATGATAATATTGCCGAATACTGTTCACAAGTTTGACCAGTTGCGGGAAATTTATGAATGGGCAGAAAAGAAGAATTATAAATCTATTGCAGAACATATAGAAATAGAGGGAATAGCGGTACAGTTTTTGCCGGCATACAACGAATTAATTGAAGAAGCAATTGCTGAATCTTTAGAGAAAGAGTATGACGGAGTAAAGACATACGTAATAAGTCCTGAATATTTAGTATCAATAATGATACAAACAAACAGAGCAATCGACAGGGAAAGGGCGATACGATTTTATGAGACGTATGAGAAATTAGATAAGGAAATGATAAAAAAGATTTGTGAAAAGTTTAATATAGAAGAGAAGCATAACCAATTTATTAAGAGATTAGAGAATGAATAACAGGGAATTGGAAATAAAAGTAAGTGAATCAAAGAGTGAATATCACAGAACACAAGCACTGTTAAAGGTTGAGGAGAAGTTTTTGAGTCTTATTGAGTTACAAAAGTTACATATAAGTTTTGCGCAACAGAGGGGAGAGAAATTAGAGGAATGGAAGAAGGTATTTAGAGCAGTGACTAGGTGACGCCCAGTCCACCCAATCCGCCGCGGCGGATGGATCTTCGATAAGACGGATCTACGAAAAATTAGCACAAACGAATTGCTTCCTGCGGAATGCAGAAAGGAGTCGAATTCGACCCCTTTAAAATTCGGATTATGTATTTTTTCCCATAACCCCAAAAATTCAATAGTATTTCTACTTCTCAGCCAATTTTTAACAACCTCTTTTGGTTCCGAAGGATTTTTGAATCTTGCAATATCAGTTAATGAAATATATTCCTGATTATCTTTATCAAAGAAAACAATATTTGTTCCTTGAACGGCTATTGATTTTGTTGTTGTCATTGCCGTAATATAAAAAAGAGAAAAGACGTCCGCGAATTGAAAGAGCGAATCGCATGCGATTTAGAAGAATTACACGAATTAGAGATATTGTCCTCAGATTACACAGATTTCTTAAGAGCAATTCAGAAATCAGAATTAATCCGCCCAACAAGACGGCGGACGCAAAGAACGCGGAATGCAGAATTGAGAGCAAGAGCTTTTTTCCCGCTAAATTCACTAAAGTTCACGAAAAAGACATCCACGAATTGAAAGAGCGAATCGCATGCGATTTAGAAGAAGAGTCCGGTGATTATATAGTAACAGGCATAACGAACATTCTACTCGATGCCGGGACTCTTTTATTTCTGGATTTTATTTCATCAAGGCATAATTCAATTGCTTCTTTTATATTTGATTGTAATTCATCAAGAGTATCGCCCTGAGAGTAACATCCATCAAAAGAAGGACATTCAGCCCAATATTCGCCTTCTTCGGCTTCGTGTACTAAAATTTCAAATATATTCTTTTTCATATAATTATATTCCTGTATTTCAAAGAAGATAGAATTTCCACAAATAATTCAGATTAATTTAATAATCAAATATAATCACAATATTCGTTTAGTTCAACGAAATTGTTTTTTTAGAAAGTGAATTTTAAGAGCAATTCAGAGTTCATCCACCAAATAGAGCGGCGGACCTTCGGGAATTAAGAGCTTTGATACGAATTTACACGAATTTCGCGAATTGGAAAAGCGAATCGCAAGCGATTAGAACTTTTTAGGGTAAGAGCTTTTGCCCGCTAAATTCATCCTCCCAATAAGACGGCGGACCTTTGGCAAAAGAAACTAAACAGAGCAAAGACGGACAAATTATTGTTTCCGGCAGGAATGCCGGAACTACAGGAATATTGAAGATAGCAGATAAAACTGAAAATACGATATATTTTAAGCCTTTAGAAAATTATGTTTTTCTTAACTTTGCTTTTGGCACTTTAAAACTTTTTCCTTTAATATCCTTTGAATAGTTCAATAAAGTTATTCTAATATCTTTGTTCTTATACTTCTCATAGTTTTTATCCCTGATGCTGCGTACCCATTCGACACAATCAAAGTTTTTATCTTTATTCATAAAATAAATCCTTTGGGCTTCTGATTTCTAATACTTTATAGCCCTCTTTTAAATTAATAGCATTAAATTTCTTGATTCTGTTATAATTAACAATATGTTTAAAATTCCAGCTTACTAATATATCTACATCGTATATAGTTGCAATAGCAATATGCATAGCATCTCCGAAATACTTCTCTGAAACAACCGCTTCGGAAATATATTTTAAAGCCAGATTATTCACGTCCTCGTTTAATTTAAGTAAACTTAATTCATCTTTGCTGAAATCTTTCATAAATTCTTTCACTTTATCCGGGGCATCCTCCAGTTCGTTAATAGTGATTTCTGAAATCAGACCTTTATAAAGCCCCAGTTTTATTCTATCAAATAGTTTTCTCGATGTAACTCTGAATTCTGTGTCAAAGCAACCGCCTATTACAGAAGTGTCAATATAGATTTTTGGTATTTTCATATTTCTACTTGATAAATATAATAATAATATAAATCATAAACAAAGATATATAAGAGCAGTGAATAAGTGATGAAGAGCAGTGTAGAATGTAGAATTCAGAGTTCAGAATTAAGAGCAAGAACTTTTTCCCGCTAAACACGCGAAATTCACAAAAATAATTCAAAATGCAGAGTTCATCCGCCCAACAAGACGGCGGACGCACAGAACGCGGAATTTAGAATATAGAATCCATCCGCCCAACAAGACGGCGGACGCACAGAACGCGGAATTTAGAATTTAAAATTTAAAATTCGAAACATTATATTTTTAAAACCGTGCCGTAGGTACGGAATGTTTATAGAATATAAGATTAATATAAATACCGTGCCGTAGGTACGGAATGTTTAACTGCAACAAAGAACGTGATAGTCAGAATTTTAAAAAAGAAAGACTTATTTATTAAAAAGATGAATATATCGCAATGCACATTACGGTAATATGGGTTGCGAAAAATTGGATTTAATATTGATGAAGTGAGTAAGTAGATTACCCACCCCCGGGCTCCGCCGTACCCCTCCAAGGAGCCGCAGAGGTATGGCAATATATACTTCCGACATCACGAAAGATAGAAAAGGAAATAATTGCATTATGTGCGGAACGAATTGTAGACTTAAAAAGTGATTATTATTTTGAACTTTACGATAAACAATCGGCATATCAGAAAAAATTTTTGAATGCGCTATTAGTCAGCGGAGAGAACATATTTTCGAGTGCTTATGCAAAGCGATTCCGTTTATCCGCTACATCAACCACGCAGAAAGCATTATTGGGTTTAGTTGACAGCGGAATAGTAGAAAAAATAGAAGGGAAATATTTTATAAACGACCCATTTTTTAAGCGATTCCTTTCTCGTTACGCCTAAAGGCGTTACGCTAAAAAGCGTAATGAAGTGAATTTAAGAGCATAGAATACATTGATCCGTTTTTTAAGAAGTTCATGCAATTATACATTGCTGCGTAACGCATCAGGGTATAAACAATAGAAAGAGCAATGCAGAGTTCAGAATTAAGAGTTCAGAATTAAGAGAAAGAGCTTTTGTCAGTTTTCGTGCGTTTCGTGTGTTTAGCGGGTAAAGTTCTTTGCCTAAAAAAACTATCTAATCTGCTCTAATCTGCCATTAATAATTCTTTTTTACGAATTCGTTATCTTTTGACACGAGGTTATATAGTTCTGGATTATATAGTAACAGGCATAACGAACATTCTACTCGATGCCGGGACTCTTTTATTTCTGGATTTTATTTCATCAAGGCATAATTCAATTGCTTCTTTTATATTTGATTGTAATTCATCAAGAGTATCGCCCTGAGAGTAACATCCATCAAAAGAAGGACATTCAGCCCAATATTCGCCTTCTTCGGCTTCGTGTACTAAAATTTCAAATATATTCTTTTTCATATAATTATATTCCTGTATTTCAAAGAAGATAGAATTTCCACAAATAATTCAGATTAATTTAATAATCAAATATAATCACAATATTCGTTTAATTCAACGAAATTGAAAAAAATGAATATTATAATCAGATCATAAAAGATTGAAAAAATGAGTTTAAAATAGTTGTCTGATTAGTTAACTTTTTTAAGATAGATAAGATTAAGAGATTAGAGAAAAGATGTCCGCGAATTACGCGAATTAGACTAATTTCACGAATTAGAGATAAGAGCTTTTTTTAGGCTTAGAGATTAAAATTCTGGTTTGCATGTATATGAAGTAAGAGTTGAAGTCAGCAGTAATATATATCGAATATTTGCGTTTTTTGACAAGGACAAAATTATTGTTATAGGGAATGCATTTCAGAAGAAGACGGAAAAGACACCAAAGAAAGAAATCGATAAAGCATTAAAAATAAAGGAAGAATATAATAATGAAAAAGAAAAGCAATAAAAGTATAACGACACTGGACGAAATACTTGATAAGAAGTACGGAAAAAGAGGAGCTGTTAAAAGGGAAAAATGGGAACAGGAGTTTGAAATATTTAAGATTGGAGCATTGCTGGAGGATGCACGAAATAAATTAGGCATAACACAGGAGAAGCTTGCAGAAAAGTGCGGGACGAACAAATCATATATATCAAGGATTGAGAATAATGCGTCTGACATACGATTATCAACATTGATACGGATAGTAGAGAAGGGATTTGGCGGGCAACTAAAGTTTATGCTGACGATATAGAGAGAAAGTGATAAAGTGAACTAGTGATAAAGTGAATAAGATTACCCCTCTCCGCCACGGCGGATGCAAAAACGCACTGAGGGGAATTGTAGTGTGGAAGTGAATAAGTTTGTATTTTCAATCCATTGCTTTGCAGACAAAACAAAACCGTTGCTGCCACTTTCATTTCTAATGTAACTGAATGCAGTAACATTAAAAAAAGGGTTGTTTAATTG
>JBMOHR010000200.1:0-5279 GCA_049317745.1 Ignavibacteria bacterium
ATTTCTTCTTCAAGCGGCATAACAGAACCGACCTGACATTTTATATTTTCAGCAGTAGTTTCTCCGATTAACATATTCTGATTTGCTCTGAAGAACCTGATGATTGCTTCTGTAAGTTCATCGCCTGCAACTCTTACGGATACTCCGTTTGTTATACCCGACAATGCAATAACAGCAATTTCAGTAGTACCACCACCGATATCAACAATCATATTCCCAAAAGGAGCCGAAACATCGAGTCCGATACCGATTGCTGCAGCCATTGGTTCAGAGATAAGGAATACTTCTTTAGCTCCAACTTTTTCGGCAGTATCTCTGATAGCACGTTTTTCTACTTCAGTAATTCCACTCGGAACACAAATAACGATTCGCTTCGAAGGCATAAAACCAGATGTAATCTTTTTAATAAATTCTCTGAGCATTCCTTCCGCAATTTCAAAGTCAGCGATAACGCCGTCTCTCATCGGTCTGATGGTATTCAACTCTTTATGAACTCTTCCCATCATCTTCTTAGCTTCTTCACCGATAGCTACAATTTTACGAGTAGAGACATCGAAAGTAACTATGGATGGTTCATTGAGAACAATTCCTTTTCCCTTCATATAAATCAAAGTATTAGCAGTCCCTAAGTCGATTGCTATATCATTCGAGAACATTCCAAAAAATGGCATATTTTAAAACCTCTTATTAGTTTAAATTATTTATAAATATATTTGAATTAACAATAAATATAACAAAATTAAACGTTAATTAATAACTTAATTAATGTCTAAAATGTCTAAAACCCGTAAATATCATACATAATTCCTTTTCATCGGCAGCTTTTATCACTTCATCGTCTCTAACGGAACCGCCCGGCTGAATAACACAAACCGCTCCTGCGCCGGCAGTTTCAAGAAGACCATCGGCAAAAGGAAAGAAAGCATCCGAAGCAACGACAGTTCCTTTTAATTCAAGGTTGAACTGTTTAGCTTTTGAGACTGCAATCTTTGTTGAATCTATTCTCGAGGGTTGTCCCCCGCCGACACCGATTGTCTGGAGGTCTTTAACAAACACAACTGCGTTTGACTTAGTATGTTTCACAATCTTATAAGCAAATTCCATATCGGCAATCTGATTATCTTTCGGCTGAATCTTTGTAACGCACTTCAAAGCACTTTTATCAAATACTATATTATCTCTTTCCTGATGAAGGATTCCGCCTGCAATGGTTCTTGATTCTTTTTCTTCGGTAAAGAACTTAAAACTAAGGAGTCTTCTGTTCTTCTTCTTCATAAGCAAATCGAGAACACCGTCTCCAAAGGATGGTGCAAGAACTATCTCAGTAAAAATCTTATCAACTTCTATCGCAGTTTCAAGGTCAAGTTCCTTATTAAAAATAACTATTCCGCCAAAAGGAGAAACAGTATCAGACTCAAAAGCTTTCAGGTAAGATTCTTTTAAAACGTTACCAGTAGCAACACCGCAAGGATTGCCGTGTTTGATGATTGCAGAAGTAGGGCCGTTATCCTTAAACTCATTGATTAAAGAATGCGCTGCATCAACATCGAGAAGATTATTGTAAGACAATTCTTTACCGTGCAGAATTTCAAACACATCATCGAAGTTAGTCTTCTCGAAAGTTGCATTCTGATGAGGGTTTTCACCGTAGCGAAGACCTGAGTCAGACTTTACGAGACATTTAAAATATTCTTTAATATCATAATCATACTGAGATATTAAATTAAAAGCATCACATGCAAGTTTAAGAGAAAACTCATTCGAGATGTTACCGTTATTCTTATCAAACTCATTGAGGTATTCATCGTACTGATTCGTTGCAACCAGAACACTAACCGAAGAATAATTCTTTGCGGCAGCACGAATGAGAGAGACACCGCCGATATCAATCTGTTCTATTGCATCTTCAAGTTTCACATCAGGCTTTGATATTGTTTCCTTGAAAGGATAAAGCGTAACTACCACTAAATCAATCAACTTAAGTTTATGTTCATTAATCTGTTCGATGTGTTTCGGATTATCTTTCTGAGCAAGAATCCCCGAGAACACAGCAGTATGGAGAGTTTTCACTCTTCCGTCAAGAACTTCAGGAAAGTTTGTGATAGATTCAACAGTAGTAACGGGAATATTATTCTCCGTTAAGAACTTACTCGTACCGCCTGTTGATATTATCTCAAAGTTTCTGTCGACAAGTTCTTTTGCAAAATTTAATAAACCGTCCTTGTAATACACACTTATGAGTGCAGTCTTCTTATTCATTCTAAAATTAATTCCCCTGTTTCAATTTGTTTAACAACCTGTGAATAGTATTTATGTTCAAGTTCCAGAACTCTTTTCTGTAAAGTATGTTCATTATCATTTTCATTAACCGCTAATTTCTTCTGCAGCAAAATCTTTCCTTTATCATAAAACTCATCAACCAGATGAATAGTAATTCCTGATTCTTTAGCACCCGATTCAATAACAGCCTTATGGACATTCATACCGTACATACCTTTTCCGCCGAACGAAGGCAGAAGAGCAGGATGAATATTGATGATGCGATTCTTAAACTTTCGAATAACGATAGTATCAACCATCTTCATATACCCTGCGAGCAGAATTAAATCAATTTCATACTCATCAAGAATATCAACATAGAGTTTATGAAAATCGCTTTCAGATAAATCAGGAAAAACTTTTTTACTAATATGATAAAAGTCTATATTGTTTGCTTTAGCAATATCAACAGCACCGCAATTAGAATTATTAGTAATTAAAAGTTTAAAATCCGATTCTAAATAGCCATCCTTTTTAGCCTGCAGAAGAGCATTAAAGTTCGAGCCTCCTCCCGACGCAAAAACGCAAATGTTCAATATTGTTCTAATTTATGTGAAAATACGAAATTTTGAGATGATATTAAATGTAATAATGCAGAAAAAGCAAGAAATAATATATATTTTCATAAATTGGATGCTCAGAAAGGGATATAAAACACAGAAGTAATAAAAGAATGAACAAATACTAAAATAGCAGCCTGCTTTTAATAAAACCGGCTGCTATTGCTAAAAATTTCAGTTGAGAATATATTTATTCCAAGTTAATTTGTCTTAGCGAAGAAGACTGCTCTTTCGATACCGATAGAAGAATTAATATTACTGTTTCCTTCTTTCAGTATAACTCTTTCTTTACTCGCACTCAGGAAATAATCAGGTTTAACTTTATCCCTCAGCTCAACTTTAATTCCGAATCTGTATTCAGGTGAAAACAATGACAGATAATTTTTTCCTGCCTCAGTAGTGCTGCTTTCAATATATCCGAAAATTGTATTATCAGCATCAGAAATTAACAGTGGTTTAAAATATCCTGTTTTATCCTTATCGAGAGAATTGTAAGGTTTGTCACCCATTTTATAAACTCTGATATCGCCGTCTTCAATAGGTACTTCGACAATTCCAATACCGTATCTTGTAATGACAGTATACGGAAGGTACTCTGTTGTTCCTCTGAAAATCGGTTTTAAAGTTCTTGCTATTTCTGTACTTTCCCATCCTGAAAGAGTTGCCGGGAAATTAAATATGCTTGACATATTTTCGCTAGAGAATTCAAGTACAATATCTTTTCCTGCCATACTTCTGCTGTCTTCAACAATATTGAAATTGAGATTCTTTTCAGTTCTTGGCTGACCTGACCATTTAACCAGTGACTTATAGTTTAAAGCTTCTTCGCCAAAATTATCGAATAACTTTGCAGAGACTAACACCTTATTACCATCGACTATTGATAACACGCCTTCGTTACTGGTAATATCATATTTCTCAGTAGAAGTTTTTCCTTCGAAAGATGTTGTTACAAGTTTAGGAAAAATGTAAGGAAGATAATTCAGGTTATAAATATCGTCTGATTCTTTGCTGACCCATGCAACACCTTCTTTGAGAATAGTAACAATATCAGGCCTTTGAATACCATCGTCCTGAGAATGATAAAGGTTTTCCTTTTCACCCTTCCTGACAATACTCTGCTTCATACCTGTGTAAAAATAGTTTTCAAGATTATTCATGTCAATAAAAACAAGAATAATACCTTCGGAACCAGAAACAACAACGACTAAAGCATTACCATCGATGGACCTGATGCCCTGCTTAATTTTAATATTTTCAGTTGAAGTGATGGTGCGGTAGGTTCTGTTGAGTTTATTAATGCCGAGTAAAGTATAAAGTTCTTTAATATCGATAACTTCAGCCTTACCATTAATTTCAACCTTAATAAGGCTGGAATTCTTTATAACCCCCACTTTAACATCTTTAGGGTCAGTATTAGCTTCCTGCGCAGATGCATTCATAATATTAAAATTACTAAATACAAATAACAAGATAACTAAACATAGAATTTTGATGAATGAGCTCATATGTTTATGATTATTTCCTTATTTAACAACAAACGTCTATAAACAGACTTTATATCCTAACATAACTATTATACCGGGCGAAACCCCGGTAAGATTAATTGATACTCCCAATATCAAATGATATGTTCAAAGTTAAATGATAGAATTGATACTTTCAAGATTAAAATAACATTTTTTTATAACAGGCATTTATAAAAAAGAAATTCATAACATAACAATTAAAGACGGGCTGCTATTTTCCCGATTTACCAAAAGCATCTGCCTTAAACATTGCTTCGAGTACTTTATCAGGAGTAATCTCACATGCTTCGTGATGAATAGAAGACCCGGGTTCGCATGCTTTTGCAGCGGCTTTCATAATATTATTTATTGAAGGATGAACAATACCAATGTCTGCAAACGTTGTCGGTAAGCCGATTTTCCCGCAGAAGGAATAGACACAATCGATTTCATCCTGTGCGGCATTAGTCAGATGCAGACCTGTAAGAACTCCAAAGGCAACTTTCTCGCCATGATAGTATGCGTGAGTTTCTTCAATTGCAGTAAGTCCGTTATGAACTGCGTGTGCGGAAGCAAGACCGCTGCTTTCGAACCCTATACCGCTCATTAAAATATTTGCTTCGGTAATGTATTCAAGTGCAGGAGTGATAATATGTTTTTCATTATCGCATTTTGCCGCTTCACCATAATTCAGAAGAGTATCAAAACAAAGACGAGCAATGTTCAGAGAAACACGAGTACTTAAACCGCCGCATTCATTCACAGATTTTGTCAGTTCGCAGGACCTTGCTTCAAACCAGGTTGCAAGGGCATCTCCCATACCTGCAACAAGAAATCTAACGGGAGCATTTGCGATGACATTCATATCCACGAGAACAACCGCAGGATTCTT
>JBMOHR010000201.1:0-5236 GCA_049317745.1 Ignavibacteria bacterium
ATATAATTCTTGATAAACTGAGGCCGCTTGCCGAAGACATAAAAATCAATGACAATTACGGTGATATGATGATACTGAATTCCGCTTATCTGGTTAAGAACGAAAGGGAGGCTGAATTTGATGAGGCAGTGAAAGAACTGGACAGTATTCACAGCAGTGTGCTTAAGTTCAAGTATTTCGGAGTGCTTCCGCCGTACAATTTTGTAAACCTCGTTATAAACATAGAAGGAGTTTAGAATGTTTCTGATAGACGATTTGCTTCTTGCACCGTTTACAGGTCCTTTAAAAGGGCTTGTGTACCTGGCAGAAAAGATAAACGAGGTAGTGGATAAGGAATTAAACGACGGCGGTGCTCTTAAGGAAAAACTTATGGAACTGCAGATGAAGTTTGAAATGGATGAAATTGACGAAGAAGAGTTCACAAGGAAAGAAGAAGAAATACTGGAAAGATTAAGGAATATTAAATAACAAATTCAGTAAACTATAAAACAGGAAACAAATGAGTAATCTATTTGATGTTAAAAAAGCAACAACAGAGTTCCTTACGGGTATGATAAAGTGTACAGACATAACCGTCCTGAAGATGGAAAAAGTAAGCGGAATATGGAATGTGATTTCGGAAGTGTATGAGGATGATTCTTTCATGAAATCGATGAAACTTCCCGTTAAGAAAGTACGTTTGTTTTATTCTGTAAAACTGGATGAATCCCTTGAAGCTGTATCGTATGAACGTCTTTCGAATTACGAAGGTACTGACGGCTCGGTTGTATAAGAGCAAAAGATGTTTATGAAAAATTAATAGTAGGTTAGAATACATTATGAACAATGGTTTAATATACATATACTGTCTGTCGGATTCACCGCTGGAACTTTCGCAGTTCACGGATTACGCAGACTTAAGGTGTTTTGATTGCGGCGGCTTTTATGTAGCAGGGAAGTACGTTACCGTGGATGATTATTCGGAAGATAATTTGAAGCAGAACGTAAGCGATGTAGTCTGGATTGAAAAGAATGCAAGAGAACACATTGCAGTTATCAGTAAGGTTATGGAGCGTTACAACATCATTCCGTTTAAATTCGGAACTATATTCAGTACGGAAGAAAAACTTAACATATTTATATCGGATTATTCAGCATCCCTTACAGAGAACCTGAAAAAGTGCGAGGAGCACGAAGAATGGTCTGTGAAGATTTACTGCAACAGGGAGACATTCAAACAGCAGATAGGAACTCTTAGCGGTGAAGTCTCCAAGCTGGAATCACTAATCAGGGAAAGTTCACCCGGCAGAGCATACATACTCGAGAGAAAGAAATCGGAACTTGTGGAAACGGAAATTGATAAGCACAGTTACATTTACGGTACTAACTATTACAGTCTCTTCCTTAAATTGAGCGAGTATTCGGAACTCAACAGTCTTCTCCCGAAAGAAATGACGGGAAGGAATGATGATATGATTCTTAACGTTGCATTCCTGGTTAACAAAAGCAAAGTAAATAACTTTAAAAGCACTGCCGCAATGCTGCAGAAAGAAAAGAACATACTCGGTCTGGATGTTGTGGTAACAGGTCCCTGGCCGCCTTTTAGTTTTATTTCAATTAAGGAAAAATAATGGATGCTGATATATTCAATAAAAAGCGCGACGTTACTATCGTGGAAATACTCGACAGGGTATTAACCAAGGGAGTTGTTATATCAGGCGACCTCGTGATATCAGTCGCAGATATCGACCTTGTTTATTTAGGGGTCAGGCTTCTGCTCAGTTCTGTTGAAACAATGGAGCAGTTAAAACTTAATAAAGGCAAAAAAGAAGCTGATGCATAAACTCATTTATGCCATAATACACGCTAAGAAAGAATCAATGCACACCCTGATGAACTTTGATATAGGTATTCAGGGTATAAAAGGCAGTGAACTATCGGCTGTTTTGTTTAACGATATTATGGCCGTTGTCAGCGATACTGATAATAATACTGCCGAAATGAACAATGAATGCGCTCTTGAATTCGCTGCTGTAACCGAAAAGCTGTCTCATATCTTCACACTTCTTCCTATGCGTTACGGTTCTGTACTTAAGTCAGATAATGGGATTCTGGATGTTCTTGAAAAGAATTATGATGATATAAGGAATAACCTTATAAGGGTGGAAGGGAAATCGGAATACGGGTTGAAGATATTCAGAAATTCTTATGATATAATCCCTGTACCTGCCGCAGTTAAACAGGCAGAAGGGAACTCAGTTTATAAAGATTACATAATGAATAAATTTAATGAATACCGTGCAGGCGAGAGCATTCTGCAATATTCTGAGAAACTTAAAGCAGAAATAGCAGAACATATCTCGGGAATGAATGCCGTAATAAAATGCAATAAAGTTACAGGCGGGAATAATGTGTACAACGCTGTTTTACTCCTTGAAAAAGAAATGACAGGTATTCTCACTCAGACAGTAATTGGTATACAGTCCTGTCATAAAGAACTGAATATGATGCTGACTGGTCCCTGGGCTCCGTACAATTTTGTAGACATAACATTAAAATAAATTATTATGAACGAAGATAAAGTGCTTTACGGAACAGAAGATATGGAAGTACTTACGGCACAACTGGAAACACTTAACGCGATAACAGATTCGCGCCTGAACGTAAATGCAGACAACGTAGATTCAGGTCTGGCAAAACTAGTACTCACATTGATTGAACTCATCAGGAAACTGATTGAAAAGCAGGCAATGAGAAGGGTAGAAGGAGGAACACTGACAGACGAAGAAATAGAGCGTCTCGGAGAAACACTAATGAAACTCGAGAACAAAATGGAAGAACTCAAGAAATATTTTAACCTTTCCGACAGGGATTTAAACATAAACCTCGGACCTCTCGGTGATTTAATGTGATATATGTATCTGTTCATTCATCTGCCTTCCCAAGCATCTAAAAAACTGGAACGCGGAATAAAGCTGATTTCCAATCGCGGATTCCCGCTGTTCTTTTCTATTTATAAACCATTCGAAATAATTCTTTTCATCCGTGATATTTATATCCGCGTCATCCGCGTTCAATTCCTTCTCATAATTCAAAATTCATAATTCATAATATTACCAGTGTGCCGTTCTTTCATCTTATCCTGATAATATATATGTTTTTTTTGAATAATTGTTACTATCTTCTCTGCAACATTAATTCTTACATATCAATCATGGCAGAAGATAAATCTGATATACAAAAAAGACTTGAAGCAATGTCAGGTAATCAGGGGCAGATTCAGAACCCCGTACGGATTGACATCGGCAATCAGTTGAACAGTAAAAGACCTAAAAGTAAAATAGGCTGCTTCTCTGTATTGATACCGCTTGTTATAATCGGATTGATACTCCTCTATTTTCTCTTTAATAATCTGATTATTCCTTTATTCTCTCCCAACGCAATCAGCGGTAATTTTATGGATTATACTTACATTCCCGAGACAGGAAAGCTGTGGATAATAACAGACGGCTCATTCCATTACACATCAAAAACTACAACAGGTGGTTCTTATTCGATTAAGTCTAAAGGATTATTCTGCAAAACCTGGACGTACGTCTTCGACCCTTTGAAAAATGCAGTTGATAATAAAATAAAGACTGAATATGACGATCTCCCGCCAACTTATAAATTATTTTACAATGATGGTAAAATATGGAAAGTATGCTCACAGAATTCAGGATACGATGCGGAAGTCTATGTTTACGACGCAAAGACTCAGGCAGAGTTGTACAACACTGCTGGTTTTACTGCAAAATATAAATTATTAAATTCAGGTTTATCAAATTTAAGAATGGAGTTTAATCCTTTATCAATACAATTTGATACAAAAGATGGCAGGAATCCAGTTTATCTTATCGATGCCGATACGATATTCGTATCTCAAAGCGATGCGAATAAATATTCTAATTCCAAAGTAGAAAGTTATTCGGATTTTGCTGTCGGAAATGATGAACAGGGAAATTCAAGGTTTAAAGTCTATTACATAACAGGTCCTGAATCTAAAGTTAAAAGTTCGATGAGTATGTTCAGTTATTCGCCTAATACTATGACGTATAAATCTGAAATAAACGCGACTGACTTGCTTCCCGATAAAATATTTATTGAAGCAGTAAAACTTTTTTCTAACAGTGAATGCTGTATCATATTCCATCAGGACCAGGCAGGGGATAACTCAAACAGACTTTTAAGCTGCGTTAACTCAGACGGTTCATTATTCTGGACAAAGAAACAGAGCGAACTTTTCGATGACCTCGAAGGGCGTAAGGATAAATCATTTTCCAGTATGTTCTTTATAAAGGGTAACGTATCAGCACAGAAATCAGGAGACATTGTTATATTCAAATACAAAGACGGCGGTCTCATCGGCTTCGATTATAAAACAGGCAAAGAAATGTGGCGGATAAAGATATAGTTTGTCACTTACCTATATTATCAGTATATATTACTTTGAATTAATCGTATAATGTAAGTATAATTTATTCTATGAAAACAGAAATAAAGGAAATATCGGAACTCGCAGTTCAAAGTTTAAAAGAAATCTTCAAAGATAAACTTGACAGAATAATATTATTCGGTTCTTATTCAAGAGGGGATTACGATGAATATTCTGATGTAGATATTATGGTACTGTTGAACGAAGACGCAGAAAAACTAAAAATCTATGATGATGAAATATCGGAAATGATATCAGATTATTGTATCAGGTTCGGAGTACTTTATTCAATCGTAATAAAAAGCAAAGAACAATTCGATAATTATTCAGGCGTCTTACCATTCTATAAAAACATCGTAAGAGAAGGCTCTGTCTTGTATGGACGACAAGATAAATGATTTAATCAGGTACAGATTAGCTAAATCCAAAGAAGAACTTCAGGTATCGGAAGAATTATTATCACTTAAGCACTATTCACAATCTGTCAACAGGTTTTACTATTCCATTTTCCACTCGGCAAGGGCAATGCTTGCACCATCACAGTTTGATTCCAAGAAGCATTCAGGAATCATTGCATATTTTATTAAATACTATGTGAAAGAAGAGTTGATTGAAAAGAAATACTCAAATATTATTAACAGTGCAAGACAAATAAACAGTTACGAGTGAAAACGTGCACAAGATGGCAAAGAAAGGAATGGAACGCGGATGACGCTGAAAGAACGGATAAGAGATAAGAGAAGATCCGCCCAACAAGACGGCGGACACAAAGAACGTGGATTT
>JBMOHR010000202.1:0-5233 GCA_049317745.1 Ignavibacteria bacterium
ATCTTTAATTCGAGTAATTCGTGTAAATTCGTGTCTGCTCTTCTTTCGTGTATTTAGCGGGAAAAATCTCTATCAGCGGTCATCGCTCTTAAAAATCAGCGTCATCCGCGTTCCAATCCTTCTCTTAATTCATAACTCATAATTCTGAATTCATAATTGGTCTCTTCTTGTCTCTAACCCTAAAAAAGATCTTTAATTCGAGTAATTCGTGTAAATTCGTGTCTGCTCTTCTTTCGTGTATTTCGCGGGAAAAATCTCTATCAGCGGTCATCGCTCTTAAAAATCCGCGTCATCCGCGTCCCAATCCTTCTCTCTGTGACTCTCCGTGAACCTACCTAAAAAAGTCTTATTAAAAAAAGCGGCCCAACCCTCTGAGCCGCTTTAAATAAACGAAACCACTATTTATTTATGGGGAGTAACGCTTTTATTATTTCACCAATACCATCTTCTTTGTGCTTATAAAATCCTTACCGTTTGCGTTTGCTATAATCCTGAAGAAATAAGTTCCGCTCGAAAGCATACTTGCGTTCATTTCCACAGTATGGTATCCCGCTTGTCTTGCTTCGTTTACGAGTGTCTTCACTTCTCTGCCTGTCAAATCATAGATAATTAAGTTCACCTTACTGTCGAATGGCAGTGAGAAGTCAATTTTTGTAGTCGGATTAAACGGATTCGGATAGTTCTGCGAAAGTTCATAATTCTTTGGAACTCCGACTTCAACTGATCCGCTTAAGTTATGGTATTCAAAGTTTCCGTTGTTATCAATCTGTTTCAGTCTGTATTGATATTTGCCTGTGTTAAGGTTTCTGTCAGTATAACTATAGTTAGTCGGTGTATTTCTTGTTCCGTTACCTTGTACGTAGCCAACTTTTGACCAGTTACCGTCAAGAGTTTTTCTTTCTATGTCAAAGCCTGCGTTGTTTATCTCTGATTCAGTTACCCAGTTGAGATTAATATTCTTTCCAAAAATATTTGTTGTAAAAGATTGCAACGTTACTGGGTTGACACCTTGAAGGATATTATAATCTGGTGCGGCATCAGCTCCACCGATTCCCCATATACTACTTGTTGCTGCTTTTACCTGTTCACTGAAAAGCCCCAAACTTCCTCTTAATGCGAACCCACTTCCACCATCTAAATGTGATCCTCGTAATTTTCTAGTTGAACCATCTAAATAGCCCCATGTATCTGTTAAAGCACTCTTCATCATAACTCTTAATTTCGCAGGTGCGCCTACGCCTGAAGTTATTCCGGCGGTGTTTAATCCTACAGAATATGCACCACTTGTTAAATCAATAACATTGTCAGTTGCTAAAGTCCAATATCCACCGTTCCAATAAGTATTTACATTTCTATTTCCCTGTGCATCTGTGTCTGGATCATCTGCTGGAAGAGGCGAATTACCACCAGTTGGGCTTGTAGCTATATATTTAATAGTTAGACATCCACCAGCAGTAAATTGAGTAGTGATCGATAATTTGAACGGACGATAAATTGCATTCGTTCCCATTGGGAAAAGAACGTCAGTAATTATTGTATTTGCAAGCCATCTTTTGAAATTACCCCAAATTCTACCCGTCTTTCCGGTATAATTATTTCCCAATTCTCTTTCTAAAATTCCCACTGTGCTTGTAGAACTACCTAAAATAAATGTGATTCCGGTACTTATAACCATCACTCCTTTTGTTAAAGTTAATGTTCCATTTATATTTCTTTCTGAACTAAAAAGAACTGTATTCGTATCATGATATAAACTTATTTCAAGGTCTTTTGGAGAATCAGGTTGTGTATATCCATTAACTGGAAATTCAGAACCAATTTCTTTGTATGTCCCGATATATCTCAATTTCGCTGTTGAACCATACGCAATTTTTGTCCCAACTCCATCATATATGCCATCTTTTCTTTCTAATATTCCATTTACTGTTGTTGTAAATGTAGCGTTTGTTTTAAGTTTTCCATAAACCAAAGAAAGAGTTCCGCCAATAGTTCTTGAGGCTCCCATAGTTATTGCAACAGTGTTATCAATTAAATTAATTGTAAGATTTGTAGGACCATTTGTTGCAGGGAATTCATAGCTAGTTGTGCCTATAGTTTTTGATCCACCTTGATATTCCAAAGTAGGTACTGAACTATTTGCCGATACATATGAAATAGATTTAGAAAATGTACCTAAATCTCTAATAACGATACCATTTACAGTTAATGTGTATGTACTCAAATTGAGTTGTCCTTTTAACAATGAAACGGTTCCTGAAATGATTTTATTCTCAGTTAATGTTATTTTGTATGTCGCCGTATTAGCAGACAATGAAATTGTTAAATTAGTTGGTTGAGATGCCTCAGCAGTTATCGGATATTCATCTCCAATGGTTTTCACAGCTCCATTATATTCCAAAGTTGAGCCAGTTTGATATGATATATTTGCCATTGCTTTAGTAAATGTACCTAAATCTCTTTTCACTGTTCCCGTAACAGTACATGTACCAGCATTTTGAAAATCTCCATTCAAAATAAGTGAGCCACCACTATTGATAGCTACAGTACCTTCATTAATAATTATTCCGGATATATCAAGAGTTCCTGTATTAGAAACGTTTATCCGTGATGTAGATGGCAAAGTCAATGCTGGATCAGCATTCAAAATCGTTATCGCACTTCTGGATCCAATTGTTAAAGTTACACTAGGTCCTATGAAAATTGCCAAAGGAGCATAAGTTCCGCTCGTAATTAAACTATGATATATATTAATAGTTGCAGCACTTATATCATTAATTTCACCAGGATATTCAGTTGCAGACTCCCATACATCTGTAAAAACTTGCCAGTTTGAGATATCTTCCCAACCATTTTCGCTTGTTGCAATTGTTTGATAGTCTCCGGCAACCTGTCCCCATCCTACATTTCCAAGCAGAATGAAAAACAACCCTAACATCCCCAATGTTTTAAATAATGTTTTCATTTTCTTTAATATTTAATTGTTTAAAAGTTTTTTAAATTTATCATTCATATTGCAATTAGAGTGCCAAAGAAAAAGGTGCGATTGTGGCTAGTAATCGTCTCTTATCGCTTATATTTGTCTCATATTGAGACAAGTTTTCTCATTATGAGACAATTTTTAAGGAATGCAGGTGAAATTTGGTGATGATATATTCCCATTAAAGTGCTTATTTTTAATGTTTTAGCGGTTCTTATTGTCTGCAATTATTATTCATTGTTATTTTGTAATTTCTGTCTCGTTTTGAGATTCTATACCATTGCTAAGCATTGGTATTTGTCTTTTGTGGCAGTATTACGTCATTTGTACAATTTATTTTATAGACTTTATGTTTTGTTTTTAAAGTATTTTGTCACTATACTATAGTTTTATCAATTACTAATAGGAATATTTGATACTTCGGGAACTGTTTTGCTATATTTGATGTTTAACTTTTATAATCAATATTAATAATGAATGTAGATTACTTACATATTTTCTCTTCAAATTCCTGCAATAATAATAATATCTCGCGAAAACTGAATTAATGCCTTTTGGATGCCTTTTTCTTGCCTTTTAGTTGGCTTTTCCATGCCAGTAAGTAACCCTTAAGTGTATGTGAAGTGTATCAGAAATGTATGTTTGAAGCAGTGAGAAAGTATTAGTGCAGTAAGAAAGTTAGTAATTGGGTAAGCAGGGAAGGGGATTGGATATTTGGCGGATACTGGTTTGATACCGGGAATATACAGGATTGATACTGGAATGATACTGAAATGATACAGAAAATATACCATCGTAATACCATCAGGAAACCATCATAATAGAGATTAACCACTAAAACACCAAAAGAGATAAAGAAAAGAATCCGCGAATTAGACTAATTACGCGAATTAGAGAATAAGATTAGAGAAGACCATTTTTCCCGCTAAATTCATCCTCCCAACAAGACGGCGGACCTGCGGCGAAATTCACTAGAAAGAGCTTTCTCACGAATTAACACAAATTAACAAGAATTTCACTAATATACATTAAGATTCCTTTATATCTGCGGAAATCTGTTTCATCTGTGGAAATCTGCGTTCTATTACATTATTTGCATCTGTATTTCAATATCAGAAATAATATAATATTAATCCGAAGAATCTGCTACAACAGGTGAATCTGTGTTTATGGAACTCTTGTAAAAAGATTTTCTATTCTTCAAGATGCTTATTATTGTGTCTTTAGATTTATCGCAAAGATACTCAAGTCTTTTATTCTTTGGCAAATTCATGGTTTCTTTATAAAGACTTTCTTTCCATTCCCAGACTTCGCTCTGTGATTTTGATATATTATTCATAATTTATTAGTTCAATAGGAGTTAATATCCTGAATTCTTTAAAATAGTTATTTGAAATATTGGTCATCTTAACCTGCCTTTCTTTCAGTACGTTAGCAAGATGCTTATAGTTCCAG
Organism: Ignavibacteria bacterium; assembly: GCA_049317745.1. Classification (GTDB taxonomy): domain Bacteria; phylum Bacteroidota; class Ignavibacteria; order Tepidaquicellales; family Tepidaquicellaceae; genus CAIKZJ01. Next base: position 4,433 of record JBMOHR010000202.1, read on the forward strand.
CTTACAAGATAATCTATTCCGTTAACAACACAAACTGCAATATGATATGCATCCATAAACTTTTTTTCAGGTATTATCTTTTCTTCTGTGTATTTATTAGCAAGACATTCAATCTCCTCTGTCTTCTCGGTTGTAATAAAATCAATTGGGTATCTCTCAATTACATCCATTAATAATTTGCGCTTGTCTGTATTTTTAGTCTGCTGAATTTCTTCAATAACCAAACCTGAAATATATGTCTGATATCTGTTCTTATTTATAAAGTTATCAAAGAAGTCTATTGTGATTTCTTTCTTTTCCGGTGCATCATCTGCGAATAGAAAGTTTATGACTGAAGTATCCAGATATATTTTAAATAGTTCTTCCATAGTGTAATATAAATAGAATATTTTGCAATTTCAAATATTAATTATCTATTTGCAATGATTGATTCCTGGAATCCATTCCATTCCTTTTCATCTGCGGAAATCTGTTTCATCTGTGGAAACCCGCGTTCAATTCCTAATCTTTTTCTCTTAAGCTTTTAGGAAAGAAGCGTCTATAATGCAAAGAGCCGGTACTATTACCGGCTCTCAAAATCCCCGAATTGCCTATTGCCTACTCTTTTAAACCAGAATTATCTTTTCTTATCTCTAACCCTAAAAAATCTCTATCCGCTCTTATCCGTTCAATCAGTGTAAATCCGCGTTCCAATTTTCTCTTGCTCTTCAATTCATCATTCATAATTCATAATTCTGAATTGCTCTTCTCTAACCCTAAAAAATCTCTATCCGCTCTTATCCGTTCAATCAGTGTAAATCC
>JBMOHR010000203.1:0-5208 GCA_049317745.1 Ignavibacteria bacterium
CAATGTCAGATGATAAAGTATCAGACCAGGTCAGAAAATTCAGTGAAGTACTGAATCTGACTTCGCGGTATTATGTTGATAATGTTGATACTCAAAAACTAACTGAAAGTGCAATAAAGGGGATGCTGGAAGAATTAGATCCTCACTCAATTTATATAAGTTCTGATCAGTTGAAACGTGTAAACGAAGAATTTCAGGGAAGTTTTGAAGGAATTGGGGTTGAGTTTGATGTCATGAATGATACACTGACAGTAGTTTCACCAATCAGCGGAGGCCCTTCTGAAAAACTTGGGATATTGGCAGGAGACAAAATCGTAAAGATTGATGATGTATCAGCTATAAAAATTACAAGAGAAGATGTTCCTAAAAAACTAAGAGGTCAAAAGGGGACAAAGGTGAAATTGAGCATTGTTCGTATTGGAATAAAGGAAATGCTTGAATTTACCGTAACAAGAGATAAGATTCCTTTATACAGTGTTGATGCCTCTTTTATGATGAATAAGGAAGTTGGATATGTTAAGGTATCGAGGTTTGCTGCAACCACTTACGATGAATTTATGGCTGCTATGAATAAGCTTAAAGGCGAGGGGATGAAAGAGGTGATTCTTGATTTAAGAAGCAACCCAGGTGGTTATTTAGACCAGGCTTTTAAGATGGCAAGTGAGTTTCTCCCTTCAGGAAAAAAGATTGTATTCACAAAGAGCAGGATTAAAGAGTTCGAAGAAAATTATAACTCAAGCGGCGGTAAGTTTACGGATATACCGTTAGTTGTACTTGTTAATGAAGGTTCTGCTTCAGCAAGTGAAATTGTGGCAGGGGCTATCCAGGATTGGGACAGAGGATTAATCGTTGGAGAAACTTCATTCGGAAAAGGTCTAGTCCAGAGACAGTTCGATTTGTCTGATGGTTCAGCTCTTAGAGTAACAACTGCGAGATATTATACACCATCCGGCAGAACTATACAGAAACCTTATGAAGGCGGTAAGTATAAAGAAGCAATGAGACTTGACACACTTGAAGGTGATAATTTCTCTCATGTAAAAGATACTAAAGATACTACCAGGCCGGTGTTTAAAACTTTTGGCGGAAGAAACGTATTTGGTGGCGGAGGTATTTCACCTGACTTCTACGTGAGATTAGACACATTAACAAAGTATTCAGTTCAGTTGCGTCGTTTAAATTTAATCTACGAGTATACAGAAAAATATATGGTGTCAAACAGAAAGAATATTGAAGGGAAATATAAATCGTACAAGGACTTCAGCACCGGATTTAAAGTTTCTGATGAGATGTTAAATTCACTTATAGAATTAGGTAAATCACGAAATGTAGCCTTTGATCAGAGCGGATATGATATCGATAAGAAATTTATTGAGACATCAATAAGAGCACAAATTGCAAGAGATTTATGGGGCAATGAGGGTTTCTATGCAGTATTTATGATGTCAGATGAGCAGGTTCTCAGAGGATTAAGTTTGATTAATGAAGCTGCAAAATTGTTAAGATAATACAGTAAACTGATAAATTAAATTTGAATTTCAAAATAGTATTAATATTATTAAGTTTTAGCTTTGTAAGTCATTTGTACTCACAACAAGATAAAATTCTTGAAATAGGGGAAGAACTGAATTACTCTGTTTATTATGGCTTTATTAAACTTGGTGAGGTGAAATTCAAAATCACAGGTAAAGGCAAAGAAGGGAAGAAAGATTCGTTTACATCAACTGCTTCAATTAAGAGTTTTGAATCTATACCGCTTGTTAATATTAATTACATTTTTGAGTCTATTATGATGTATGATAAGTCAGAAGTACATTCAACTAAGTTCACGGCTACTGAGTTTAAAGAAAAATCAATAACAAATATATATTATACTTTTGATTACGATGATAAGATGATTAGAACGGTAAAAGAGGTAGATGGGAAAGAGGAGGGTAAAAATGACTTCAAGTTAGATAAAGAGAAAATGTACCAGGACGGATTGTCTTTGTTCTACAATGCACGTTTGCAATCGCTAAACGATAAGATTAAAGAAACAGGTGGAAGATATAATGTGCCGGTCTATATTAATGAAAAGGAATCGTCGGTACGGTATTCGTTTAATACAAGGCCTGAAAGTGTTGAAATTGATATGGTAGATTATGATGTTAAATGTATAAGAGTTGCAGGGGTTGCCGACTTTGTTGGAGTTTTTGGTTTAACAGGTGAATTCGCAGGCTGGTTCTCAGACGATGAATCACGTGTTCCAATCAAAGCAAAATTTAATGTAACGATTGGCAGTATCACATTAGAATTAACTAGTTTTAAAAAGAGAAACTGGACTGCTCCTTCATTTATAAAATAAGAGCATAAACTTTAAATAATAATATAAACAGATGAGATTAATATCGGCATTATTGATAGTGATATTTATTTCTGCAGCAAACTTCGGATATTCCCAGGATGCGCAGGAAATAATAAAGAAAGTTCAAAGTAATTATAAAGGAATTAAAGACGCAAAGGCAAGTTTCTCCCACAGCGGGAAAAAGAATTCTGAATCCGGTACAATATACATACAGAAAGAAAATAAGTACAGAATAGAAACAAAAGGACAGGTACTGGTTACCGATGGTGTAACTTCATGGTCGTATTCCATTAAGAAGAAACAGGTTATAGTTGATAATTATAAAGACGATGGCAATACTTTTTCACCTAATAAGTTTTTATTTAACTATCCTGAAAACTTCTACTCAGACCTTGACGGTTCGGAAACTGTATCAGGGATGGATTGCTATCTCCTTAAACTGTCTCCAAGGTCTAAAGGTAATGTCAAATCAGCTAAAATCTGGGTTGATAAAGAAGAGAATCTTATAAGAAAAATTACTATAGTTTCAAAAGAGGGAACTGATACATATCTTCTGAAGAAAATATCTTTAGACAGTGGTGTAAGCTCATCGAAGTTTACGTTTTCACCTCCATCGGATGTTGAAGTAATTGACTTAAGATAATTATTCAGCAGAAGCAAGCATTTGAAACAACTTAAGAAGATATTGAAGTTCACAATACTGACAGCAATCCTGCTGTTCTTTATGTATCTTGCTTTCAAAGATATAGACTTTAAGTTGTTACTTGCCGAACTGAAGAAGACTAACTATTTCTATGCTATTGGCGGAACAATAATCGGGACTTTTGTTGGTAGTTACTTTCGCGCACTAAGATGGCGTTATCTTTTGAACCCACTGAAGGAAAACATAAAAATGTCCAGTCTGTTTCCTTTCGTTATGATTGGTTATATGATGAATGCATTAATCCCGCGAGGTGGTGAAGTTGCGAGGCCAGTACTTACAGCCCAAAAGGAAAATATATCTAGAGCATCTGCTTTTGGAACAATTGTAGTTGAAAGAATTTTTGATATGCTTTCAATGTTTATAGTTTTTGGCTTTTGCCTATTCTTCTTCAGAGAAAAAATATCGGAAGCATTTCCTTACAATATTGAAATGATATCTCTGTGGTCTTCAATAGCAATATTAGCTTTTGTTCTTATAATTGTTTTAATGCTTTTGAAACTTGAAAAGACAGAGCAAATAGTCGAAAGTTTGACACGTAAATTCCTGCCTGAAAAGTTTCAGGCTAAAATACATAAAATTTTCATTTCACTCATAAGCGGATTCTTGTTTATCAAATATCCTAAATATTATTTTAAAATATTTATTACAACTGCTCTTATCTGGATTTGTTATGCTGTTTCAACATATCTTGCTTTTTTTGCATTCGATATAAAACTTGGTTTTTTAGATGCTAATCTTATTCTTGTACTTATGTCCTTTGCAATGACACTGCCATTGCCAGGTAATAGTGCAGGATCTTATTATCTTTTCGTCAAAACTGCATTAGTTAGCATTTACGGTGTAAATCCTGAAACAGCAATTGGTTATGCAATAGTCAGTCATCTTTTAGGTTTCCTGGGTATTATGGTTTCAGGGTTTTATTATTCTATAAAAGAGAACTATAAGTTTAGCACTGGTATTAATGAAGTGGAAAGTTAGTTTTATTCCCATAAACAATGCCGTTTATTCTCTATTCCACATAATTGTATATATATTATGCAATAAATATTTGTTTTTAGACACATCTTCTTACAACCTGTATATTAATTAACCAAATTGTATAATAATTAACCAATACACTGTATTATTAATATACAATATAACTATCAGTTATATCACAATGTTAAACTGTGTCTAAAATATATGTATAATTATTAAACAGTTGTTCATAATTCTTACATTCTCACATGCAGATTAAAGCGTAAAATCAATGTTTTTATCTCTTTTTTTCTGGCACGTAAATTGCTTCTTATATAATATAATTTATAACATTAAAATAACATTAAATTTAAAGGAGATTATCATGGTTGCAACATTAGTTTTAGTTACATTTGGAATTCTTATCTTAATAGATGTATTAGTTTTAAACAGGACTCCTAAAAAAGTGAACAATCTTGGTACAATGCAGGTGTTTAGTTCTAAAGATGCTTTATTACCAAAGGAATATTATTACTCTAAAGGTCATACATGGGTTCATGTAGAAAATTCCGATAAAGTTAACATTGGTCTCGATGGGTTTATTTTAAATGCTTTGGGAAATGTAGAATTAACAAATTTTGCGGCATTAGGTAAAACTGTAAATAAAGGTGATGTATTATTCGAAAGTTCTGTTAATAATGTAAATGTGAAATTCCGCTCACCTATTAAAGGTATCGTAACAGCATTAAACACTGAATTAAAGGGAAGCATAAAAGACCCTGAAAACTGGTGTGTGAGTGTTAAACCTCTAAGTATGAAAGAAGATATGAGTACTTTGATTTCTTCTAATTCTGCATCAAAATGGATCAAAAGTGAATTCAGAAGATTAAAAGATTTATTGATTTTCTCGATGGAACCTGCAGGCTTGGCAGGTGCAACTATGTACGACGGTGGCAATATTGCAGAAGGTGCAATCGCTTACTTTGAAGAGCCAATTATTAGAGACTTCGAAGAATTGTTTCTTAAAGTTTAATTTAAGACGCAAATTCCCCATTTTTAAAAAGGTATCTCTAAAAAGGGATACCTTTTATTATTTGTTTAGGATTAATTTGTAAATTGTATTAAACTAATATCTTGAGTATTTTTGATTAAATTAAAACAATATGAAACCCCGCATATTTAATAAACTTAGTTTTAAACTATT
>JBMOHR010000204.1:0-5189 GCA_049317745.1 Ignavibacteria bacterium
GGCGGCAAGAGAAGAGAGAAAAGATGTCCGCGAATTACGCTAATTAGACGAATTATGCTAATTAGAGATGAGAGTAATTTTAGGGTTAGAGATTAAAGATTTCTGGTTTACCAGTTTATACAGTTACGAGTGAAAACGTGCATACACCGCGGTGGAGCAAAGAAAGGATTGGAACGCGGATGACGCCGAAAGAGCGGATTTTAAAGAGCGATTAGCAAGCTAATTCGCAGATAGAGATTTTTTAGGGTTAAAGATAAGAAAAGATGATTCTGGTTTACCTGCGTATGAATTATGAATTAAGAGAGTATAGAGATAGATAAAGAATTTCCCCGCTAAATTCATGAAAGGCACGAAAGAAAGATTGAAACTTTTTCCCCTGATTATACAGATTGGAACAGATTAAAAAATTAGAGAAAATCAGCCGCGGCGGACGCTAATTAGATAAATTACGCTAATTAGAGATGAGCAAAAATACCGATGAATCGGAATTAGAAAAGTAAGAAACCTAAAAATGGAACGCGGATGACGCGGAAAGAACGGATTAAAAGAAGAGATGGCACACTGATTTTAATGATGAAAAGCTGATTTGCACTGATACAAAATACTTAGGAATGGAACGCAGATTTACACTGATTGAACTGATTTTCACGGATTTTAAAGTATTGAATAATTATAGATTTATTTTAAGTTACTTAGAAGAGAATTTTTAGGGTTAAAGATGAAATGCCCATTAAGAAAAAGGGTAAGATGTTATAATAGTTGTACTTTTTAGGGAACGTTTAAAACGTGCAAAACGTTTAAAACGGTATGGAACATATATTCTCTTCAAAACAGGTAGCCGTATTTCTCGGCGTGAATGAATCATCGGTTAAAAGATGGGCAGACAGCGGTATGCTTGGCTGCTTCAAAACTCCAGGCGGACACAGGAAATTCAAGAAAAACGATATTATGCTGTTCAGCAGTAAATACTCGTATGAACTCAAGCACAATACTTTTTCAAATCATGACGCAGTTCCTGTTCAGGAACAATCCTATGATTTCGATACAATAAATTCTCTACTCCTTAAGAAACTGTTTACAGGCAGTGATGATGAGATACTGGATTATCTTTATTCTCTGCATCTGACAGGTCTTGGTGTTACGGAATTGTATGATGTTGTCGTTGGCAGGACAATGAAGATGATTGGCGATATGTGGAGGAAAAAGAATATTACTATAGAGCAGGAGCACATTTCAACCAACATTATAACGAAATCACTAATAAGACTGCACGGAAGACTTGATACAAAACCAAGGAACGGGCTGACGGCATTCTGCGGTTGTCCAGAAAAAGAGTTTCACGAGTTACCTTTGCTGAGCGTTAATAATGTTCTACAGTATAACGGCTGGAATACAGTTTATGCAGGAGTAAATCTGCCTGTTAAATCATTCATATCAGGGATTGAAACATATAAACCCGATATGGTTTGTTTGTCTGCAACAATAATAGAAGATAAAGCAAGGTTTGAAAAAGACGTTAAGAAGATTTTTGATGCTTCAAAAGCAGCGGGTGCAAGTTTTGTAATAGGCGGTTCTGCTGCGTTTAGGTTTGCTGATGTTAAGGGTATCTGTGATGCGTCGGTTTTAAGTATTACTGAATTATTAAACTACACAAAGGATAAGTTCTCGGTTTGATAGAGGCCAACAAAAATATTGTGATGGAAAGAATGTTTTCGGTGTACAATAAACATATACTGAAGAAGCAGTTCTATAAGATTCATTTAAAGGGTGCGGATAATATCAGTAATAGGGATAAGAGTTTGCCAACAATAATGTTTGGGAATCATTCGAACTGGTGGGACGGTTTTCTGGCATTCTATTTGTCTTTTGATTTGTGGAAAACAGACCAGTACCTGATAATGGATCTAAAGCAAATGAGAAAGTATAAGTTCTTCAGACGGATAGGTGCATTTTCAGTGAACAGAGAATCGGCAAGGGAATCTTATGAATCCGTTTTGTATGCTGCCAAACTTCTTAAGAATAAGAATTCGATGCTGTGGATTTATCCGCAGGGCGAGATGCTTCCGAACGATGTACGTCCTTTGAAGTTTCAGAGCGGATTGGCAAAGCTGATTGAAATGACGGGAAAGGTTAACTTAATGCCGATAGTTTTGAACTATGAGTTTATGATGGAGCAAAGGCCTGAAATATTTATTACTGTATCTGAAAGTATTACAGTTGATGAGAAGTTAGCGAAACAGGAAAAGACTGCATACTTGAATAAAGTACTGACTGAGTTGTTAGATGAGCAGAAGAAAAATATAGTTAATGGAGATTTGCAAGGTTACGAAGAAGTGCTGAGAGGAAAAAGTTCAAGGAATAAAATAATAGACAGGGTATACAATGACTGAGGTAATCACATTCATATCATTATTTCTGACGGGAATACTTTTAATAATACTCTGGAATATGTGGGTATTCAGAAAAAGGAAATACAACATTATTCCCGATGCCGAACTTCCGTTTGTGTCTGTATTAATTCCAGCGAGGAATGAGGAAAGAAGCATAAGAGAATGCGTTGAGTCGCTGCTTGTCCAGGATTACAAAAAGTTTGAGGTGATTGTGCTGAATGATAATTCAGAAGACAGTACCGGGATGATACTTGAGGAGTTGAGGAATAAGTATAAAGAATTGAAAGTAATTAACGGGAAGCCGCTTCCTGCGGGATGGTCGGGGAAGAACTTTGCGTGTCATCAGCTTTATAAGGAGTCGCAGGGTGAATATGTATTATTTACAGATGCAGACACAGTACACTTCAAAGATTCAATATTAAATTCTGTGACGCGAGCCATAAACAGGAAAGCAGATTTATATACGCTTATTCCAAAGATGACATTGAATAGTTTTGCAGAAAAGATGATAATGCCGGGAATACATTTTACCTCATTTACACTGCTGCCTTATTATCTGGCTGAGACGCTGAAGAGTCCTTCATTTGCGATGGGGGTTGGTCCTTTCTTACTTTTCAGGAGAGAGGCATACGAAGCAATAGGCGGACACGAGGCACTGAAGAATGACCTTGTTGAAGACGTAAGACTTGCGAAGAATATTAAGAGGTTTGGGTATAAGGTGGTTGTGAACAAGGGGCTGGACATATTAAGCTGCAGGATGTATCAGAGTTTTAAAGAAATCTGGGAAGGGTTTTCAAAGAATATATTTCCCGGGATGGGTTATTCCTCACTTACTTTGTTTTCGGTGTTCTTTGTGTATCTGATATTATTCTTTATGCCTTTTGCGGGAGCGATGGTTTCGCTTGTTACAGGAAATGAATATTTGTTGTACAACTTTTTGTATCAGGTGGTTCTATTAATAATAATGAGGGTTATAATTAACAGCAGTTTCAAGTTAGGGTTTATATCTACTTTACTACATCCTGCGGGTGTATTAATAATTTCTATGATTGGTTTTAATTCCTGGAGATGGAACAAGATAGGAAAGGGTTCATTGTGGAAAGGCAGAACATATTCCGAAATTATGTTAAAAGGAGAGACATTATAAAGACTGTTCAGAACATACTGAAGTATTTGATAATACTGCTGATTGTAATGACTGCAGTTGGGTTAGTAATAATGACGAATGCAGAATTAAGGGAAAAGTATATCTGGACTACGACAGTATTTCTATCGATACAATTTGCTGCGTTAGTGCTATTTATGATACTCAATTATGAATTAAAGGGATTAGGTATAATTATCCCTTTAATGTTAATTTCGGGTTATCTGATTGAATATGCAGGAGTAAAAACGGGATATCCTTTCGGTGAATATTTATACACAGACAAGTTACAGCCTCAGTTGTTTAATGTACCTGTTGCGATAAGTTTATCGTGGGTAATAGTTGTTGTAAGTTCGTTTCAGATAGTATTTTCGGAGAATGGGAAGAACCTGTTTACAAAGGTTGTTTATTCATCACTGATAGTACTCGGACTGGATTTAACGCTTGAACCTTTTGCGGCGTTTATAAACCAGTTCTGGGTCTGGCGAGCAGGTTTTGTACCGATACAGAATTATGTTTCGTGGTTTGTTGTGGCGATAATATTCATTACACTAATATATGGACTAATCAGAAAGAAGAGTATAAGAGATGATAAGAATTCGCCGCTTATCAAATATGCTCCATACATAATATTATCAATTAATGTGGTTCAGTTTTCTATAATAAACTTAATGAATACACATTATTTATCAACGTTATCGGGTTTATTGCTGATTACACTTATAATAATTATAAAGAAAAGAGGTATACTTGAAGTATGAGTATTTCATAGTGCTGATTGTAACTGCAGCCGTACCTCTGATAAAGAGTTTCAGCAAGGAAATCAATTTCTACAAACCCTTTAAAAGATTCTTTACGGCTATATCTATACCATTTGTGATGTTTGTGATAATTGATGCAATAGCAGTAAAAAGAGGTTTATGGACATTCAACAAAGAATACGTTACAGGAATATATTTCTTTGGATTACCGATTGAAGAAATACTGTTCTTTGCAGTAATACCGTTCAGCTGTATATTCACGTGGGAGACGGTGAAATATTTAGATAAAAAACTTAAGAGCAGATGATGGATTATACAATACTGGTGATAGCGGGTTCTTTATTTGTGATAGTGATGGATTTTGTTTTAAGGACAAGGATACTAAGGCAAAGGCTGTTCTGGGTGTTCTGGCTTGTAGTGACAGTGCTGATGGTTATAGTAAACGGATACTTAACGTGGAGACCGATCGTAATATACAATGAGGCAAAGATGCTTGGGGTAAGATTGTTTACGATACCTTTAGAAGATTTCTTCTTCGGGTTTTCTCTAATAGGATTAAATTTAATAATATGGGAATATTTTAACAGGAAAGAAAGTAAGGAAAATAATTAATAATGGAAAAGAAAAAGATAATAGTAATAGGAAGCGGGTTCGGGGGTCTTTCGGTTGCAATCAGATTAGCAGCCAAGGGACACGATGTTTTAATCTATGAAAAGCTTGATAAGCCCGGAGGAAGAGCTTATTTATTCGAGAAGAACGGATTTAAGTTTGATGCAGGTCCTACGGTAATAACGGCACCGTTTTTATTCGAGGAAATATTCAAAGCGGCAGGTAAGAATATTGACGATTATATAAAGTTAATACCTTTATCCCCTTTTTACAGAATATTTAATG
>JBMOHR010000205.1:0-5184 GCA_049317745.1 Ignavibacteria bacterium
ACACCCCCCAAAGAAAATAAGAGCCTAAACAAAATATGTTTTGAGACAAACTCCGCGGCGGACGGGAATGACAAGAAAGGATAACGTACTTTAGGAAATTGGCGTTACCTCTTCACAATGTTCTATTACTTCTTCCATTCTTTTCATTAATTCGTCAATAGATTTTGCCTGACTGTGGCAGCCTTTCAATTCAGGAACCGAACCGACGAAATATCCTTCGGAATCCTTCTCAATTATTATGTTATATTCTCTTTTCATTATTCTGATTTACTTAAATATAGAAAATTCTTCTCTTTTAAAAAGTGTATTAATTCTTTTTGTTGTAGATATGCAAGTCTACGGTGCGGCGGACTATGGGATTGGGGTGTGATGTGTTTCTGAGCTACTGATGTTCAACTCCGTACGGGGTTTTAAAGCGAGGCGCTTTGCGTGTTATAAGAGCTAACCGCTTCGCGGGTTGGAGTGTTTTTGTGTGTGCCCCCCGGCTGCGCCTGGGGTTATTCATATTAAACCCTTGCGGGGTTTTTGCAGAAGGAAGTGTAAGCAAGATTCCAGCTTGAGTTTACGCAAGTCCCGATACATCGGGATCTTCGACATGCTTGCGTTACTTTGTTCAACTCCTTGCGGGGTTTTGTTTTTGAATGTGCTGCGTCTGTTGGAATAGCGATGCTTTGTGTTTTATAAGCAGGCTTCTTCGAGTGTTGGGAATGAGGGGAAGGGGTTTGAATCTATTATATATATTTTTCTCACCTCAGACCATCATCCCTTACTAAATGTTCATCAATCAGTCTATTCAATCTGCCATTATTAAATTTTGTCCTTAACGAATTAAGATATTCTACCGCTTTTTCTTTCCCGCCTAATTTTTGATGGAATAGACTACCTATTGTGTACAATAACTCATTCAGAAAATACGAGTCCGGATTATTCTCAATGAAGAATTCTATATCCTTTAAATATGACTCATCATATTTATACTTTCCGCTCTGTCTGTATGTATTGCTTCTGCATAAAAGTTTACCTGAATAAACTGACTTTGGATATTTATACAAAACTTCTATTGCTTTATCAACCAAAAGAACACGAGTTTCTTGTGTTAGTGCTCCTTCACGAGGTTTGTTCTGAAGGTATTCAAAGGCCCTGTATTCTTTATATGCCTCGCGGTCTTTTCCTTTAGGCGATACAACATTAAAAGAAACAGTGTTTGAAAAAATATATTTCCCCGAATCCTTTTCACACAGCCCCCGAAATATGTATTGACCAACAGAGAATCTTTGAAAAGGAGGGGAGCCTTCTCCTTTTCTCACGATTAAATTAACATATTGGGTCAATTGTTCTCCGGGTTTTACTTTTATGTATTTATATATTATTGCAGGATGTACATCTACAAGATGCCGATGTCCGCCACCATAGTTTACACCTCTGACATTGTCAATTATTAAAGATGCATCGTCTAAAAATATTTCTCTAAAAAACAAAACCGAATCAACTTCATCGGATAGATTTACAAGAATAAATTTCACATCAAAATCTTCTCCGTAAAGGAAAGTATCCTTCTCCAGAGAGATTCTCATATCAAGCCCCGGCTTTTGCACCTTCACAAGAAACACGTAAACCAGTGCAACCGCCAGAACAATTACTCCCGTTATAAAGTATCTGTGTTTATCCAATGCATCATCTTTGTTTTATGTAACGTGCATATTTTGGAAATGTTTTTCAATTCGATAATGGGTGCATAGATTGGAAGGCAATTGTAAATTGGTAAATTTTAAATGCAAGAACACGGCTGGTTGCGTCGATATATTAACATTAGATGTTCAACCCCGTAAGGGGTTGGAGTGTTTTTGTGTGTGTCCCCCCGGCTTCGCCGGGGGTTATTCATATTAAACCCCTGCGGGGTTTTGTTTTTGAATGTGCTGCGTCAGTTGGAATAGCGATGCTTTGTGTTTTATAAGCAGGCTTCTTCGTGTGTTGGAATGAGGGTAAGGCAAGTATAGATTTGGGATTTATAAGTTGCGTTTACTGAATTATTACATTTTTTGTTGGTGGGATTTTGGGTAGTTTGGGTTTGTTATATTTGAGGTTAGAATAGGATTTTTCTATTTTTCAGTGAGGAAGTATTTGGGTTTTGGGGAATGTTTCTTTTAATGATTTTGGAAAATTCATAAATACTTGTTGATGTTACTAAAACTTTACTTTGTTATCATTTCACTTTCTCTGATTCTTGCGGTGGATTGCTTTTCGCAGAACAATAGTCTGGACGGATATTGCGAGATTTACAGTACGGCTTTGAATGATTTGGATGAGAGTGTTTTCCTTTCGAACGGCTTCCGGAACACGTGGGATATCGTGACTCAATTTAAGAATGGCGGGGATTTGTACGTGCTGTTTTATGACAGGGCTAACGGTCAGGCAGTGCTTTTCAATGCTGATATGTCTTTGAACAGGACGTACAATAATCTGCGAAAGACGTGGTCGATAATTATTGCGAAAGATTTCAACGGCGATGGTAATGATGAGTTGTTTTTCTACGATGCTTTCAACGGTAAGGCAGAGGTTTACGAGGTTGGAAATTATTTAGAGCTTTTGCTTAAGAGTAGTTTGCCAGGTTTCAGGAGTACTTGGAAGGATATTATTTGTCTTGATGGTGCGAATGAGAACAAAAATGAGTTTTTGTTTTATGATGCGAAGAACAGGGCGGCGAATGTTTACAGGATTTACCTGAATGCGTATTTGCAATACTCTGTTGATTCGGTTTGCGGTGTGACGGGGTGGAATAATAAGTGGAAGCTGCTGAAGAAGATTACTTTTGCTGACGGGGCTGCGGGTGTGCTGGGTTATGATCCGTTCAATTCGAATGCGGCGGGACATATTTCTTTGTTTAAGTACACGAGTACGGCGCCTTACTTTACGGAGATATCGCTGGCAACAAACTATCCGAAGAATATTACCAATATTGAATCGGGGAATTTCGGTGATGGTTTAGCTAATGGTAATTTATTGTTTTACATAAGGGAAACTGGAAATTGCTCTTTCTACAAAGTCGGGAATGATAATCTGTTTTCGGAGTCTTTTGATTTGAGCTGGAGAGATTCGTGGGTGAACATTGTGACTTTGAAGTCGGAAGACAGTACGGATAATGTTTTGTTTTATGAAGCGGCAACGAATAATGAGATTACGGTGAAGACATACGACGGGACGAATCAGGCGGTGCATCCTGATGTGATAAAAGGGCACGACGGAAAATACAAGATGGTTTACACTCCGTTCCCTTACAGCAACGATGACTTTGAGAATCCTTCTGTGCTTGAGAGCGAGGACGGGATTACTTTCACGGAGATTGCAGGTGCGAGGAAGCCGCTGATAGATATGCCGACGCGTCCCCCGCCGTTTACGAACTCGTACAATAATGACCCTGATGTGTTTTATGAGTCGGGCAGATATTATATGTTTTTTAATCAGACGTATTCGAGGAAGGATATTTTTCAGCAGAACGTGAAAGTGGTTTCGTATGACAGTAACTTTGCGAATGCGGATTCGAACACGATAATTGCGCAGCCGAATTATTTCAGGATGACGTTTTCGCCTTCGATAGTGAAGAGCGGGAAAAAGTATTATATGTTTTTCGTAAACCGAGCGATAGATAACAGGTTTAAAGTAAGTTTTATAAGCAGTGACAGTTTAAGGCAAGGCTGGGATAGGCAGATAATTCAGAGTGTGGTTTTCAATACGACGCAGGATTTTCAGCCGTGGCACATCAATGTGGTAAAGAATGATTTTGACGGTTACTATTATATGCTGATTGCGGGAAAGTATAAAGTGGCGAGTTCGAAGGTGAATGATTTATACGTGGCACGAAGCACTGATATGGTGAGGTGGGAGCTTGCGCCCGAGCCGCTGATGCGGAAGGAGAATTACGGGTATGTGCAGTTGTACAGGTCGGCGGGAATTTTCACGAGTAAGAATAATCTGATGCTGTGGTATTCGTTTTTCCGTGCAGATGACCAGACGGGTGTGGGTTATAAGAGAAATATGAGTATAGAGCCGTGGATGTTCAACGGAGGACAGAAGATTGAGAAGAAAACTGTGGTACAACTGGCAAATTATCCGAATCCGTTTAATGCGACGACGCGGATAAACTTTGACGTGCCTGGCAATTCATCGGTGACTTTGAAGGTGTACGATATTCGCGGACGGGAGGTGGCGAGGCTTCGGAACAATGAAAATCTTCCTGCGGGGAATTATACATCGAGTTTTAACGGGAATAATCTGGCGAGCGGAGTTTATTACTGTGTGATTTCTGTAAAAGGCGCGGAGGAGTTCACTTCAAGCTTTAAAATGCTGCTGATTAAATAAGAGTGTTCGTGTGAGATTTATTTCTAAATGAATTTAATCTTACTTCAATTTTGAGTAAATTAAGGTTTAGAAAGATAAATGTGTGAATGAAAGTTTTTAGCGAAAACCTTAAGATTTTGCGGCTGACAGGAAACGATGTGCAGGATTTTCTGCAAAGAGTTTCAACAAATGACTTCAGGAAGTTTGAAGACGGTACTGTTCTCAGGACTGTTTTGACGAATGATAAAGGAAGGATTGTCGATTTTGTGACTGTGCTGAGGATTGAGAGGGCATTCATACTGGCGGGTTCATCGGGGAAAGAAGAAGCGATAAAGGATTTTATGAATAAGTACATTGTAACGGAAAACATAGAGACAGAGATTGTGAATACGATTAAGTACACGCTGATTCCAGAGTTTGACAATGACTATGAGTTTATGAGCGGGTGCAACTTTGTGGAGGGAAACTATTTTTACATAGATGACTACAGGTTCAGGAAGATTGTGATACTCGGGCTGAATGACAATTCGGATTTTATGAAGCTTCTGCTTGAGCAGCCTGACTGGCTGGACAATGTTTCGTTTAAGGATATTGCGATTGAGAAGGGTTACATTTATGACGGCAAAGAACTGAATGAGGAGATAAATCCGCTGGAGTGCGGGCTGAAAGAATTTGTATCGTTCAATAAAGGTTGTTATATAGGACAGGAAGTGATTGGGCGGATGGATTCGCAGGGAAAGGTTCCGAAGGTGATGGTGAAGATAAATTCTGATTTTGAGCTGAAGGAAGGCGATAAGATTTATTTTAAGGATGCGGGAACAGAGAATGAGTGCGGGTTTGTGACGAGTG
>JBMOHR010000206.1:0-5146 GCA_049317745.1 Ignavibacteria bacterium
CCTTCATTCGTCGCTCATGCCCCGCCAAAAAACATAAACTTCCTGACAGAACTTCTCTTAAAAACCATCTGCGATAATCCGTCCCATCGTCTTTTATTTCACCACGGCGGATTCCATTTCCTTAATCTAAAACACTATCAGCGTAATTCAGTCTCTTTCAACTTCACTTCCGCCGCAGATGCCAATCCTTTTCTACCAACTGATAACGAACAAACAGCTTTCCATTATTTTCTTTACTCAATGACTGTTTTTATACCTATTATTTTCCTAATTTCTGCAAATTCAATTTTACGTTGGATTCTTTACGATAAATATTAAATTAATTAAAACATATATATGAAAATTGTAGTTTGTGTTTCTACTGTTCCTGACAGCACGACTAAAATTAAGGTCGGCGGGAGCGGTAAATCTATCGAGGAAGCAGGCGTTACTTTCATCATCAATCCGTACGATGAGTTCGCCGTTGAAGAGGCTGTTCAGCTTAAAGAAAAGAATACAGGTGAAGTGATTGCCGTTTCTTTCGGTACTGACAGAGCAAAAGAAGGTATCAAAAAAGCATTCCAGATGGGTGCCGATAAAGGTATTCTGATTAAAGCTGCGGGCGATGATTTCGATTCGTACACTGTCGCTAAAAATCTCGCTGCCGTTATCAAAGATTTAAGTCCTGATATAGTTCTTTTCGGGAAACAGTCTATCGATTTCGACGGTCTTGTAGTTCCGAAAATGACTGCCGAATTTCTTGGAATGCCATCGGTAAACGTTGTTACTAAACTTGAAATCAACGGTACTGACGCAACTATCGAAAGAGAGATTGAAGGCGGTAAGGAAACCCTGAAGGCAAAACTTCCGCTGGTTATCGGTGCTCAAAAAGGTCTTAACACTCCAAGGTATCCAAACCTTAAGAGCATTATGGCTTCGAAGTCGAAACCTGTTGAAGAAAAACCCGCTATTGATGAACCTGTTAAATCTTCTGTTCTTGAAATGAACCTGCCAGCCGCAAAAGGCCAGGGCAAGTTATTCACCGACGGCGTTGCTAACGTGCCCGAACTGGTGAAACTTTTAAGAGAAGAAGCTAAAGTAATTTAAAGAAGGAGAAGAATTTAAAATGAGTAAAATATTAGTTTTCGCAGAGACAAAAGATAACGTCTTCAAAGCCAATGCTTTTGAAGTGGTTTCCGCTGGTAAATTCCTCGCGGATAAACTCGGTTCTGAGTTTGCAGTCATTACTATCAATGATGCAGGTGATGACCAGATTAAAGCTCTCGGTATGTATGGTGCTGCAAAGGTTTATCAGCTTAGCCTGAATGAACTTAACGCAAAGAGCGGTATTGCAGATATTAAGTATTCACACGGTGCTTTCGCATCGGCAGTCAGCAGTTTTGCAGATGCAAACGGCTACGACATAGTTCTGCTTTCTGGTACTTCTTTCGGAAGAGAGATTTCCCCGTCCATAGCAGCAAAATCAGGTGCGGCAATCGTTCCTGACGTTATAGATTTCATCCCTGAAGACGGCGGTGTCTGCTTTAAAAGACCTGCCTATGCGGGAAAGTGTTACACAAAGGTAAAAGCAAACAGCGGTAAAGTAGTTGTTACTCTAAGACCAAACGTTCTTAAAGCAGTTGAAAACAGCACAGACGCTGCAGTGGAAAAGATTACACCCGATTCAGTTAACATCGGTGCGAATGATTTCTCTGCATACGTCAGCGAAGTAGCAGTTGCAAGCGGTAAGCTTGATGTTGCCGAAGCAGATATAATAGTTTCGGGCGGCAGAGGTTTACGCGGTCCTGAGAACTTCCATTTAGTGGAAGAACTCGCAGGTGTACTCGGTGCGGCTGTGGGTGCGTCGAGAGCAGTTGTTGATGCAGGATGGCGTCCGCACGGTGAACAGGTCGGACAGACAGGTAAAACTGTTTCGCCAAGTCTGTACGTTGCCTGCGGTATCAGCGGTGCAATTCAGCATCTGGCAGGAATGTCTTCTTCAAAGTACATAGTTGCAATCAATAAAGATAAAGATGCACCGATATTTCAGGTTGCAGATTACGGAATTGTCGGCGACGTATTTGAAGTACTCCCTGCAATGACTGAAGAGATTAAGAAATTAAAAGGTTAAGACGTATTTGCCTTTTAATTAATTTCTGTATATTTTAATTTTATGTTGAAACAATTAATCGATAAATTGTGTATTATATATTAGAAAGGAGATGATAAAATGGACAATAAAGAATTAATAAAAGTTGAGATTGCCGGTATACCTGTTTCGTCTTCTGTTAGTGGCGGAGGGTTTGCCTTATTATTGAAAGAAGTTGAAGGAGAAAGAAGACTGCCTATTATTATTGGTCACTTCGAAGCTCAGGCTATTGCCTTTGAAATCGAAGGTCTGAAACCTCCGAGACCTCTTACTCATGAATTGCTGAAGAATATTCTTCAGTCATTAAACTATAGCGTGGAATCTGTTGTCATTAATGAGTTAAGAGATTCTACATTCTTCGCGAAGATTAAACTCGATACAGATGAGATTGACGATATTGATGCAAGACCTTCGGACGCCATTGCGATGTCACTGAAGTTTAATGCACCTATATACGTTGCAAAAGAAGTTATGGATGAAATCGGTTTTGTACCGAAGTTAAACGACAGTGATGATATTACGGATTTTGACGGGCTGGACTTCAATGAAGACGATGACAGTATTGATGAAGGCATAGAACCGGAAGATTTGCTGGATAACCTTGGCAAAGAAGAACAATTAAAGAAATTGCACAACGACCTCGAGGAAGCAGTGAATAATGAAGAATTTGAAAAGGCTGCCGAATTAAGGGATAAGATTAAAAATTTGGAAATATCTAATTTAAACTAATTAATATGAAACTAAAATTATTTCTCGCATCTCTCATCATCTTAGTTTTATTTACAAACGGGTATTCGCAATATAAACTGCAGAATCTTGATAAGGGTAAAAAAGATTTTGTGGTATCTACACCTCTTCAAAGACAGGCGGGGGCTCCGCAGATTTTCCTCGGAGTAGGTGCAGGTATTGCTTATTTCAAGAGTAACTCTGGTCTCAATATCGGCTTGTTTGCGGAAATAAAAACAGAGACATTCTCTTTTGTACCTCAGGCAAACTACTGGAAAGTTAACGATGATAATAATTTTGAGACGGCAGGTCTTGTAAGGCTGAGGTTTAAATCTGCCTCTATTGAACCTTATGTTGACGGAGGTATTGGATTAAATTTCTACAACTACAAAGATTCGCTGAAGAACACCGTCAACCAGACTAAAGTCGGGCTTGACCTTGGCGGCGGTCTTGACTTCATCGGTATAGGTACTAATTATTCAATATTTATTGATGCTAAATACAAGATTATTATCGGTGAACCGAACGTTACTGGTTATACTCTCTCGGGTGGCATCAAATTCTATATGTAAATTATAAAATTAATTGATTAAATTTTAAGGGGATGTATATCCCCTTTTTTATTATCAATTTTCTAATGAAACGATTACTAATTGACATAGGCAACACTCGAATAAAAGGATGCATTGCCGAAGACAGGAAACTCGGGAAGATTCATTCAAAGGAATACAGAAAACCTGCATTTATAGATGACTATAAGAAATTCCTGAATGTATTCATACCCGAGGGAAAGAACACTTTTCTTCATAATCAGATTATGTCAGGTTTTGAATACGTTTATGTATCACTGCTCAATAAAGATTCTTCTACAGGTATCAGGTTCAGCACAAAAGGTTTCACTACATTTTTTATTAATACACTGATGCAATTGCCGATTGAGATTGATTACACTCATACTCTCGGAAGCGACAGAATTTGCTCCGCAGTGGGTGCTTACAAAAAGTATAAAAGTAAAACTAATATTCTTATAATTGACCTTGGAACTGCAACTACTTTTAACGTAGTCTCAAAGGGTGTTTATAAAGGCGGAATGATTTCAACAGGGATTAAGACATCTGCCGATGCACTTCTTGCCAGGACAACATTGCCTGATGTTCTTCTCAAACCCGAAGCGAAACTTATTAATAATGAAACCGAAGGAGCTATCATCTCTGGAATTGTTTTCCAGCAGGTAATGTTTATTCAGAAAGCAATCGAAGAGTACAGAAAACTGTTCGGTGATTTATTCGTTGTTGCAACGGGCGGAGGAATTGATTTAATAAAGAAACACGAAACAGGTATTGATAAGTTTGAACCTAACCTGGTTCTTGAAGGACTAAACTACATAGCAATTTACAATGAAACTATTCGAAAGAAACAAGAATAAGATAAAGCCCGAATGGGTTTTTAATCAAAGCGGTAACCTCTGGAAGTTCATATTCGGAGGAAAAGATTTTATCGCAGGCGAAACAAGAGACCTTGAAGCAAAGAAACTCTACCTGTTCACTCTGGAAATCGCAACGGGTAAGAAACTCCTTAATGATTTTATGTTTGAAGACGGCAATTACTGGATTTCAACAGAAGGCGCTTCTTCAAAGATACTCTACCTTAACAGGTTTGAAAAGCCCGAACTCCCCTACCATAAGAATATTATTGCAATCGATTTAAGAACAGGTAAGATGTTATGGGAGAATGAGGATTACCAGTATTTCTTTTCAACAGAAGATAAACTCTTCGGCATAAAGCAGAAGTTCGAGAAACCCGAACTCGTTGAGATTAATATCGTTGACGGCAGCGTGATTAGAATGTTTACAGAAGAAGAATATCCTGATGTACTCGATATGAAAAGAAAAACTGATGATGACCTGTACACCGAATACTACGACTATCCGAAAGCTGTTTCGCAGTTCACACCAGAATCGAACGTAGCGGAAATCATTAGCAGCGAAGCAAAGAATGCAGAAGGTGATATTGAGTATATAGTTAAGAACGGGAAACTGTTCTTTAACTATTATGTACCTGCTGACATTAACATAAAAGACTTAACAAGAAAGTACTATAAGAATATATTCTGTATTTATGACATTGAATCCTGTGGTAAACTGTACGAGGATGTTCTGAACAGAAGTTCAAGTTTCAACGTACCCGATAATTTCTTCTGCAAGGACGACTACCTGTACTACCTGAGAGAAAAGAAAGATATTGTCGCAATCAAAATATAATTATGGCAACTTACTTTGAAGAAATAATAAA
>JBMOHR010000207.1:0-5126 GCA_049317745.1 Ignavibacteria bacterium
TTACTTCTATTTATAAATCAATGTGCTGATTCCAGTTATGAGTATCTTCTACTTCACCGTACTGGATACCGGTAATTGTATCGTAGAATTTCTGTGCAACAGGTCCGATTTTCATATCGTTGAAAATCATTTCCTTTCCTTTGTATTCAAGCAGACCAACAGGTGATATAACAGCTGCAGTACCTGTACCGAATACTTCTTTCACTCTTCCGTTTGCGTGTGCATCTGCAACTTCATCGATTGAAATATTTCTTTCGGAAACCTTCATACCGAATTCTTTTGCAAGAGTAAGAACTGTATTTCTTGTTACGCCAGCCAGTACAGTTCCTTTGCTTAATGAAGGTGTGATAAGTTCATCATCGATAACAAACATAATGTTCATAGCGCCGACTTCATCAATATCTTTTCTGTTTACACCATCGAGCCATAACACCTGTGAGAAACCTCTTTTGTGTGCATCCATACCAGCCCAAAGAGAAGCCGCATAGTTTGCCGCAGTCTTTGCTGCACCAACTCCGCCCTGAACTGCCCTGACGTGGTCTGTGCTGACCATAATCTTAACAGGGTTTAGACCTGCCGCATAATATGATGCAACGGGAGACGTCATAACTATTAAATGATATTCACTTGCTGCAGTAACTCCGAGGAAATGTCCACTTCCGAAAACGACAGGTCTGATGTAAAGAGACTGGCCTTTTTTACGCGGAATAAACTTTGCATCAATCTTAACCAGTTCTCTTATACCTGCCAGCAATCTTTCTTCATCATAAGCAGGGATACAAACGATTTCAGCGGAACGGTTTAATCTTTTAACATTCATATCAGGTCTGAATATATTTACACCGCCTTTTACAGATTCAAAAGCTTTAAGACCTTCAAAAATTGACTGACCGTAATGGAAGACACAAAGACCCGGTTCAAAAGGTAAAAGTCCGTAAGGTTCGATGGCACCATCGTCCCATTTACCATCTTTATATCTTGAAATAAACACGTGGTCTGAGAAATGGACACCAAAACCCAATGTCTCATAATTTATGTTTTCAAATCTTGATTTATCTGTTTTTGTAACTTTAAATTTCATATTAAATCTCCTTTTCTTTAAAAAGTTTTAGAAGAGTTTATTGTGCATTTCTCATTAACTCAGCACCGACTTCGAGTGCTTGTCTGTTAATAGGCAAAAGATTATGATATCTTTCCGGTAATACTTTTTTCAGAGCTTCCATAATACCTTCGAGAGAAACGATAGGTTTCTTTTCGAGGAATGCTCCAAGAAGAATCATATTAGCAATTTTAATGTTGTGCAATTTATTTGCTTCGTCCGATGCCGGGATTGCATAAATACCGATATCTTTTCTTTCGGAAGCGTGCAGAATGTTTGTAGATTCATACACAATAATTCCACCCGGCTGAATTCTGCTTTCGAATTTATCCATCGAAGGCTGATTTAATAAAATACCGGTATCAAACTTTGACACGATAGGAGAACTGATGGTATCGTCAGAAACGATAGTAATACAATTAGCAGTTCCGCCTCTCATTTCAGGACCGTATGAAGGCATCCATGAAACGTTTTTACCTTCTACCATAGCGGCATAACCAAGAGTCTGCCCCATTGAGAGAACGCCCTGTCCCCCAAATCCTGCGATGATAATTTCTTCGTTCAACATATTATTTTATTCCCTTTCGGCTTATAAATTTTCTAAATCTTCTTTTGAAGGAACCTTGATATCTCCCACCGGATAATATTTCAGCATATCTGTTTCAATGAAGTCATTAGACTGCAGAGGAGTCATTTTCCAGTTTGAAGGACAGTTGGATACAATTTCAATAAAGCTTAAACCTTTACCAAGTTTCTGATAATTAAATCCGTTCGTGATTGCCTTCTTGGCTTTTCTAACGGCATTAGGAGTATGAACAGACTGTCTGGTAACATAGAATGCGCCAGGAAGCGGTGCTATCAATTCAGATACTTTAATCGGATGTCCCATTGTATGAACATTACGTCCGTAAGGTGAAGTAGTAGTCTTCATACCTTCGAGCGAAGTAGGTGCCATCTGTCCGCTTGTCATTCCATACACACCGTTGTTGATGAAAATAATCATAATATTCTCACCGCGGTTAATGCAATGGATTGTTTCGCCTGTACCGATAGCAGCAAGGTCACCATCACCCTGATAAGTGAACACATATTTTTCAGGTAAACATCTTTTAACGCCTGTTGCGACTGCAGTTGCTCTTCCGTGAGCAGCTTCCTGCCAGTCAATGTGCAGGTATTCATAAGCAAAGACGGAACAACCAACCGGTGCGATACCGATAACGTCTTTCTGAATTCCAAGTTCCTGAATAACCTCGGCAAGAATTTTGTGTGCAGTACTGTGTCCGCAACCCGGGCAATAATGCAAACGTGTATCGGTCATAACAGTAGTCTTCTCATAAATGAGATCGTAGTTGTCATCGCCATCTACAATGCACTGAGGTGTTAAGATTTCATTATTTTCCATATCAATAAAATTTAAATTTTTCTCTTAAAGTGTTTTAATAAATTTTTCCAGGTATTCTTCTACTTCTTCCGGACTTGGAATGATACCACCCATTCTGCCATAGTGACCGACTTTAACTTTTCCGTTAACTGCGAGTCTTACGTCTTCGACCATCTGACCTGCATTTAACTCAACTGTCATCATACCTTTAACCTGGTCTGCAAGTTTAAAAAGTACTTCAGACGGATAAGGCCATAATGTTATAGGTCTCAGGAGTCCGAGTTTAATTCCTTTTGCTCTTGCGAGAATAACTACTTTATGACTGATTCTTGCTGACAAGCCGTAAGCGACCAGTAAATATTCTGCGTCTTTTGTTTCAATCTCTTCGTACCTGACTTCATTCTTTGCAATTTCTTCATACTTGGCGTTAAGATGCAGATTAACGACTTCCATCTTTTCGGGTTTAATGAAAAGCGAAGTAATAATATTTCTTTCCCTGTCAGGAGTCTTGCCTGTAGTAGCCCAGGGTTTTTCACTCTTCTTTATTTCTCTTTTATGGAAGGTTACTTTTTCCATCATCTGACCGATTGCACCGTCCGAAAGCATTAATACAGGAGTTCTGTATTTTTCTGCAAGTTCAAACCCGAGAAAAACAAAGTCAGACATTTCCTGAACTGAGTTAGGTGCTAAAACGAGCAAACGATAATCACCGTGACCTCCGCCTTTTGTAGCCTGGAAGTAATCTCCCTGTGAAGGCTGGATAGTACCGAGTCCCGGACCACCGCGGTTAACGTTTACGAGAAGGCATGGTAATTCAGCAGCGGCGATATAAGAAACGCCTTCCTGCATAAGTGACCAGCCAGGCGAAGATGACGAGGTCCAGACTCTTGCGCCAGCACCTGCAGCACCATAAACCATATTGATAGATGCAACTTCACTTTCAGCCTGCAGAGCAATACCTGTTCTGTTGGGGACTTCTCTTGTTAAATATTCCAGCACTTCCGACTGCGGAGTGATAGGATATCCGAAGTAAGCATCCATACCGGCCTGAATAGCGGCTTCAGCCATCGCTTCATTACCCTTCATTAATCTGATATCTTCTTTCAATTCCATAAATTATTCCTCTTTAATAGAGTTATTCAAAGTTTTAATTTAAAATTGTTGTTTATAAGTAATCCATTTTGGAAAGGTCTTCCAGAGTAGGATTATCAATCGTTACATTAATTGATTCTTTAACGTTGGAGATAGTTGCAATCTGTTCTTTCTTTTTCCCGCTTGTTCTGTAAACTTTAATAACTCCGTCAGGACAGACTATTGCACAGTTTAAGCAGCCAGTACAAACGTCGTCTATGACAACTGCATACCTGTAGCCTAAATTGTTAATGTCTTTGGAAAGTGAAATTGCATCTTCTTTGCAGGCAACAGTACAGAGTTCACAACCTTTACATTTCTGAATATCAATAACTGTTTTACCTTTGATCTTGCGAGGTTTCTTCGCCGGTGTTTTAGTGTTATCACTCATATCAATATAATTTGTTGATTTACGGGAAAGATATTTTCTAATAATTAGTAAATTATTCAAAATAAACTTAAAATTAAAGATAATTTTAAATACATATATACCGTCAGAAATTGTATTACTACGGAAGGATAAAACTCATCTTTGCCGATGGAAAAGTACTAAGAGTGTTATAAATTTTCCTTCCTGTGAGAGAGTCGTTGTAATACTGATTTTTATATCCGATATTTCCGAAGCAATATACTCTGGTACCTGCCGCCATTCCATTTGCAAGGAGGGTTACAACATCAACGTAATGATTTCTGACAGAAGCTGTATCGTTAACATCGATAAGTAATTCGTATTCCGTGAATGAATAGTTTGATGATGGAGTTCCGACAGTTGAATCAGGAGAGAAGTAAAACCTTAAATAATACTGTCTGAGCTGATTAACGTTAAGTTTATAATTGAATGCTATCTGAGATGCGGAAAGAGAATAACTTACATTAGAAATCCTTGCAGAAGTTAATTTATACATGTATACAGGGTAATCCGTAGTATCGTCTTTTGTGACAGTTGCATAAACAAGTTTATATTCTGAATATCCCGGTTTGGAGAAACTCACGATATACTTTCCCTCGGGCAAACCAGCAAAAGTCCATTTCCCGCTTGTGTCTGTGACCATAGAATAAGATGTACCGGTTACGGCAATGTTGAAATCAGCATAATCGACAGTATCGGTACTGTTTATATCAGTGTGTTCGGTTCTCGGATGAATTTTACTCTTCAAAGTGCCATATCCAGGGGCGACGGGAGTAACAGGGCTGTCTGATTTATTGCAGGAAACCAATAATAATACTGAAAGAAAAAACGGGACAAAATATATAACTATACTTTTCATAGTAAGGGAATAATATTTTATGATACGATACTTAAACTTAATATTAATTTCTTTAGTTTTCAACGTATATTTCTAAGCTAAAACGGCAAATTTAAATATGACTTGAAAAGTGAAGGAAATAATCTGAAGTTTAAGAATCTCATTTAAAGATGCAAAAACTTGAAACTGCACCGGCATTAAAGACTGTCATTTTATTAGCCATTGGTATTTTCATTGGCAAATATCCTGTTCTGCCTTATTATGTTCC
>JBMOHR010000208.1:0-5126 GCA_049317745.1 Ignavibacteria bacterium
GCACAGTCGATTTCCTCGAACTCGAACTTAAGAAAAAAGGTGTTACCGTTACTTCCAGATACCAGGAAGACCTTCCGCTTATCAGAGCAGACAATAATGAAATCACAAGATTGTTCACAAACATAATCGGAAACTCAATCAAGTACAACAAAGATAACGGAACAATCAACATAGATGTTTCCACATCGGGCAACTTCATCGTAACAAAAATATCTGACACAGGTATCGGTATGAAGCCCGAAGATAAGGCAAGACTCTTTTCAGAATTCTACAGGATTAAGAACGAACACACAAGAAGCATCAGCGGAACAGGTCTCGGTCTTTCAATCGTAAAGCGTATAGCCGAATCCTACTCAGGAAAAGTAGAAGTCGAATCCGAATACGGAAAAGGCTCGACGTTTATATTATATCTCCCCTACTCAAAATAAAATACGATAATTGTCATTCCCGAATGATTTCATCGGGAATCCATAAATTAAAAATGTCCGCCGGACTTTCTGGCGGACATTTCAATCTGGTTAAAGTTTCAGGGTAGAAAGTGTATCCAGATTATTTGTTAATTAAGTAACCCTCTAAAAATACAGATTAACACTCATTGCAATAATTACTTAATAAATATTTTATGTCTCAGCCCTTTTATGAACACATTAATTTTAACGGCAATACTTTTATTGTCTTTTTTCGGATTATCATTCCTCTTTAATTCTTTCTTTACCGAATAGTCTCCATCGTTTGGATTCCACCCATAAGTTTTATACACATTTTCTTTATTCATAAGCTATATTTTAATTCTTTTTGCTTCCCCATTTAAAAGCAGGGCGAAGAATCCTCAATCTCCACCCCCGCTCTATTTGCTATAAGGGATAGCTTTTTCAAATTACGCGTTCTTGGAGTCCGCCGTGGTGGATCAACTCTCAATTTATTCTTCCAACTCTTCATCACCTCTTCACTGCATCACTTCCTCATCACCTAATCACTTCTCATCATCACTCCTTCACTTCTTACTTCTCTTCTCGTCTCTAACCCTAAATAAAGCTCTTATCTCTAATTAGCGTAATTAGTCTAATTCGCGTAATTCGCGGATATCTTTTCTCTCGTTTCTATTCTATTGTCCGCCGTGGCGGAAGAATTCATCATTTAAGAAGTACCATCTTCTTCGTCATCACATACTTATCTGCCGCTATCCTGTAAAAATAAACCCCGCTCGACAAACTACTCCCGTTAAACATCACAGTATAATAATCCGCCTTCTTAAACTCATTATTCACAAGCGTTGCAATCTCTCTACCCGTAATATCATATATCTTCAACGATACTTTTCCGTCATTCGGTAACTGAAAATCTATCTTCGTCATCGGATTAAACGGATTAGGATAGTTCTGACTCATCTCATACTTCTTCGGCACACCAACTTCCACATCACCATTTAAATTATGATATTCAAAGTTTCCGTTGTTATCAATCTGTTTCAGTCTGTACTGATATTTCCCTGTCGAAAGTTTTGTATCACTGAATGTGTATGATGTCTGCTCATTCGTCGTTCCTTTTCCCTGTACATATCCAATCTTTTCCCAGTTGCCTGGTGCCTGTTGCCTCGTGCCTGTTCTTTCAACTTCAAATCCCGCATTATTCGCTTCCGCATCCGTCACCCAGTTAAGTTTCACATCCCTGACATTCACGAAAGAAGTGAACGAAGACAATGATACTGGGAGCACTCCCTGTTGGCCACCCGAAAAATCACTGAATCCCGTTACCGTTCCGCTCAATGTATGTGTGCCGGTATTTGCCTGATTTAAAAGCGTCCAGGTTGTGCCATTGTACTTTCCTGCCCAGATGTATGACTCGTTACCACCTACAACATCGGAAGGTAAATATGTTAATGCAACTGCACAGGAGAATCCTGAAATCCCGCTTGAAGATACAGTCCAGTACCGATTAAGATAATAAGTTGCACTGCTGTTATTACTATGCTTAGTATTTACAAGTTTAACACCTGCATAGGCAGATGAAAAAGTTCCGCTCGCAAAATTCAAAGTAACAGGAGAATATTCAGCAGTTCCCGTATTATCCCCGACGGGGAACGTAAACGAACCTGCTGCCGTATATGTTTTTCTTAGTTCACCAGTTCCTGTTGCTACTACCATTTTAGATGCACCTGTCGTACCGCCGATAGTTGCAGCGCCGCCGATAGTTAAATTATTCGAGCCCAGCGTTAAAAGTCCAAACTGTAAATACAAAAGAGATGTAATGTTTAAACCTGAGGATAGTGTAACCCCTGATGAATTACTGATATACAGATTATTTACTGTACCAGTTAATCCGGAAGTGGTTTGTGCTGAAGAACCATTAAACCAGATTTCAGCGTTCGTTGTGGTTAGTGTTCCGCTGTTTGAAATACTACCCTTTAGTTGTAGTATTCCATTTACCGTAAGTACTTTCCCTGTATTAATTGTTAATGAATTTGTCACAATTGTTGTAGTTCCTGAATTTATTGTAACACCTGCAGAATTGTCTATTGTAAGATTGTATATTGTTCCAAATCCATCTGTGTTCTGAGGTAAAGAACCATTAAAAGTTACAGTGCTTGAAGAAGAGGAAGTAAATGTACCTGTATTGTCGAGTGCAGAGGCAAGAATAAGTGTACCCGATACAGTAAGTGATGAATTTGCAAAAATAACTATACTTGCAGCTGAACCAGTTGTATATATGACAGGTTTATTAGTGACGTTTGGTATTATTACATTATCACTTCCGTTTGGTATTGTGTTTTTGCTCCAGTTTCCACCAACATTCCAGTCAGAACTTGATGAACCAGTCCAGAAGTTTGGATTAAAACTAAGGTATGGATAACCACTGTTGATTGCCCCGCTTATTCCCCAGATAGCCGAGAAATCCCAGTTTGTGAATGTTGCCTGAGTTTTGAGTTCTGCTGTTGTTTTCCCTGTCCCACCATTACTTGTTGCCTTACCTGAAGTAGTAGTATTCCAGAAGCAATCGGTTATTGTTCCGGAATTTTGACCACAAAATCCACCTACCACACTGTTACCAGGATTAGGAGTTACACTTCCTGTACTGTAGCAATTTTTAATTATTCCGTACCCTCCATTATTTCCAACAAAACCACCGCTGTAATTTCCACCTGTTACGTTTCCCGTAGAATAGCAATCCCTTAAAACTGAAATGGGAGAGCAGGGATTATAAGAAAATGAGCCAATAAATCCGCCTGCCTGCTGATTTGCAGCATTAACAGTGCAGGTGCTATAACAGTTTTGAACTTTGCCATAATATTGAACACTACCTATCAGACCGCCATACATTGAGGCATTTGATGTTGTTCCGGTAACTGTGCCGGTTGAATAACAATAACTGATGATTGCGAGTGTTGTAGATGTATAACCTGATGCAAAACCGATTAATCCTCCTACGTTTGCGCTATTTGAATTAACATTGCAATTTGTTGTAGAACAGTTGCTGATTGTGGAGCTAACATACATAAAAGAAGGATTCGTAACGTAATATGAAGATGCAGAACCAATTAAGGAACCGGTAGACATTCCGCCTGTAACTGTTGCATTGACTAACTTCAGGTTTTGAATTGTTGCCCCGTATGAAAGCCCAAACAAACCAACATTCGATGTAGAGGGTCTATTAATGT
Source organism: Ignavibacteria bacterium (assembly GCA_049317745.1). Taxonomy (GTDB): domain Bacteria; phylum Bacteroidota; class Ignavibacteria; order Tepidaquicellales; family Tepidaquicellaceae; genus CAIKZJ01. The sequence continues at coordinate 3,656 of JBMOHR010000208.1, forward strand.
ATAAACCGGTTATAGTGAAATTCTGTCCGTCATAGAACGCATCAAATTTGGTTGTTGAATTTCCTATGGGAGAAAGTCCGGCACCTGAATCCCAGAAACTTGTTGCACTTGCATCTATGTTAGCAGTTTGCTTAAAGTATTTACCGTATGCCCAGGATGAAGAATTTTGAGTGACCCAGTAAAGATTACTCAGAGTTGCAATGAGGTAAGGATCTGCCTGAGTTCCGCTTCCAGATGGAGCTATAGTTAACTGTATATTTGGTCTCATATCATTTACAGTTCCTCCATAGGTCGGAGGGCTTCCATCATTTTGATAAAATTCGTGCATATTCGCAGCACTTGAATAATAGAATTCTGGACCACCACCAACAGCACTACCAATATTAGCTTCACATAAGACCATAAGATTATTACTTGAATATCTGAAATCACTTATATCAATAGTATTCCATCCTGTTGACGAAAATTGCCTGGTAGCATCATATACCAGTGTTGCACCGCTTATTAAGGTAGTCCAGTCACCAGCTGTTAAAGTTGATGATGATGTCGTTTTTAAATAAATTTTTACCGGGATACTTACTGCGCTCGCTGTAGATACATACCATCCAAGGTGAGTAATACTTCCTGAATTAGCTATCTCAGCACTTGTATATATCGCAGCTGATCGTGTATAATCAAAATAAACCCTAAAAGGAAATTGCTGTGGGCTTGTTCCACTACCGATTGTAACAGTGGTCTGTGCATTTCCACTCTGCACAAACATTACGGTAAACATTACCGTTACTAAAAACATGAAAATTGACTTTTTCATTGTATATCCCTTATATTTATTTAATAAATTAATTTTTATTGTTTTCTTTGCTCATCCCTTCTCAAATCTTTTAAAAAGCAGGACGAAGAATCCTCAATCTCCGCCCCCGCTCCATTCGCTATAAGGGATAGCTTCTTTTCAAATTCAAATTTTTTTCTTACTTATTACTTCCGCGTTCTATGCGCCCGCCGTCTTGCTGGGCACTTCTCTAACCTTAAAAATCCCTTCTCTGCGTCCTCGTTCTTCTTTGCGGTAAAAATCTCTTTTCTTAACTATCAACTGATAACTATTTCACCAACACCATCTTCTTCGTTGCCACGTACTTGTCCGCCGTTATCCTGTAAAAATATACTCCGCTCGAAAGATTACTCCCGTTAAACATCACCGTATAATAATCCGCTTTCTTAAACTCATTATTCACAAGCGTTGCTATCTCTCTTCCCGTAATATCAAAAATCTTCAGCGACACTTTCCCGTCATTCGGTAACTGGAAATCTATCTTCGTCATCGGATTAAACGGATTCGGATAGTTCTGACTCATCTCATACTTCGTCGGTACACCAACTTCCACATCACCATTTAAATTATGGTATTCAAAGTTCCCGTTGTTATCAATCTGCCTTAAACGATACTGATATTTCCCAGCCGGAAGTTTCTTAT
>JBMOHR010000209.1:0-5118 GCA_049317745.1 Ignavibacteria bacterium
AGAATAGCAGATAACGTTAAAATCTTTCATGGCGGGAGCATCGCTTCGCATCCCCATTCTGTCGGATTTGCTGATGAAGTATCCACTGTTGAAATAGGTGAGGGTACTTTAATAAAAGAGTTCTCCACAATCAGCAGGGCAACAAAATACAGCCACAGAACGATAGTAGGAAAAGACTGCTACATTATGAATTATGTTCACGTAGCACACGATAACAGGATTGGTGATAATGTGGTACTTACAAACGGTGTAGGGCTTGGCGGACACGTCTCTATCGGCTCACACACAACCATTGGCGGTCTGGTTGGCGTTCATCAGTTTGTTCATATCGGTGAATACGTTATGGTAGAATCGAACACTAAAGTCACAAAAGACATTCCTCCTTATATACTCGTCGGAAGAACTCCTCAGAGGTTTATGGGTATTAATTATATCGGACTTAAACGTAAGGGATTTTCAGGTGAGGTTATAAATCAGATTAAAGATGCATATCGTATTGTTTATTCAAAAGACCTGAACTTTAAAGACTCACTAAAGAAACTTACGGATGAAATGGAAATGACACCCGAGATTAAAAATATCTATGATTTCATAACTAAGTCTGAAAGAGGCATACTTTCTAAGTAACAGATTCTTCAGTATCGTCTTCTTCGCTTGCTTCTGCCGTTAAATCAGCAGGAAGGCTCTTTGCAGTAGTAATACCCAGGTGTTTAATCTTTTCAACCTGAGAAATTAAATTTCCTCTTCCTGTCTTAATCTTTTTCATTGATGAATCCAGACTTTCTCTTGCTGTATCAAACTTCTTTTCTACTTCGAGTAAATCATTGTACATTCCGACAAACTTATCATACAGCAGACCGCTTTGTCTTGCAATATCCAGAACATTTCGTGTTCTGTATTCCTGTTTCCATATGTTGGCGATTGTTCTCAGAGTTGCGAGTAACGTTGAAGGACTTACAATTACGATGTTATTCTCGAATGCATCGTTCCAGATGTTAATATCTCCCTGTGCGGTTATTGATAATGCAGGTTCAATTGGCATAAACATAATCACGAAATCAAGACTCTGTATTCCGTAAAGCTCCTGATATTTCTTTAAACTCAATCCCTTAATGTGATTCCTCACAGAACTGATGTGTGAAGCCAATGCTCTTTTTCTATCCTCTTCATTATCCGTTGAACAGAATACTTCATAATCCTTCAATGATACTTTAGAATCAATAATTATATTCCTGTCATCCGGAAGTTTGATTATAACGTCGGGCTGGTATCTTTTACCGTCTTCATTTGTAATACTTTCCTGAACAGTAAACTCTCTGTCTTTTACAAGACCGGTTTTCTCGAGTATGCTCTCGAGAATAAACTCTCCCCAGTTTCCCTGCGTCTTACTCTCACCTTTCAGTGCTTTAGTCAGATTATTTGCTTCATCGGAGACCCTTTGATTTAGGTCCTGCAGTGTCTTTATCTGGTTTAATAATGTTGCCCTGTCCTTTAAGTCTTCGCTGTAAACTTTATCGACCTTATCCTCGAACCCTTTTATTCTGTCGCTTAAAGGTTTTAAAATCTGGTCTATGTTTGTCTTATTCTGTTCTGTGAATTTCACACTCTTCTCTTCAAGTATACGGTTAGCAAGATTCTCGAATTCTGTTTTAAACCTTTTCTCAAGCGATTCGAGTTGTTCTTTCTGTTCGGTTAATCTTATTTCAAGGTTTTTATTCTCTGTAATCGCTTTTGATAATTCAGAACTAAGTGTTAATTTGGTGTCTCTTTCAGATTTCAGTTGCTTGTCAGTATTCATTAAACCTGTTCTTAACAGTTCAATTTCTTTGTTTAAAGACGATATTTCATTTTGTGCTTTGTTTAAAAACTCCTGCGGTATAAAATTGGACTTTGAGAAAATTATCTTAGCGGAGATGAACGCTATTATCCCACCGATAATCAAGCCGAAAATTACAGAAAGTAAATCCATAAGTTGTGTTTAAAATTAATTCTTATTCAATATAATTAAAACCATCATATAAATATAATTATTTACTTTTATACTTTCTCGCTTAACAAAATATATATTGATTTTTTTAAGTTGAAAGTATATTTTAAATTAAGAAGTAAGGTTTTATCATTTCCCTTTTGTATTCTTTTGATAATTCCTGCTTTTTGCTTTAATAAATATTATAAATATGAAGAAATCAGGAATTACAGGTAAGAAATATGAAATTAAAGATGATGATATTGATAAATATCTCGGAGAATCTTATCTGTCTGCTATAATTGAAAATCAACCGGGGTTGATCTGGCTGAAGGATATTAACGGAAAAGTGCTTACGGTCAACAGTGAATTTGTCAAAGCCTGCAATATAAGTTCAATAGAAGAAGCAATTGGGAAAACTGATTTTGAATTATGGGGGAAGGAAATAGCAGAAAAGTTTTCGGCAGATGATAGGAAGGTAATAGAGACAAGACAACCGCTGATGGTTGAAGAATACATTATTGTAAACGGAGAAAAAAAATGGTATGAAACATTCAAGAAGGCAATAATAGACGAAAATGACAATGTGAAAGGGACTACAGGGTATGCCCGAGATATAACGCAGCGTAAGCAGGCAGTTGAGGCATTAAGAATAAGCGAAGCAAGGTTTAAGGCGGTTTCGCATTCTGCAAGCGATGCGATAATTACTGCTAACAGCACCGGTTCTATAGTAGACTGGAATAAAAGTGCAGAATCAATTTTTGGGTATAGTGAAGAGGAGATAATCGGTAAACCACTTACAGTTTTAATGGAGGAAAAATACCATTCAATCCATAGTGGCGGCTTCCAGCCTTCAGCCGAATCGAATGTTATTGGCAGAACTGTTGAATTATCTGGTGTAAAGAAAAGCGGAAAATTATTCCCGATGGAATTATCACTCTCAAAGTGGGAAACATCTGAGGGTTCATTCTATACGGGTATTATACGTGACGTAACGGAAAGGCATACTGCACAGGCAGAACTTGAAAATTCCAGGCAGTTTCTTGAGAGGATAATTAATACTCTTTCAGAGCCCGTCTTCGTTAAAGATAAAAACCATAAGTTTGTTCTGCTGAATGACAAATTCTGTAAATTTATGGGATATGAAAAGGAAGAACTTATAGGGAAAGGTGATTCTGATTTCTTCCCGAAGGAACAGATTGATGTATTCATAGCAAAAGATAATGAGGTATTTGAATCCGAACAGGATAACATTAATGAGGAATATTTCACAAACGCAGAGGGAAAGACTCTGACTATAGTTACAAAGAAAAGTGTTTTCAAAAGAAAGTCAGGTGAAAAATTTATTGTAGGCATTATAAATGATGTTACGGATATTAAGGCAAATCAAATAGCACTTGAAGAAAGCGAACAGCTTCTTCGTGAGTCTCAGAAGATTGCAGGACTTGGGAATTTTGAAACAGATTTTAAAACACTGATATGGAAGAGTTCGGAAGTACTTGATGAAATATTCGGAATAGATTCTGGTTTTGAGCATAATATTGAAAACTGGGTTTCTATAATGCATCCTGATTATCGGGATGAAATGAATGATTATTTCTTTTCTGTGATACAAAACCATATTAAGTTTGACAAAGAGTATAAATTTATACGTCAGAGTGACGGGGAAGTCCGCTGGGGTCACGGTCTTGGAGTAATAAAATATGATGAAGAAGGTAAACCAGCTAAATTAGTCGGTACTGTTCAGGATATAACTGAACGCAAAAAAATGGATGAGGCACTTATAAGTGCGAAAGAGACTGCAGAGGCAAGCGATAAACTTAAGACTGCTTTTCTTAACAATATTTCGCACGAAATCAGGACTCCGCTGAACGGAATACTCGGTTTCGGTGAACTCGTTACTCAGCAGGGAATTACACACGAGAACAAGCAGAAGTTTCTGAGGCATCTGCAGAAGAGCACAAAGAGACTTATGAACACTGTTACAGATTATATGGATATTTCGTTGATTGTATCAGATAGTATGCGTGTAAACGCTGAAGAAGTTGACCTTCCCGGCTTAATTGAAAAAGTATCGGGTGAATTCTGTGACACGGCAAAACTGAAAGGCATTCAGTTTTATCAGACAATACCAGAGTCCTGTGGAAATGTAATAATCAATTCCGATTCAGAATTAATAGAAAAGGCACTGTACCAGCTTTTAAATAATGCTTTTAAATTTACTACAAAAGGGGAAATATCTATCTGCCTGGAAAAGACTTCCGGCAATGCTGTAATATCCGTGAGAGACACAGGTATCGGAATATCAAAGGAATCTATGGAATACATTTTTGATTATTTCAGGCAGGAAAGCGAAGGGATAGTAAGGTTTTTTGAAGGAAACGGTCTCGGTCTTTCAATAGCAAAAGGTATCATCGAACTTCTTGGCGGGGAACTAAGAGTTGAATCTGAAAAAGGGACAGGGTCAGTCTTTTTCGTACGTCTTCCATATGCAGAAACAAATAAAAGAACTTCAAAAAATAAAGTTGCTGTTCAGGGTAACAGATTCCCAAACTTATTATTAGTTGAGGATGACGAATCCAATATGTATTTACTGGAAATGTTTTTCAAAAACAACGATAAAGTGAAAATATATAAAGCTACAGACGGTAGGGAAGCATTCAGTATGTGCCTGAAAAATCCTGAAATCAATATAGTGTTTATGGACCTGAAGATGCCGGGTATAGACGGTTATAAGGCAACGGGAATGATAAAGACACATAATCCCGATATGAAAATAATTGCGTTAACTGCTTATGCGATGTCGGGTGATGAAAAGAAGGCACTTGAGGTAGGCTGTGATGATTATATCCCTAAACCTGTTAATATGGAAATACTTGCCGAAAAAATGCGGCATCAGGGATTTGATATTTAGACTTACTCAAAATTTATGATTCAGCCTTCTGTTAATAACAAAGTAAACAGGCAGAGAAAACTTACCACTAAAACACCAAATCACTAAAATCAGTGTCCTTTTAAACCCGAAGGACAAAAGCTGCAAACAAAGTAAACAGGTGATGAAAGTATTCCAACATAAAAAGGGGACAATCTGACGATTGTCCCCTTGGGAGAAAGGAGGAATGATTTTACTTCACGACACTCATTGTTTTTGT
>JBMOHR010000210.1:0-5100 GCA_049317745.1 Ignavibacteria bacterium
CCCGATGTTGTGTTTTGATTAAAGATTCCTGTGTTCTGGAAATAAGCAGAAATGTTATTTCCATTTAGCTGGGATCTGTAAATAATTGTTTGTGAATATACATAAGTGCTCATTATCGCAAGCACTGCTAAAGACAATAGTACTCTTCTCATAAAATTAATTTGTTTGATAAAATTTATATGTGTAGATCTTTATTTCAAAATAAGGATATGTTGTAATGAATATAGATATTTTATTCCCTTCTTCAAGGATTACATAAAATGAAAGATTGTATTAGAAGTGTAGTTTCGATTCGGGCAATAAAATAAATTTCAACTTTCGTTGATTAGAAATAAATCAAATGATGTCAAAGAACTCTTGACCCATCCCTAATTATTTCTTGACCCGATATCAACTTAACAAATATTTTATTAAATTAAAACTGATATTTCTTAAAAAATACTGCCATAAAAAATACTTTCTTATTTAATGTTGTTTTCTTTTAATATTTGAATATAACCTGTAAACAACTGTATTGAAACTGCCCTAATTTATTAATTTTGAACTGCTCATGGTCTCACTTTGATTACTGCTGTTATGTATTATTATGGTAAGTATATGAAATACGAACACACCTACTTCCAAAACACCAGAGGTTGTGTGAAAACGAGGGTTTGCTTATTTGGCAAATATAAGTAATAGCAATTACAATCAAAATTAATGAAATCCCCGCCAAAAGCAAGCGGGGATGACAAATGTTTTGGTATTTACACGGTCTCTCCAGTTTGGGAACGAAGAAATTGATTTGCGGATGAATTAATGGCTTCATGGGATTTTGAACTCCTGCGTAAACGTTGAGACGGCATTTTGTGGAATTAATTCATTGTTTGAAGTAACAAAGGCAAAGTATAATGTATAACGCGAATACTCTTTCAAGAAATTTAAGGTCATAGTATCCAGAAGAATTGACATATTAATAGTACCTGATTCAGAAAGCGGATAGTTGCAAGATGAAACATTTTTGAAATAGAACGGGTCTGTGCCAGCACAGATGTTATTCTCGCAATAAATTATACCTACAACCTTAATGAACTTCTCTTTGCTGTAATCACTAATAAAGTCAAAGATTTCTTTGGAATAGTTTATTGTCAGTTCGCAAGAATCATATTTAACATCAAAGTCATAATATGAGAGAGGGAAAGAAGAAGGTACAAGATAAGGAGCCGAAAAGAGTTTACTGTCAGAAACGTTTTTGTAATTAGCTTTTATGATTGCGTTATACGAAGACATTTTATTACGAGCGGCTTTCGTCCAGAGGAATTTACATTCGGGAATATCGTTTATACATTTAGCGAGTTTTGTGTTAATAGAAAACCTTTTTCTTCTACTTAAAACTTCCGGGTTGTTAGTTGGTTTAACAACGGGACGTTTACAAATTATGGTTTTACCTCTAACGTTGCGAAACACAACGTCACCGAATTTACCTGATATTCTGTGAATAAGAGGGTTTTTTAAAAGATCAGAAATATCTATTGATTTCATTTTATTATATTATTTTAGTTTTTTATTAAATGTTAATTTTAAAAGCGGTATTGCCCCTTTGTAAGGGGCAATACCTGACTTCACTGAAAGTATATTTGGCTTTTTCATATTGTTACTTCATGAGCTAAATTAACCGTTACATACCGTATCTGAATAATGCACTGGCAAATCTTCAACCGTTGTTGTAACAAGAGTGAAGAAAGCTTTCCGTTCTGAATAAGCATCGTAATATTTTGTATCCATCTCTGTCAAAGGAATTGTGAATGTAATCGGATTCGTCAAGTTAACCGGTACAGCGCCGGAAACTGCGTGAATAAAAGAATATTCAGGATATTCTTCGTTTGCAGTGGTCTTTAAAAACAGTACAACTGCTAAACGAAAAGATGTTTCAACCTGAACATCGATTAAACCAGCGAAACCAACGGGAGCACCGACAACTGTAATTTCATCGTTCGCGAGTGTAACGCTTGTCGTGGTGAAAGTGAAACCAACACCAGGGATTAGAGCTACGTTGTCTGACAAACCAGATTCGAGAACATGTTTATAGTTTCTTTTCATAATCTTATTAGTCGTAGTCTGGAAAGTGCCCGAACCAATTATCGGGGATTCTTTCCAAATGTGCTTCAAGAACGATATTGCGTTTACGGCATGTGCTAACTTTGTAGCAAGTCCGAATTTTTTCATACGAACGATTGCTTTAGGGTCTGTGCTTGCCGGTCTTGGAAGCGGTGCCCTTGTGGCGTATGAAAAGCCGTGAGTGATTTTGAAAACCACATCACCAATTTTTCCGCGGAGTCTTCCGAGGAATTGATCTACTACTTTAGGCATAATGTTATATCCTTTCTTTGGTTAAGTTTAAATTGCCTATTTAAATGTTTCTTTTTCATTGATTGAATCTTTAATAGTTTGCTCAGAGAATAATTCTGTGAGCCCTAGAATTAACTTTCTGGAAAGGCTGTGGACGAGAAAGGTGTTGGGGAACAGATTTCAGAGAAAAATGAGTTAAGCGATTTTGAGTTTTAGAGATTTTAGTGTGTAAATCAGCGTTGGTCGAGAGAGCTTCGAGTGATTGCCCAGCGAGGGTCGAAGAATCATACAGGTATTTAGCACTTACCGTCGAGGAGCAAAAAACAGCAAATAAGAAAAAACTAACACTCGGTCGAGGAAAATGCATTCCTGACTTTTGAGAGATTTCAGATAATCGTAAAGACCACTCTGCTTTTTTGTCACTCTGCGATATTTTAATGTACTGTGTTTTCATCTGCTTTTCAACAAAAGCAGATATTCAGATTATCCGATTAATTATCGAATAAAGTTTGGCGGTATATAATTGTTAATTATATATTTAGGAGGGTTTGAGCGTTCATTTTCCGTTCACTTAACTCAAATTAATGAGCTCATTTTAATAGTCGTCTGAAATGTTATCGTTATAGTCAGGTTTTGATTTTAAAGTCGAACCTGCATTTTTTGAGTTATGATTTTTCATGTCATCTACTCTATCAAGAATAAAATTTTGAATTGATTCAAAAGTTGCCCTATTAGTCTTTTTAATTCTTTTATTCTTAAGTTTAGCCATAACATTTTTTAATAACATACCAAGAAATACAGAATCCCATAGTTTTTTATGCCAAGATGCTTTGCTTAATTTTAGTTTGGCTAACAACTCAATGCTGGGTAAACGTTCAATAGAAATTGCGATAGTAATATAATACTTAACTAAATCTTCAATTTTATTCGTTTCAGGTTTAATGTCAAATAGTTTTTTCTCAAGCCGTTCATATTTTTTCTGAGTCTTATCAAGTAATTTTTCGTTTGAGTTTACACTTTTCTTTGATTTGATTAATTCTTTATTGATTTCCGAAACACCCTTTATATAATTGTCTATTTTTAGATTTTCAAATAATTCAATAATTTTATTCCCATACTCAACTAATGATGCTATTTGAATTAAATTATCAACATTCCACCGAGCCATAATATTATTTCCAATGATAATATGATTTAACCAGTTGATAAAGTTTTCAGAAACAACAGGGTTATAAAAACTGCGATCGATTCTTAAAAGACAATAATAATAGTCAAATTCTTCCCAACCTAACTCTGGACGAGAAATTTCAACTACTTCACCAAAATTATCTTCAACAGTAATTGTATGAACATCGAGAACTCGATTATCATATTGGAATTCAAGTTTGTCATATTTTTCCAAAATGTAATACCTCCAAAGTCCTTTTAAATCGTGTTCGCAATATTCAATTTTAATTTTTTTAAAATCCGGTTTGTGAATTTTGAATGTATCATCAATGATCTTAATGCTTTTCCTTAAGATATATTGATTAATCTCTAAGATTTTCTTTAATATTATCTCCTCATCTTTTTTCATAATGTTTTATCCTTTCGGAATTTAAATGGTTATTGTTTATTGGTTTTCATACTTGATTTTTTAGGACGAAAAGTTGCTGACAACATTTGCTCTATATAACCCGAGACTGTTAGAATAGTATCAAGGCTGATGTTAGGGATTTCTTTGTCTTTTGATATATACTGAGAAAGATATTCGTGAGAGTTAGTTTTAAGACCAATTCTGTTACAGGTTAAGAAGGAAATTGATTCTGCTTCGATTTCAATTATATTTTGCGAGAGAGAATGTCTGGCACCCCAGAAAGAATCTTCAAGAATGCCAAGATGCCCGGAGAAGACATGACCGAGTTCGTGAATAAGAGTAGAAAATTTAACTTTAACATCCCATTTTGAATTCAGCGTAATAACAAAAGCATTATTTTTTCTGCGGACATAACCTGCAGCAGAATCAACAATATCACCTTCAAGAACTTGAATTGAATGTGCCCAACAGTTTTCCTTTAAAAGATTATAGAGGAGAGAATCAAAATCACCTGACGTATTAAAGGGATTTGTTAATTGCGGAGGAATTCCGTCTTCAAAAAGGGAAAGAGACATATCATCACCCTCGGTATCTTTAATATCATAAACAAAGTTTACGGGACCGAAAGGAACAAGAATCACGTAGGATTTAGAAAGCGGCTTGATGGTTCTGTTGTATCTGAGCCATTTGCTTCTTGTCATAGCAATTTCAAGCCCTTTGTTTTGATTGTAGAGAAGGAATGCGTTAAAAGGAGAGAAATTTCTGAATTTGTTGATAAAATTCAGGAGTTTAAAAAACTCATTACTGTTTCTATAAACAGAGGCATTTAAGAATAATTCGTCAAGAGCCTTTATTTTATCGCTGCCGGAATTATACGCGTTACTATTCATATAAATCAATTTGATTTATATAAATATATTAAAATTTAACTAAATAACACTATCATTTTGTGATAGTAATTTGAAGGGGGCAAAAGTATTAATAAAGAGCGTCTTTTAAGACCGAGTCTTTATTATCCAGTAAATACTTAATTTTGTTTTTTAAGATACGATTTGAGATATGAACATAGCAATATTTTTCTAAGAATGAGAAAGCCTTACCCGGAGATTTAAAATAAATGGAAACAAAGGTAGTGTAAACAACCATTTCAACAGCACCAGGCAGGATTCCGTTTAAATCGGTTTTGTAGAAATTTT
>JBMOHR010000211.1:0-5081 GCA_049317745.1 Ignavibacteria bacterium
ATTTACGCGAAATGGATGACCTTAAAGAAGGTATCAATTTCAGAGCATACGGACAAAAAGACCCGCTTGTGGAGTATAAGATGGACGGCTTCAAGTTATTCGAAGCAATGCTGGATACTATTGCGATAGATGCTATTAATTTTATATTTAAGTTTACAATACAATCACAGGAAGAGGCAGATATTAAAGGACCTAAATCTGTGAGTACATCAAGACTTCAGACACGTCACGATACTTCTGACGGAATGGGTTACACTGCATCTACAAACCTTGACCCTGTTGAGAATGAAGCTGCTCGCACAGGGAAACATCAGCCTGTACACGTTGCAGAAAAAACAGGACGTAACGACCCTTGTCCATGCGGAAGCGGGAAGAAATACAAAGCCTGTCACGGGAAAGGACAATAATGAGGTTTTCAGAGGAAACAATAGACCTCATTCTTGATATAAAAGAATATTCAGGCGGAAAGCTTAAGAACGAATTTGAGCTTTCCGCTCTTATTGAGTTTACGATTAACAGGCAAAACAGAAAGACTTTCGAAGACATTATTTTCAGGGCAAAGTTCTTAAAAGGTCTCAGTAAAGTAATGGCAGGTTATAACGAAAGCGAAGATAAAAGAGAAAAACTCCTTGCCGAGTACACAACAGAATTAAAGTCACTTACTGAATTAATTAATTCTGCCCTCTCAGAGACCGACCCGAATATAAAAGATTCATTCGTGCGCAAGTACTTTGAGTTAACTCCTGAATGTTTTATGAACCTGAATTTATTACTCGAAGACCTTTCGGTGTGCAAGGATTATTTTAACGACAGTAAATTCAGCGTTTAGAACGTTTTAACTTTTGTCTTTTCTTTTACCTTCACCTTATTCATTTCATCGTGCAACTTATTCGACTGTACCATAAATATTTCAATCCTGGACTGTGTTATCTGCGGGAAAGTGTTCCCGTCAGTTTCTATGTGAAGGTATGGCAGGTTCTGAACTGATTCAGGATAACCGTTTCTGTGAAGTTTTCCGAAGCGGTACTTTCCTTCGAGTGTCATTTCTTTACTGAGTATACCCTCTGCGAGTCTGCTTGGTATGCAGTTAAAAGGTCCTATGGTAATTATACCGCAGGATTCATCGAGTATTTCGCGTAATGATAAACCTACAGTAAGTATACTTTCCCCTATTAATTTTTCAGAGACTAAATCTTTACCGTATTCTATAGTCTTTTCCACGTCAATCATTTCAGAAGAACAAAGGTTAGACTTTGCGAGGATTTTCTTTACTTTCTTTTCTATGCGGTGCTGTACCTTTTCTTTAAGGTATAAAGATATTTTCTCCTTTGGTGATAATGCTCTTACAATATTATTCTTCTGCAAGTAATTTGTGTAATAAATGTATTCAGTTATCGGAGCCGTTTTGACGATGAATCCGTTTTCGGTTAATACTTTCACCAGGTCGAGACGCGAGTACTCTTCCCTTCTGACGTATATTTCCCCGATCAGAGATACTACCTTTGCTTTTTTGAATTCATATTTCAGCGGAATGTGAGATATTTTTACAGCGAGTACTTCAAGTTGTTTGTATACTTTATTCTTATCTCCCGTTTCGAACTTTTCAACTACTTTAGCCCATTCATTTTCCAGGACTTTCATTCCTTCTTCCTTATTGATGGCAAGAACGTTTATTGCATTTTCAATATCGTGAATAGTATCGGCAATTGTCATACTCAGCCACTGACTGATGAAGAAGTCATTCCCGAAATCGCTGAAAGATGACTCATCGTCCATTGAGATAACACCTGCATTCGTTATTCCTGATGTCTGCAGAATGTCCTTAAGCCTTGTATGGTATTGTCCCTGTCTGCAGGGGCCGTAACCGTGAGGCATAAAGAAAAGGGTTTTCATGTTTGAATCATTCTTGCTCTTCAGATATTCAAGTAAAGAACCTGTTGTTAATAAGAACGGCAGACATTCTTTGCACGTTGCCACTCCCCTTCCTTCTTTTAGTGTTTCGAAAGTCGGAACAGGTAACGGTCTGCAATTAACTCCTAAAGAACGGAATACACCTGAAAAAGCCTCTGCACTGAATCTTCCCATTGATGGAATAAGGACTTCTACTTCCTGAGACTTTAACGGGAATTCATTACCTTTATAATCTTTAACGTATATGTTATGATTCTGACTGACAACATTAAGAGAATCATATTCCATAAATCTCTCGTCATCAGTATCATTATTGATAAGCAAATAATTCTTTATTATATCTACTGCTGCTTCAATTCTTGTCTCAACTCCAACGTCTGCTGTATGGCTGTCAAGTTCAAGAGTCAGAGAAGGTTTCACTCCCATAATCTTCCTGAAATAAGGAATGATGAATGAATCAGGTCCGCAGGAGAAGTTCGTTATAAACACTCCGAACAATTGTTTGTGTTCTTTTACGAATCGTGCAGCAGACAGTATTTCGTTGCCGCTGTACCAGTACATATTTTCATAAGAGGAATGTTCGTCGTACGGAAGAAAGTCATAAGGAATTATCTTATATCCGTGCGAGGCAATTTTATGAGGAATGTTCAGATTGGCTTCCTGTGCAAAAGCATTGTACGGTCTGCCGAACAGAACCAGTGCTATTTCATCAGGATTGTCTTCAATATCCCTGAGTATTGCTTTGCCTCTTTCTTTGTAATCTATCTTCATCTTATTAAAACTATCTGCAGCGTACGCGAAACTATCATCAAAATTTCTTATTGCGATATTATTTTCACGGAACATATTAAAGAACACATCTTTTGTCTTATCAAGGCCTTTGGCAAAGTCCAGTACCGGCGAGAGTATTAATGCACTGTTTTCGGTTTCAATCTCATCACGGAAAGTCGATTTAAGGAAATACGATTCTCCCTGAACGAATACGCACATTCTGTTGTACTCGAACTTGTCACGCCCTTCCATCTGTCCTATATGCGGAAGGAATATATAATCAACCTGCTTTGCAATAAGGTTCTGGAAAAATCCGTGAGATATTTCAATAGGATGACAGTATGAACTTCTTATTTTATCTGAACCTGATTTATCAACGTTATCAGAAAGTACAACTTCAAGCCCTAATTTCGTAAAGAGATTATGATAGAAAGGATACATTGTATTGGTTAAAAGACTTCTTGAGATTCCAATCCTCTTGCCCTCACTATTTATCGGTAGAATGTATTTATTAAAGACAAAGTCCTGTCTTACTTTTACCAGATTATTCTTCTCTGCATCGGCAGAAATATTACGGCGTTCGTTGTAGTACTTACTGCATGCACCACCGAACGGATATTTCTTACCATTTATTTCGACCATGTTAATATTACATTTCAGGTCGCATTTTTCCTTACCGCCTGCACACGTGAAACTGTTTGAATACTTAAACTCCCTGTTTATGAGTTCATCCAGGTCATACTGTTTCTCTTCATACAGGCCTAACTCAATCCTGTTCTTTATTTCAAGTGCGACTCCGAACGCACCCATTAAGCCCGGTTCGGGCGGAACGATGATTTCTTTTCCCGTTAGAAGCGACATTGCAAATGGGACAGCTTTATTGTAGCAGACACCACCCTGCATAAACACTTTATTACCGACAGGTCTGTTACCCTTGACTCTGTTCACGTAGTTTAAGCAGATTGAATAAACGAGTCCTGATACAATATCTTCCTGATTTGCACCCTCGTGTCCTGCGTTTTTTATATCGCTTGAAATGAAAGCTGCACACTGGTCGTTAAAGTTAATTGGATTCTTTGCCTTGAAAGCTATATCGGATATTTCAGTATAATGTATGTTTAAAGATTCTTTTGCAGCTTCTTCAAGGAATGAGCCTGTACCCGCAGAGCATGCTTCGTTCATCGCATAGTCACTCGCAACTCCGCTCGTTAAATGAGTATACTTTGCATCCTGACCGCCTATTTCAAATATAGTATCAACTTCTTTATCGAAGAAAGCTGCTGCTACAGCGTGAGATATAATTTCGTTAATATCACCGTCTGTGATTGCGTGCAATGCTGCAATGTGTCTTCCAGAGCCTGTAACACCTATGCCTGTTATGTTTATCTTTGCTGTTATCTGTTTCTTAAGTTCCCTGTAACATTCTATCGATGCTTTAACGGGGTTACCGTTTGTTCTGAGGTATATCGAAGCAAGTATTGCATCATCTGCTTTTCTGACGATAACTGCTTTTGTAGTTGTGGAACCGACATCAAGTCCCAGGACACAGACATCACCTTCGGATGCTACACACTTTTCTATAGTTTTAAAAACAACTTTTGCTTCACTGCTGTTTAAAGGTTTGTGGAAAGAAAACTGGTGGCTGTGTTCTTTGAATATGTTATTAGTATCGAATGAATAATGTTTATTCAGACCTTCAATGGCAGCACCGAGTGCTTCAAAATAAGAAGACTGTTCGGGAACTATCGCAAGAGGATAGTCCTTCTTTATAAATTCATAAACTGATTTATTCTTAGAAACACCTCCGATAAGTATAACCTTCTTATACTTTTGTTTTGAAAGCAATTCAATGGTCTTATCGGCAATCATTTTACTCAGACCCGATACTACGTTCGGCATCGGAATGCCTTTGTTCAGTGCGTGTGTACAATCGCTTTTACAGAATACAGAGCATCTTCCCGAAACACTGTATGGTGTCTGATTCTCGGAAATATTTACTGCTTCATCGACAGATATATTCATTCTGCTGATTTGCTGGAGAAAGAACTCCCCTGTTCCCGAGGCACATTTATTACCTGTCATAACATTTTCAAGTCCGCCTTTTTCATTAACGCTGTACACCATAAAATTTTCAGCTCCAAGGCTTGCAATGGCATGTTTCTGACCAGTATGTCCTGTATACCGTAATGCATTTTCAATACATTTAGGTTCGGGTACGGAGGTTGCGTTAATAAGGTTCTTGAATTTACGTCCTGTGACCACAACCGAATACTTTTTAAAGTCTTTATCGGCGAAATATTTCTTTAAGAGTTCCTTTGGATTACCTTCGTGCGCAAACTGTTCTACTGAATTAATTTTGGGTAAGATACCGCCTGACATCTTTACTATCGAAATAGTGG
>JBMOHR010000212.1:0-5067 GCA_049317745.1 Ignavibacteria bacterium
TATACCAACAATCAACGCAATCACTGCATTCCTGTTAAACCCGTTCTGGAAAGTGTATATACCTTTTAGCTTGTACAGGTCATCTACAATAAGTTGTTTCTTCTTTATGAAAAAGTAATCCGATATCATTATTCCGCCAATCGGACCGAGTAAACTTGAATATGCAATCAGCCATTTGAATATATATCCGCTTGGGTCTTCTATAAGTTTCCACGGAAGTATCAATACTCCTATTACTCCTGTAATGTATCCGCCTTTTCTGAAATCTATTTTCGATGGTGATAAATTAGCAAAGTCATTCGCAGGACTTACGATGTTTGCTGCAATGTTTGTCGCAAGTGTCGATACTGCAATGCTAACCATCGCTAAACTCACAAGTACTTTGCTGTCGAATTTAGCCGCAAGTAAAACAGGATCCCAGATTGTCTGACCGTAGATTATAAAAGTTGCAGAAGTGACAACTACACCAACGAATGAAAACAATGTCATCGATGGCGGTAAGCCAAGTATCTGCCCCGTTACCTGTGCCCTCTGGTTTTTTGCGTACCTTGTAAAATCCGGTATGTTAAGAGATAGTGTTGCCCAGAACCCAACCATTCCCGTCAGCGCAGGGAAGAAGTAAACGAAAAATTCTCCTGTCGTGCTGAACTTTGATGGTTGTGCAAGTATCGGACCTAATCCGTTTCCCGCTGATATTGCCCAGTAAAGCAAAGCTACTGCAGCAATTGGTAAAAAGAATGCTTTAAAGACGAGAAGTTTTTTAATACTGTCAACTCCGAGATATACCACATACATATTCAGTATCCAGAAAAGTAAAAATGAAATTGCAGGACCTGTTTGCAAACCAAGCGACGGAGGAAATATCTCAGGCAGGTTCTCAAATGACGGAACCCAGACTCTTATTACCTGATAAATTGAAAATCCGCCAATCCACGTCTGTATTCCAAACCAACCGCAGGCCACAATCGCCCTTAGTATTGCAGGTATGTTTGCACCTTTCACTCCGAAACTTGCACGTGCAAGCACTGGAAAAGGTATTCCGTATTTTGCACCGGCGTGTCCGTTAAGTACCATCGGTAAAAGCACAATAGTATTCCCTATGAAGATTGTCAGTATTGCCTGCCACCAGTTCATTCCTCCTTCGATTAGTGAACTCGCCAGCATATACGTAGGAATGCATAAACTCATACTTATCCAGAGTGCAGTATAGTTCCATGTATTCCACGTCCTTTTAGACTCAGGAATAGGTGCCAGGTCTTCACTATGCAGTGAAGATGACATTCCCTTCTCCGTTATTTCGTTTGGATCAATCTTCATTTATCGCAAACACATATTAAATTTTTGATATGTATCTTTTATATTTTATTTTTAATATTTGATATTTCTAAACACAATATTCATCCGCTATCGAAAGTGCTTTCGATATTATTTCCATACCTTCATCAACTTCGGCTTTGTTAATGCAAAGCGGCGGAGCTACAAACACAAGATTCCATCTTCCCATCGTATACATTCCCTGTTCTGCAATCTTCCCCATTACTTTATTCATTACTTCCATTTCTGAAGGAGGTGCATTCCATCTTGCCATCGGTTCCTTCGTTTCTCTGTTCTTCACGAGTTCAAGACAGCCGAGTAAACCTGTATTCCTGAAATCACCGATACACGGATGTATCTTCTTCATTTCTTCAACTTTATCCTCAATGTATTTCCCCATTGTTGCTGCATTTTCTACAAGGTTCTCTTCTTCGTAAATATCAATCACTGCATTCGCTGCCGCACAGGCAACTGCGTGTGCTGAATATGTAAGCCCTAATGGCAGCGGTTTATCGTCAAACGCTTTTGATATTTCATCCTTCACAATTATCCCGCCAAGTGGAATGTATGCTGATGTTAATCCTTTTGCAATCGGCATTATGTCAGGCACTACATCGTGATGATTTATTCCGAACCATTTACCCGTTCTGCCAAAACCGCTCATTACTTCATCTGCAATTGTAAGTATTCCGTATTTATCTGCAATCGCTTTTACTTTTTTCCAGTAGCCCACTGGATACTTTATGCATCCCGAAGAACCCGATTCGCCTTCGAGCATTATTGCCGCTACATTCTGCGGACCTTCGTACTGCAATACTCTTTCAAGATGTGCGATTGCGTTATCTGTGCACTCTTCGGGAGTTTTGCTGTGCCACGGACATCTGTAGAAATAAGGATTCTCCACGTGTATAAAGTTAGGCGGTTGTTGTGAATCTATTGCCTGCTTTCTCGGGTCGCCGCCTGCAGATGAACTTGCATACGTTGCACCGTGGTACGACTGATAAAAAGTTACTATCTTGTGTCTTCCTGTATAAATTCTTGCAAGCTTAATCGCATTCTCTACTGCTTCGGCACCGCCGAGTGTGAAGAATGTTTTGCTCATTCCCTCAGGTGAAATCTCTGCGAGTTTTTTACCGAGGTCTCCGCGTGCTGCAGTTACCATTCCGGGATAAACATAGCTCACTTCGCTCATCTGTTTTGCGACTGCTTCTGCAACTTTCGGATGACCGTGACCGATGTTTACGCATACTAACTGCGATGAAAAATCTGTATATCTCTTTCCATCGTAATCGTAAAGGTATATTCCTTTTGCACTTTTGATGTTAAGCGGTTTTAATCCTTTTTGCTTTGACCACGATGTTAATGTGTAGGTCAGATTATTGTTTAGTATTTCGTTCTTGTCTTCTGTTATGTTATACATTTTTTATTCCCCTTTAAATTAACTCATCCAGTTTGTTTTGGCTTCAGCATTCCATTTAATGCTTGT
This sequence comes from Ignavibacteria bacterium, assembly GCA_049317745.1. Taxonomy (GTDB): domain Bacteria; phylum Bacteroidota; class Ignavibacteria; order Tepidaquicellales; family Tepidaquicellaceae; genus CAIKZJ01. The sequence continues at coordinate 2,801 of JBMOHR010000212.1, forward strand.
CTTCTTCGGCTGCATCCATAATCCTAAAGAACTCTTTCCTGTAATATCATTCGTTCCGAATTTCGATTCGTTCCATCCGCCGAATGAAAATGGTTCTCTCGGTACAGGCACACCGATGTTAACGCCAATCATTCCCGCCGATGCTTTTTCTATAACTGTTCTTGCGTAACTTCCGTTCTGCGTGAATACCGCTGCTGCGTTTCCGTATTCTGAACTGTTTTCAATCGCCATTGCTTCGTCAAGAGATTGTACTCTCATAATCGCAAGCACTGGTCCGAATACTTCTTCTTTCGCAATCGGCATATCCGGTTTTACGTTATCTATTATTGTCGGACCAACATAATATCCGCCTTCTTTTCCTTCTACTATCGCATTTCTTCCGTCAACTAAAATCTTTGCACCCTGCTTTTCTGCATCTGTTATATACTTTTCAATCCTTTCCTTTGCGGCTTTTGTTATGACCGAACCAAGATTCTTCCCGGGTACAATCTTTCTTGCTTCTTCGCAAAGCTGTTCTATAATATGGTCAACAGGTCCTACTCCAACCATCGCTGAAGCAGCCATACATCTTTGTCCTGCACAGCCCGTCATAGATGCAGCAACATTCGATGCCGTCATCTGTACATTCGCATCAGGTAAAACTATTAAATGATTCTTCGCTCCGCCGAGTGCAGCAACTTTCTTGAAGTTCGATGCTGCTCTTGCATAAACAATCTTTGCAACCTTAGTAGAACCAACGAATGATACTGTACTTATTCCGGGATGGTCGCAGATTCCTTCAACTATTTCCCTGTCTCCGTTAACGATGTTGAACACACCGTCGGGCAGTCCTGCTTCTTTAAGCATTTCTGCAATGTGGTTTGACGTTATCGGAACAATCTCAGACGGCTTGAACACCATAGTGTTACCAGCTGCTATTGCATTAGGAATTGTCCAGTGAGGTACCATGTGAGGAAAGTTAAATGGTGCGATAGATGCTACCACTCCTACGGGATGATAATCAATCCTGCATTCCACACCGTTACTGACTTCAAGTATCTCGCCGCCCAGCATCTGCGGAAGTGAACACGCAAACTCTGTCAGCTCAATGCTCTTTTCAACTTCTGCTCTTGCTTCGCCGAGAGTCTTGCCGCATTCAATATGAGTTACGTATGTCAGTTCCTCTATATTCTTTTCAAGAATAGCCTTGTATCTGTAAAATATCTGAACTCTTTCCTTTATTGGAATCGCAGCCCATGCAGGAAATGCTTTCTTAGCCGCGTCAACCGCTGCGTCGAGTTCAGCCTTGCCTGATAAAGGTACTTTCGAGATTACTTTCCCGTCAAGCGGGCATATAACGTCAAGCATTTTCTTACCGCCTGATACAAATTTACCGTCGATAAAATTTCTTACTTCTTTATAAATTAGTTTATCCATAATAAAATATTAAAACGTTTTAGTTAAAAACAAAATATCAGGGCAATTATCCCCTGATATACTGTCTTTAAATTCAAATTTCATCTTAATGAACCTCTTTAATAATCATTTTAGATTTTATGTACAATCCAAAAGTATAGTAGTGCGTCAACCCTGACCTGTGTTCTGAATAAAGTTAACCATATAAACTAACAACTAATCCATATTTCTAAATTGTATTCCATTTTCTAATTTCCTATTTTTCTCAAAATTTAAAACACTATGGATAATAACATAAAGCTTCATAACATTTCTCACTTAATCGGGAACACTCCTTTGCTTGCAATTGAATTTTTCTATAAAGGCGAAAAGAGAACTATCTATGCCAAAGCAGAAAACATTAATATGACTGGCAGCATCAAAGACAGAATGGCTCTTCATATTATTAAGAAGGCTTACGAAAGGGGTATTCTTAAAAGCGGTGACGAAATCATCGAAGCCACAAGCGGCAACACAGGTATTTCCTTTTCCGCAATCGGCAGGTCGCTTGGTCACAAAGTTATTATCTATATGCCCGACTGGATGAGCAGGGAAAGAATTGAATTAATAAAAAGTCTTGGTGCAGAAATAAACCTCGTCAGCAAAGAGCAGGGCGGCTTCCTCGGAAGCATCGCAATGTCAGAAGCATACGCAGAGGCTAATGCTAACACATTCCTGCCGAGACAGTTTTCAAACGAAGATAATCTCGCCGCTCACTACGAAACTACTGGACCTGAAATCTGGTGGCAGCTTCGCTTCAGAGGTCTGAAGCCCGATGCTTTTATCGCAGGTGTCGGTACAGGCGGAACAGTTATGGGTGTTGGAAAGTATCT
>JBMOHR010000213.1:0-5057 GCA_049317745.1 Ignavibacteria bacterium
ACTGAATTAATTTTGGGTAAGATACCGCCTGACATCTTTACTATCGAAATAGTGGCAGAACCAATACAGATTCCTGCAGATAATATTTCCTTTTCAATAAACATTTATGACCCCGATATTAATTCTGCACATTTGCGACCGCTTGTTACGGCTCCTTCAATAGTTGAAGGCAGACCAGTGTTTGTCCAGTCACCTGCTATAAATAAATTACTGACAGAACAAGCTGAATCAATCCTTGAAACAGTGTTGTTTGTCACTGGCAGAAACGTAGCTCTCTTTTCTCTGAAGTACTTAATCTTTTTAAATTTAATGTTTTTAAATTCAGGGAAATAATTTTTTATTTCCTTTTCAACCATTTCACAGACAGTCTCTTTAGTCATACCTTCAAATTCAGCGATAGTATACTCAGGAGCACTTACTATCACAGACACATATTCATCCTTAAAAAATACCCATTGCGAGAACCCGTCAATTATTCCCGCCATACCAAAATAATACTTATTCTTAAACCCGTCAGGCATGTTTTCAGGAACCAGAAACACGGATAATATTGAAGACGGTTTTAATTCTTCAAAACTGCCAAAATGCGCATCGAAAGAATCATCTGCGAACAATCGTTCAAAATTATAAAATGGTACTGCGGAGATATAATAATCAGATGAAATGTAATCCCCGTTCTCCATTTTCAGTCCCTTAACCTGATTTGCTTCTATATCAATTTGCTCAACTTTCGCGCTCAGGTTCAGTCCTATTTTACCCTCTGAATATTTAACAAAAGGAACTGAGAATAATTCACTCAGAGACTCGCCAGGAACGACTAATGAGAATGCCGTTGGATACTCAAATGCTTTGACCAGAACGTTATAGAATAATTCAGCATCTATAAATTCAGGCGGTGCGTTAAAAACTGCGAAGGCGAAGGGTTCCCAGAAATATTTCTTAAGATTATCTGTTTGTTTAAGATAATCGAGAAGCCAGCTTAGTTTCTTCCCTTTTAATCTTTCGGAAAAATCTATTTCAATCATTTCCCTCAATCTCAGCAATTTAAACTTATCTTTATAAGTGAGCGGAGGATAGTTCATGAACCCCTTTGCTATAGACAGGAAAGGTTCGTCCCCTTTTGCGAAGAACTCCAGCTCATTTCCATTTTTCTCCTTGAAGAAAACGTGAAGGTTTTGCGACATATTAAGGTCAGGAGTCTTGTTCATTTTCTCAAGGAGTTCAAAAGTATTTTCATACCATCCCGCAAGAATATGCTGTCCATTATCGAAAGTCAGCCCTGTTTCAGCATCATAGTAACTGTATACACGTCCGCCGATTTTTGAAGTGGAGTCAAACAACTTAACGTCATAGCCGCTTTCGCACAGACATACTGCTGCAGAAATACCTGCGAGTCCCCCTCCGATAATTGATACAGTTTTTCCCATTAATGTGTTTTGTACAACAATTTAAATTTTACAAATACCGAATAAGCCAGTATCAATTTCCATAATTTTGGTATTTTCACGTTGCTCTTATAAACATTGAATCCTGATGTTTTAATCTTTTCAAGAAGTTTAAAATATATTTTTCCCATAATCTCTGCTGCTATCATATTCCCTTTGTCTTCTTTAGCGAGAAAGGATTCAGCCTTTGCATAATATTCAACAGTTCTATTGTACTCATATTCCATAAGCCCGCGAAAATTATCGTTGTATACTGAATTCATCAAATCAGATTCAGAATAATTAAACTTTTTCATATCCTCCAGCGGTATGTATATCCTGTTATTAAGAGCATCCTTCTTTACGTCTCTTAAGATATTTGTCAATTGCAGTGCAAGCCCAAGGTTTTCGGCATATTTCTTTATATCATCATTCTTATATCCGAATATCTCTATTGTCATTAAACCGACTGCTGAAGCCGCACAATAGCAATACTTATACAAGTCCTCAAAAGTTTCGTACCTGCTTTTCTCAACGTCCATTTCCATTCCTTCAATCAAATCGAAGAAAGGTTTATGCGGAATATTGAAAATATCAATCTGCTCATTAAGAACAGTGAAAAATTCATCGGATGAATTATCATAAAGAGAACTGTGCAGTCTTTCCTTCCATTTCCTTATTTCTACAGTTTTTTCTTCAACAGGCAGTTCTTCATTATCAACTATATCATCGGTAAATCTGCAAAAAGCATAAACAATCCTCAATCCCTCTCTTCTTGGTTTATTAAGAAAAAGCGAAGAATAGAAGAAATTTGTTTTACTTTTCTTCATAACATTCCGGACGTCTGTCTTTGCTTTGATGTCTCCCCCCTTCAATCTTAGAATACTGATGTTGTCATTATTTTTATCTTATCAATCTTTGATAATTTAACCCTGCTTGATAAAACCTTGTAATTAGAATCTTTAATTAAATCCAGTATTTTCATGCCTCCTTGAACAGTGGCTTTTATTTCCATCCTGAGTCTTCCTTTTAAATGGTCAGTTAATTCTCTGCCATTCAGAAACATTTGCTCAGTTCTGTCCACCAAGTCCTTCATAACTTTTCTGAATTTGTCATTCTCAACTTTTAAGTATAAATCGTCAAGACTATAGCCATATTTATCCATTATTTCAATTGGTATATAAACTCTGTTCATTTTTAAGTCAACTGAAATATCCTGCCAGAAATTTGTAAGTTGTAAAGCAGAACAAATATAATCAGAGAACTTATAAAGATTTTTATCTTTCTCATAATCATAATCAAATACCCTGAGTACTAAACGCCCGACAGGATTGGCAGAATTATCAGAATAATTAAGAATATCCTCATATTTGTCATAGCGGTTTTTAACAGCATCCTGTTTAAATGCTTTTAACAAATTCAATAAATCATCATTCCTTAAGTTTAAAAGATTTATTGTGTCGTGCAGAGCTACAAAAATATTCCTGAAATGCATATCCAGTGTATCGTCATAATCACCAAAGTTTAAGAGCAAGTCCTCCATAAACTCAAGCTTCTCCATTTTATCGGCAGGTTTCAGGTAAATTGAATCCGCAATATTATCAGCAGTCCTTGCGAAAGCATAAATGCTAAATATATATTTTCTCTTATTCTTAGGAACAAAATAAGAGGCTACGGGAAAATTCTCGTAATTGCTCTTCGTTAAATTCTCACAATAATAATATGCGGCCTCAGTAAAGCTGATAATTCAAATAATTAATTAGTAAATGAACTTAAAATATTGTAAATATATATTAAATTGTCTATACACAAAAAGAAATATAAATCTAAGCTTATTATGGTTGATAAAGTTGTTATGTTTGGGGGGTCCGGATTTCTGGGAAGCAGGCTTACTAATATACTCAAAGATGATTATAAAATAGTACTTGCAACAAGACGCGAAGGTAAAATTTCCGGTATTGAGAATGTTGAATACAAACGTTATTCTGATAATATTGATTCATATATAAGTATTATTGAAGGTGCTGATATAATTGTTAACTTTTCAGGAGCATCTATAGCCGGGAAAAGATGGAATGAAGATTATAAAAGAGTTTTGTATGACAGCAGAGTTAATACTACTAATTTCATTTCAGAAGCAATCGCTAATTGCTGGAAAAAGCCTCATACATTCGTTAGTACATCTGCTACAGGGATTTATGGTAGCCGTGGGGATGAGATGTTATTTGAAGAATCGGAGACAGGCAATGACTATCTTGCAAATCTTTGCAAAGACTGGGAGTGTTCAGCTTTTAATTCAATTGGTTACGGAGTGCGAACAGTTTTTATCAGAGTTGGTGTAGTACTCGATAAAAATGAAGGCGGATTCATTAGAATGGTACAACCGTTCAGGTTCTTTGTTGGAGGGCCGCTTGGAAATGGCAAACAATATTTACCATGGATACACGTTAACGATATAGTAAACATTTATAAAGAAGCTATTACAAACAAAACTTTGTCAGGAATCGTTAACGGAACTGCCCCAAATCCAGTAACGAATAAGGAATTTAGTAAAACTTTAGGTAAAGCACTAAATCGTCCGAGTTTATTCAGTGTTCCTAAGTTTGCACTAAAGATTATCGTTGGTGAGTTTGCTGAATTTCTGACAGGAAGCCAGAGAGTAATACCAAAGAAACTAACTGAAGCAGGATTTCGTTTTCAGTATAAAGATTTAGAGACAGCATTAATAAACATAACAAACTAGATTGCTTAAATACTTAGAGACAATACTACGACTTTACGATAAAAACTTCACTGAAGGACTAAATGATTATGAGCACCTGAAATCTGGTGTTTCGGATAAATTAATCATACGCATAAGAACTACAGAAAAAAGCATAATCGGGATATATAATTCGTATTCAAAAGAGAACATTACATTTCTGGAATTTACAAAAGTATTTGACAGTTTAGGATTAAACGTTCCTAAGATACTTTATGTATCAGATGATTTCAAAGTTTACTTTCTGAGCGATCTTGGAGAGAATACACTCTACGATTCTATTAATATTATTAAAGACAGAAAATCTCTGATATTACTGTACAAAAAGGCGCTCGGGTATTTAATTAAATTTCAGCTCTTAGGCAAACAAAAGATTGACTTCGCATATTGTTTTGAAACAAGAATATTCGACAAAGAACAGATTTATCTGGACACCAGCAAGTTTGAGTCTTATTACATAGATAAATTCCTGAATTTCAGAAGTAAGTTTCATAAAGACAGTTTTATAAATAACATTCTGAATGTTACAGTTAAGGTTTCTGATAATTACTTTATGTACAGGGATTTTCAGCCAAGAAACATTGTGCACAACAACGATGACCTGTACTTTGTTGATTATCAGTCAGGCAGACTCGGACCTCCGCAATACGACCTTATATCATTTCTTTATTCAGGCAGTATAAGCATAACTCTGGACGAGAGGAGTTTACTCTCAGGGTTTTATTTTGACGAATTCAGTAAATACGTAAAGACAGACAAGAACAGACAGATGGAGTCACTCGATTATTTTGCGTTACTAAGAATAATACAGGTGCTTGGAAGTTACTGTTACTCGTATTTTGAGAAAGGGAATAAGAAGATATTAGATAAAA
>JBMOHR010000214.1:0-5027 GCA_049317745.1 Ignavibacteria bacterium
AGACGAACGATATAATCACCTGTTTGGGGTAATTTAGTTCTTTCAGAATTACAAAAACCGTTTTAGTAAAATTTTTATCCTTTAGTGTTTATTGTTATAAATATATTTTTGAGTATGCGCAGAATAATGTTTTTAATATTTGCTCTTTTATTTCCCGTACTGGCTGTCAATTCCCAGCCGCTGACGGGTGATGTATACAGCGAAGAAGGTATAAAGTATTTCATCGAAGGTAAATCCGCCGAACTGAGGGGAGATTATCAGGGTGCTCTTGAATTTTATAAGATTGCCTTAAAGTCCGAAAAGGCAGGCGGTATATATTTTGCCGCGGCAAACGTGTACGTTAAACTTGGCAAGTATCAGGATGCATTAATAGAGATTAATAATGCACTTAAATACAACACGGAAAATTCCGAATACTTAACACTGAAGGCCAACATATATTATGGGACGGGTAAGATTGATAAGGCAGTGGAGATTTATGAGAATATACTCGCAAAGGATTCCGAGAATGTTTATGTGTTATACTCTCTTGCACGTTCGTATCAGGAACTTCGTCGTCCTGAATCAGCGGTAATTTATTATGAACGAATAATAGACGTATACGGATATGAGCCCGACGTATTAAAGCGAATGTATGAAATATATTCCGCATACAGGAATTATGAAAAAGCTGCTGAAGTGTTAAGTTATTCCTTAAAGCTTGACCCTTATAACAGCGGTCTTCTTCTTGAATCTGCATCTTTATACTCAAAATTAGGAAGGGAAGATGATGCTAAGTTAATCTATGAAAGGATGGCCGCACTCAATCCCGAAGACAAGCAGATACAGGCAGAAATTGTAAAATTGTATTTCCGTAAAAACCAGATTGATAAAGGGTTTATGGAATTCGCCAAAATACTCGGAAAAGACTCTCTCTCGCTTCAGGAAAAGATTCAGCTTGGTGAAATGTATTTTAATATGATGGCTCAGGACGGAAAAACTGCAGATATAGTAGAGTACATATTTGATTATTTACTGGAGAAGTATCCCGAAAACTGGGCTCCGTATTATTACCTCGGAGAGATAGATATTAATAACAAGAAAAATGGGGACGCCTATAAGAAGTTCAGCAAAGGTGTATCGTTGGTTGATTCATCCAAAGAAGCCTGTCTGCAGTTCGGATATGCCTTATTTACTCTTGAGAAATACGAAGATTCAAAATCGATATTATTAAAAGGTCTGTCACTTGCACCTGAGGACTACAGGTTGAATTACACGATGGCGCTTACATTACAGAGGCTGAATGATTTATCAACTGCAATAAAGTATTATGAACGAGCGCTTGAAATTAACCCAACGGATTTAGGTCTGATTTCTTCTCTGGCACTTGCTTACAATTCCAATAAGCAGTACAAGGAGTCGAATGATATGTATGAAAAGGCACTGAGGGTGGACCCTGAAAATGCACTTCTTCTGAATAACTATGCTTACAATCTTTCTACCAGGGGTGAAAACCTTGAGAAAGCACTTGATATGTCAAGACGGGCAGTCAATAAAGAGCCCGGCAATCCTTCGTACCTGGATACTTTCGGTTGGATATTCTATATGATGAAGGACTATAAATCAGCGCTTGAGTACATCGAGCGTGCAGTTTCAATAAACGGTTCGAATGCAGTTTTACTCGACCATCTGGGTGATTCACATTTTGCACTTAAAAATGTAAAGAAGGCAGTTTACTTCTGGAAGAAGGCATTCGAATTAAGTCCAAACAATACACTGATACAGAAAAAGATTAAAGAAAACGAATAATTAAAAATTATAATAATACAGAAAGGAAAGTATAAAATGTCTGAACAAAGAGGACAACACAAAGTTATTATTATCGGAACAGGACCTGCGGGATTAACTGCTGCGATATATTCTGCAAGAGCAAACCTGTCCCCGGTTATATTCGAAGGCTCACAGCCGGGCGGACAACTTATGATCACAACCGATATTGAAAACTATCCGGGTTTTGAAAATGGAATTGCAGGACCTGTGCTGATGGATATTATGAGGAAACAGGCACAGCGTTTCGGAACAACATCTTATTTCAAAACAATTACGAAGGTTGACTTTTCGTCAAAGCCACATAAAGTATGGTCGGACGATGGTACTGAATATACAGCGGATACAGTAATTATTGCAACGGGCGCATCTGCAAAGTATCTTGGCATAGAATCCGAAAAGAAGTTTATGGGCTCGGGAGTCTCTGCCTGTGCAACCTGCGACGGTTTCTTCTTCAGAAACCAGAAAGTAGTTGTAGTGGGCGGAGGTGATACTGCTCTGGAGGAAGCAAATTATTTAACAAGACACGCATCGGAAGTTTTACTGATTCACAGAAGAGAAGAATTCAGAGGTTCTAAAATAATGGTGGAACGTACACAGGCGAATCCGAAAATAAAGTTTGCACTTAATTCCGTCATAGAAGAAGTTGTTGGCACAGAAGAAGGTGCCAGAAAAGCAGTTACAGGTATTAAGCTTAAAAATGTCAAGACAGGCGAAACAGTATTGCACGAATGCGAAGGTGTATTTATCGCAATCGGACATCAGCCGAACACACAAATCTTTAACGGCATACTTGATATGAATGATGTCGGATACCTTGAAACAGAAAAGTCATCAACGAAGACAAAGGTAGAAGGTGTCTTTGCCTGCGGCGATGCACAGGACAGTGTTTACCGTCAGGCAATAACAGCAGCAGGTACAGGCTGTATGGCAGCGATAGATTCCGAGCGTTATCTGGAATCGATGGAATAATAATCTTTTACATTACACCTTCCTGTTTTGCAGGAAGGTGTTTTTAAATAATTCTAAACCCGAATGAGGAATTTACTTATTACAGTTTTATTATCTCTGGTTGTCTATGGCTGTACAGAGTCTTCAAACCCTGTAAATCCTCAACAGTCAGCAGCGCCAATCTGGCCTATGCCCGGCTACAACGCAAGAAACACATCAAGCCCTTATGCATTGAATGCAGTAATGAACCCTGTTTTAAACGGTTCGGGTGACTGGTCTTTTTCATTCCCAATCGGAAATTACAGTGACGGAAGTGAATTCTGTGTAGATTCAAGAGGGTTCATATATTACCTGCATCAGTTCGGACAACTTGGAACCCTGTATAAGTTTTCACCCGATGGAAATGTTGTCTGGTCAAAGGATAGTCTAATGCAGAATAATTATGCAGGAATAAGTCTGAACCCGGACGAGACTAAACTTTATGTTGTTGCATATCGGCCGCGTTTGCAGGACAAACTTTATTGTCTCGATTCATCGGGAAATCGTTTATGGAGTGTTGATTCTGCAAGGGTTTCTAAACCAGCAGTAGGTAAAGACGGCACTGTTTATATATTCAGAAATGGCGGCCTGACTGCAGTTTCTCCCGATGGTATCGTTAAATGGTTTAATACAGCAGTTACAGGTTCGTACAATCAGAATATACTTTCTCTCGACAGAGATGACAATATCTATACTGTCTCAGGTTCAGCGAATGTAGTAAAAATTGGTAAGACAGGAAATGTGATCTGGCAATATAATGTCAGTAATGATAATAAGGGAATAGTGATAGACGGTTTTGGAAATATTTATTTCAATGTTTATGCCGAGAATAAACTTTACTGTCTGAATCAGTCAGGACAGTTAAAATGGACTAAACAGAATATGAATAATTATACTACCCCCGTTATTACAAGCAAGAATAGGATTGTAGTTTCTTCAGGGGCATACATTATTTCTTACGATACTTCAGGTACAGAATTATGGCGCACACAGGCGTTTTCTGACTTAAGCAGCCCGGAAGCAGTACTTCTTGATGATGCTGACAACGTGTATTATCTTGGCAGTCCTTTTGGAATTAGAGCAGCATCTGTTTCATCGTCAGGTTTGAAAAGATGGGAAACCATTTCGTTTAACATGACCAGTATACTTTCTCCGCCTGCCTTACTGCCTCAGGGGAGATTAATATTTACTCCGAAGAGAGCATCAGCAATACAGGCAATAAATTAGAACATTGTATATAAAAGTTCGTATATAAAGAAATTTCTTTTTAACCCTGTGTTTAATACACCGGGTTTATTTTTATAACACCATGATAAAACTGGAAAACGTTAATAAATCTTTCAGCACTGTAAAAGCGCTTGACGAAGTAAGTCTGGAGATTAATAAGGGAGAGTTCTTCGGATTGCTCGGACCAAACGGTGCAGGCAAATCGACCACAATGAACTTGCTTATAGGGTATCTGTCTGCGGATTCGGGCAGCATATTTATCAACGGCGAAGAAGTAAACACAACAAAACTTAACTTCCGTAAGGAAATTGGTTTTGTTCCTCAGTCAATCGCTTTGTACGATGAACTGTCTGCCGTTGAAAACCTCAGAATATTCGGCTCGCTTTATGACTTACCAAAAGCAGAATTAGAAGAGGAAATAAACTCCTACCTTAATGCTGTGGGACTTTATGAAAGAAGAAAAGAGGAAGTCAGAAACTTTTCAGGTGGGATGAAAAGAAGGCTTAATCTTATTACTGCATTGCTTCATAAACCAAAGGTACTACTCTGCGACGAGCCTACAGTAGGTGTTGACCCGCAATCGAGGAATGCAATCTTTGACTTTCTTGAGAAGCTGAACGCGGACGGACTTACTATAGTTTATACTACACATTATATGGAAGAGGCAGAAAGACTTTGTAACCGTGTTGGTATTATTGACTCAGGAAAGATTATTGCACTGGGTACTCCTGACGAATTGCTTCAGATACTTCCGACGAGCGAGCACATTTATATAACGAAGAATGATGTAACAGCCTCTAACGTAAACATATTTAAGTCATACGGTGAGATTATTGATAATACCGAAAGGTATGAATTGCGATTGAATAAAGAAGCAAAACTATCCTCATTCTTCGGCGCTCTTGAAAATGCAAACGTAAACGTGCAGAATGTTACGATTCAGAAACCGACACTCGAAGAACTTTTCTTAAACCTTACAGGAAAGAGGTTACGCGATTGAAAAC
>JBMOHR010000215.1:0-4993 GCA_049317745.1 Ignavibacteria bacterium
AGTTCATTTTTCACAAAAGGTTTTCCGAGGTAATGACTGCATCCGGCTTTTAAGGAATCTTCTTTGTCGCCCTTCAGAACATAAGCTGTTATTGCTATAATGGGTGTCGATTTATATTTCTTCATTTTTCTGATTTCCTTTGCAACGTCATTACCATCTATTCCTTTGCCAAGGTTTATATCCATTAAAATTATATCAAAAGTATTTTCTTTTGCGGATTGGATAGCAGAAAGTCCGTCGGCAGCAGATTGAATATTATACTCAGATAATATGTTTTCAAAATAACTTCTGTTATCGGCATCATCTTCAACGATAAGGATGGATATTTTTGATTTGCTTTCAGAAATAGTTTCGGGTTTGTATATTTCTTTCTCTTTCTTTTCGATACAATTATTAATTGATTTGGAAAATTTTTCATAAGGCAGTACAACAGTAAAGACAGAGCCTTTGCCTTGTTCGCTGTTCACGGAAATTTTTCCTTTCATCAGTTCGACAAATTGTTTTGCGATTGATAAACCAAGTCCTGTCCCTTCAAAGCTTCTGCTGTATCCTTCGCTTTCCTGTCTGAATTTTTCAAATATCATTTCCTGTTTATCTTTAGCGATTCCGATGCCTGTGTCAATAACTTTGATTACGACGTTGTTATTTTCCTTAGATAATTCGACTGTGATTCCACCTTTGTCAGTATACTTAACAGCGTTGTTCACAAGGTTGTTCATTATATGTCTGATAAATCTTTCATCAGATTTAGTGGTGAGGTCTTTCACTTTAATAATAGATTTAAGAAAGAGGTTTTTCCTGGCTGCCATAGCACTGTATGTCAGAATTGCTTCTTCAACGGCGAATTCAATGTTAACGTTCGAATAATTTGTATCCTGTCTTTCGGCATCGAGTTTTGCAAAGGTCAAAATCAGGTCGAGTGTTTCGAGCAGTCTGTTTCCGCTTCTATTAATAGTATCAGTATATTTAATCAGAACAGGGTCTTTAAGTTCGTCTCTAAGTAATTCTGAAAAGCCGAGAATACCGTGCAGCGGAGTCCTGATTTCGTGGCTCATATTAGCGAGGAAACTTGATTTCATCATATTTGCTTCTTCGGCTTTTTCTTTTGCTTCCAATATTGCATTATGTGCACGCAAAGATTCTGTTACATTCCTCATAATCCCTTCGTGGAAAAGTACATTACCCGAATCGTCTTTAATGTATCGAGAATGGTCTTCAACCCATATTTCGGAACCGTCTTTTCTTTTTAGTCTGTATATTTCAGTTTCGGGAATCAATTCAGAGTTGTCACCGCCTCTATTGTCTCTGTCATCTTTATTGAAATATAATGTTTCAGGAATGTTTATTTTCATTAATTCTTTCTTGCTGTCATAGCCTAGCATTTTTACGATTGCAGGATTCACTTCAACAAAATAACCATCAGGTGTTGTACGGTAAAATCCTTCGGGCATCGTTTCAATTAAGTTTCTGTATTTAAGTTCGGATTCTTTCAGTATTACTTCAGCCATTTTCCTATCCGTAATATCCAGATATATTCCAAGTATGCCAATAACCTCTTCTTTAGAATTTCGCAATGGTATCTTACTCGTTAGCAGAGAAATAGTCTTGCCTTCGGGAGTTGTTTGTGTTTCTTCAATGTTTGATTTTGCGCAACCGCTGTCAATAACTATGCGGTCATCTGTTTGATATAACTCCGCCTGTTCCTTCCACCCCATTTGGAAATCGTTTTTACCAATAATATCCTTTGGGTCTGAAAATCCGGCATCATTTGCAAACACCTTATTACATCCCAAATAATTTAGTTGCAGGTCTTTCCAGAATATTCTCACAGGTATCGTATTGAGGATTCCCTCAATAATTTGCTGTGACGATTTCAATTCTTCTTCCGCCTTTTTACTTTCGGTGATGTTGTCCTGCATCAGGACGAACCTATCCGGAATACCATCGCTATCCGTTAAGGGAAATATTACGCCCCTCACCCAAACAGGTACATCGGGTAAATCAGGATTGTAGTCGCGGGCATTGAAATACGTGTCGGGGAAATGAACGACTTCACCTTTTCTAACACGTTCAAATAAATCTTTAAACCCCTGCTTTTCCAGTTGAGAGTCGCTAAAAATACTAAAGTCAGGCGGCGGTACTGAGCCAAACAATTTTGTGTGAGCGTCATTTACACTAAGTGTATAACCATTCTTATCGACAATCTGAATAGACATAGGATTTTTAGAAACAATTTCCTTTAAATATCCTTCTGCAATTTTATGCTTACGCTGAATCTCGCGTTCACGTATGGCTCTGTTTATTGACGGAACCAGGCGTTCAAGTTTATTTTTAAGAACGTAATCGGTTGCCCCGTTTAGCATAGCTTCAATTGCGGTATCTTCGCCAATTGTTCCCGAAACGAATATAAAAGGTATATGTGAATATTTTTCTCTGGCGACCTTTAATGCTTCGATGCCATTATATTCCGGAAAGACATAATCGCATAATATGATATCAATATTTTCGGTTTCCAATATTTCAATATAGTCTTTTTCATGTTCTGTCAAAAAATAATCACAAACGATTCCTCCCTTATTAATGACTGAGAGTATTAATTCGGAATCGTAAACAGAATCCTCGAGATGTAATATATTTATACTATTATTCATAGATAATGATTTTTAATTTAAATAATAATGGGCGGTGGTTTATTTATAAGAGCCCAGAATTGACCTAAAACTTTTATTGCTTCCATAAACTGCGCAATATCTACAGGCTTAACAACGTAAGCATTAGCCCTAAGTTTATAGCTTTCGATAAGGTCTTTTTCTTCGGCTGATGATGTTAACATTATAACCGGAATTAAATTAAAATCAGGATTTGAGCGGATGTGTTTAAGCACCTCAATTCCATTCACCTTTGGCATTTTAATATCCATAATAATAACAGCGGGAAAAACATTTTCGCGCTTAATATATTTGCCGCGTTTATAAAGATAGTCTAATGCCTCTTCACCGTCTTCTGCAACATCAATTTCATTAGCAAGATTATTTTTGGTAAGCGCCTTAATAGTAAGCTCGACATCATTTGGGTCGTCGTCCACTATAAGGATTCTTTTAATTTCTGTATTCATAATAATTTTATTTAAGATTAATATTGATTAATTATCCGGAATACTAAAGAAAAATGCAGCACCCTTTCCGACTTCACTTTCGGCCCAGCATTTTCCCTTATGACGTGTAACTATTCTGCTCACATTTGCAAGCCCGATTCCGATTCCTTCAAACTCCTTTTCCTTATGAAGCCGCTGGAAAACTCCGAACAGCTTATCGGCATATTTCATATTAAATCCCGCCCCGTTATCTTTTATATAAAAAACCGTACCTCCGTTTTCGGTTTTTCCTCCGATTTCAATCACGGCCTTTTCTTTATTTCGAGTGTATTTTACTGCGTTTGAAATAAGATTAACCCAAACCTGATTGATTAAGATTGTGTCACCATTTATATCCGGAAGTTCTGATATATTTATTTCTACATCTCTGGCGGATATTTCATCATTAAAAGTATCAATTACACGGTTTACTAAATTTCTTGAATTAATATTTGTTTGTTTCACTTCGGCTCTGCTTAATCTCGAAAATATTAATAGTGAATCTATAAGATTACCCATATCAACGGATGCCTTTGAAATTATGTGAAGATATCTTACCCCTGCTTCATTAAGGTGAGGAGAATTCTGATCGATCAGTAGTTCTGCAAAACCGCTTATATGCCTGAGCGGAGCACGTAAATCGTGTGAAATAGAATAGGAAAAAGATTCAAGTTCTTTGTTTGCCCTTTCAAGTTCTGCGGTGCGCTCAACCACTCGCCGTTCAAGCTCTGTATTTAACTTGTGGATTTCTTCTTCCGCCTGTTTGTGCTGTGTATAATCATATCCAAACGCCCAGAATTCATCACCGATTGTTTTGCCTGTCCATACGATAATTTTCTCTGAACCATCTTTGCAGGTACAAACGCATTCCAATTTCGCAACATCCGTGTTGTTTTTATTTGCTTGTTCGATGTTATATACCCATTGATCCATAACTTTTTGGCGGTATTTTTCATCCGGAAACGCTTTTATCCACCAATGCCCGACTGTTGGAACATCAATCATCGAAAAGCCGAACATATTATAAAAAGTCTCGTTTATGAAGACTGCTTTTTGATCGCTTCCGCTTGAAGCATAGATTGCCATCGGAGTTAATTCAGCAACCGCCCTGAAATTAGCTTCGCTTTTTCTCTGTGCTTCCTCTGCTATTTTTCGCTCGGTGATATCGATACCGATGCCCACCAGACACGGTCTACCATTAATCATTAATCTTCTGCCAGTCATCAAAAGCCATCTGAATTCCGGTCCACCGCGTAAAAGAACACGGCTTTCCACATTCTCATCTACACCATTTGTTAATACGTTTACTATTTTTGATTGGACAAACTCACGGTCGTCCGGATGGATTGTATCTGCAGCGTTTGTCTTCGCAACAAGGTCTTCCGGCTTGCCGACTATCTCATCGCGCTGATATGCGTTCCAACGCAGGTATAGTCCGTTTTCGTCGAGCAAATAGAATGTACCCGGGATACTGTCAATAATGGTTTTACTAAGGGATTGTTCCTGTTCCCTCTCTTTCTCTGCAAGGTAACGGTCTGAAATGTCGCGTATGTTACATTGAATAACTTTTTTTCCGTGCACAAGATAAACATTGCTGACGAATTCAACGTGTACCTGCTGCCCGTCGGAAGTTTCCAGCGGCAGATTATCGTAGCGGATATATTCTTTTTGCTGTAGTTCCAGAAAGTTGTCTTTATTGGCTACAATATTCCTGAAAAATCCTATTTCCCAGATAAACTTTTTCAGGAAAGCTTCGTGCGTATAGCCAAGCATTTCAAGTAAGAACGGATTAATGTCAACAATCATTCCTGTTTCGGCATCGAGAATAATTATTCCGTCTTTTGCCGATTCAAAAAGCCT
>JBMOHR010000216.1:0-4981 GCA_049317745.1 Ignavibacteria bacterium
GAATACTCGGGAAAGGGAAATATCATTTCTGGAAATTATTTTTCTGGACAATATTCAGGAAGCCGGGTTTAATAAGTGAGGCAATAACGTATTCGATATACGGATACCATTACAGGACAGTTTTGTTCGAAAAGAAAGTTATTAAGTAAAATTACAGTTCTGAATATACACTCATTACATCCTCTTTTTATTCCGTTTCATTTCTTAAATTCTATATACTTAAAAATAATTGACAGTTAAAAGAATAAATATTGTTCTGGGACTTTCCTTGTCTGTAATCTTTCTGTTCTGCGGAACAAAAAGGGAAGATAATATGAAACAGGTTGCAGCGACATCAAAGGATACGTGCTATTTCGATTGTGATTCCGTGCAGACATCTCTAAAGGCAGCATTATCGGAGGATTTCTGCTTTGTAAAGTCAGGGTATTTTCTTGTAGTAAGCAACCTCAGCCTTTCTGAAACCAGAAGTCTTTCGGAAAACACCATAGGCACTGCTTTGAAATGTTTTTACAACGACTACTTTATCGAAAAGCCGACAGAACTCGTAACGGTATTTCTTTTTGGAGATGATGCCTCATACAGGTTCTGGGCTGATAAACTCTACGGCGACAACGACGACCTTTCACCATACGGTTATTACAAACCGTCTAAGAAGGCAATGCTGATGAATATAAAGACCGGCTCAGGAACGCTTGTACACGAACTCACGCATTCGCTCGTCAGGTACGACTTTCCCGACCTGCCTTCCTGGTTTAACGAAGGACTCGGTTCACTTTACGAAAGATGTTCTTTTCAGGATAACGAAATCAAAGGACACGTAAACTGGCGTCTGCCCGCACTCGTAAAAGCAATAAAGAACAACGAATACACATCGCTCAAAACACTGATGAGCACAGACGACGAAACATTCTACAATGATGAAAGCGCATTAAACTATTCTCAGGCAAGATATTTCTGTATGTATCTTCAGGAAAAAGGACTGCTGAAAAAGTATTACAAAATGTTCAGGGATAACTTTTCCACGGACAGCACCGGAATCTCATTCGCCGAGGAAATCCTCAGTTCAAAAATCTCAACCATCGACTCCGAATACAAATCCTGGGTACTCACTTTAAAACAATAGCCTCTCACTTCATCACCTCATCACTTTGTCACTACATCACCGTTCTTAAATCTTTTTGCCTAAAAAACAATCAGTGATAATCAGCTCTAATCATTTTATTCAGTGTGCCATTCTCTTTCTCAATTTTAAAATTTAAACTGTAACTTTACACTTTGCACTTTAAATTGCTCTTAAATCATATACTCCTTCACCGGCTTCCCGCCAATGATATGCTTCTGAATAATCTCCTCAAGCGCTTTTGGTGTGCATGAATGATACCACACACCTTCCGGATACACCACCGCAAGCGGACCCTTCGCACAAATCCTGAAACAATCTGCCTTAGTCCTCTGCACTCCGCCTTTGCCCACGAGGTCAAGTTCGGCAAGTCTCTTCTTCAGGTACTTCCACGACTTCTGACCTTCCTCACGTTTAACGCATTTATCATCCTGCGGGTCACAGCAAATAAAAATATGTTTCTTGGTCTTGTCTATCCCTAACTCTTCAAATTTATTCTCAAGTTTTTTACTCATTCTTATAATTTATTTGTGTCAATAATATCTTTTTTCTCACATAAAATAAATGTAAAAGAGTGCAGTCTGAATTTCTCACTGCTCCTACTCCTGCTCTAAATCTCTTTGCCTAAGAAAAAATCCGCTCTTATCCGTCCTATCTGTGGAAATCCGCGTTCCATCCCTTCTTTACTTCATCACTTTGTTACTTCATCACTTTGTTACTTCATCACTTTGTCACTGCTCTCACTTTATCAGCATCATCTTTTTAGTCTCCGAGAAACTTTCCGAAACCATCTTATAGAAATATATTCCGCTTGAGTATGAAGATGCATTCCAGTCAGCCTTGTATGTGCCCGGCTGCATATTCCCATCAACTAATATTGCAACTTCTTTTCCTGTAATATCAACCACGGTAATTTTCACAAGCGATACTTTCGGCACTGAAAAATTTATGTTTGTCACAGGATTAAACGGATTAGGGTAGTTCTGTGACAGACTGAAATTATCAGGAACAATCTCCGAAATATTAGAAATTCCAACTATCTGATTCAAAGCGCCTCTTGCATCGATAAGCCCCCATCCGAAATAATTATCAAATCCCGGTGTGTCTTCGCTCGCCGGACCCACCTGGTCACGTGCGGAAACTTTCAGTGCATTGTATATCTGTGCAAATGTCAACGTACTGTTCTTGCTCAGCAGCAAAGAAACAACCCCTGCTGCCAGAGGTGTTGCCTGTGATGTTCCGCACCAGCTGCTTGTTGTTGCAGGATTATTGTAATCAAGACCGAGTATCAATTCTCCGGGTGCTGTAAAAGAAATATGGGAACCATAACTGCTTCCGCCTCCCCAGCAGAAAGGCACTGCTCTTTCCATACGGTTGTTAATTGCACCAATTGCAATTACATTATTAAAAGCGGCAGGATAATAAGGAATGTTATTGTTATTATTCATCATGCAAACCACTACTATTCTTCCGTTAGCATAAGCATAAGTAACTGCATCAGCCAGTGCCTGACTGTAAGAGCTTCCGCCAACACTCATATTCAGAACCTTTGCGCCGTGATCCACTGCATAAGTTATTCCCGACACCCACCATGTATATTGTCCTGAGTTATTTGCATTAAGTATCTTTATGGGTATAAGCCTGCAGTTCCAGTTTACGCCCGCCATCAGACTTCCATTGTTTCCCTTTGCAGCCATTATGCTTGCTACATTTGTGCCGTGTCCATGGTCATCTGTTGGAGTACTATCTCCATTCACATAATCAACTCCCTGTAGAAGTCTTCCGCTGAATTCAGGATGGTCTAAAGGAATCCCTGTATCCAGAACTGAAACAATCAGGTTAGTGCCGGTTGTTACATCCCACGCATTTACTGCATTGATGTCTCCGCCCGCTGTTCCTGCAAAACCACCTATAGTTTGTCCCGTATTTTTCAAACCCCATTGACTGATAAAGGCAGGGTCGTTCGGCAAAAAATTACTCTCCTCTGTTTTTTTTCCTGCTCCGTAACCGATAAAATCATATTCCACATATTCGAAAACATTGCTCTTTGATAAATTATCATAAGCTTTCTGCAAAAGAAATTTATCGTCTATACCTGCAATGAAAATCCTTTCAATACCGCCAGGCAATGCTTTGAGAGTTGCATCAGGCTTGACTGCTTTGATTGAACTAATATAGTTATCGCTCAGAAACCTGTCGAGTGCTATATTCTCACTGCTGCTGCCTTTGCCCGTCTTGTACACACCAAAAATATCAGCAGGAGAAAGTTTCCTTGCAAGACTAAGAATCTGCGAGCCTGATTTAAACTTTAAAATAAGTGTATTATCGCTGTGACTTTGGGATAAAACATTTCCTGTACCAATCGTCAGGAGTAACAGTATGGCAATCAAAGACTGCAGTAAAGAGACACTCTTAAACAAATTTAGTTTTTTCATAATGTGAATTAATAATATTTATAAATAATATAATTAAATGATTCAAGTAAACGTGATAATTCAGATTTGTAATGTAGGACTGAACAGCATAAACCACTCAAGCCTGTTGAACAGAAACAAATCAATTGATATTAAAGAACATCTGACCCATTTCCCCTTTAACTCTATACCCTGCAAGAAATCTAAGAAATATTATTATTAATAAAAACGATAAACTGAGTGTATGAAAACTCAATCTCTCACTTTATCATTTTAATTATTTCCTCAATTCCAAACTGTTCTTTTCTTCATCATTTTTCTTCTCTCTTCTTTTTACAACTGCTCCTGCCACTGCTCCTGCTCTTTATCTTTTTACCTGAAAAAGCTCTGTGTGCTCTGTGTCCGCCGCGGCGGATGGTGAAAATCTCTTCTCATCTTTTTGCCACTGCTCCTGCAACTGCTACTGCTCTTCAGTTTTTTATTTTAATTGCAATCAAAATCTATTTTCCGTAATTTGAGAATAGGAATAGAACAATGTGAGATTTTTTCTGTCTCATTTTTCCCAATTTAGTCATTTGCTTTAAAGGTTCTTGTTTTTTGTCATTCAATCCGCCACGGTGGATGGAATCCAGAAAGTTCTATTAAAAACATATAATACTAATGACCATACAACAATACATCGATAGCATCACCAAACGCTACAAACTCGGAAACTCCACCGAGCACACTTTCCGCGGCGATCTTCAGCAGCTTATCGAAAGTATAGTTCCCGCAATGCGCGCCACTAACGAGCCTAAACGCCAATCCTGCGGTGCACCCGATTACATCATCACCTGGAAAGATATTCCCGTCGGTTTCATCGAAGCGAAAGATGTCGGCGACTCAGACCTTGATGGCGAAAAGAAAACAGGCAACAAAGAACAGTTCGACCGCTACAAAGAATCGCTCAGCAATATAATCTTCACAGACTATCTGGATTTTCATTTCTATGAGGATGGGAAATTTCTTACATCAGTGAATATTGCAAAACTTGAAAACGGTAAAATTATACCCGAACCCGAAAACTATTCGGTCTTTACTCTTTTAATACAGGACTTTTGCAACTACGTCGGTCAGACGATTAAAAGCCCGAAGAAGCTTGCCGAAATGATGGCTGGCAAAGCACGACTGCTTTCGGACGTAATTGAGAAAGCTCTCACTTCCGACGAAGACAATCAGGAAGACAGCACACTCAAAGACCAGATGACTGCCTTTAAACAAATTCTTATTCACGACATCACCCCAAAAGGTTTTGCCGATGTTTACGCTCAGACTATTGCATACGGTATGTTCGCCGCACGCCTCCACGACCCGACTCTGGAATCTTTCAACCGTCAGGAAGCCGCCGAACTCATCCCTAAAGCAAACCCGTTCCTGCGTAAACTCTTCGGATACATCGCAGGTCCCG
>JBMOHR010000217.1:0-4967 GCA_049317745.1 Ignavibacteria bacterium
CCGTCGATGTGGACTATACATCCTGTCATCCAGTGTGAATTGCGTTTGTAATTGTCCAGTATGAAATTCGCGATATCCTTAGGTAACGTAAGTTTGCCCTGTGGGTTTCTCATTAATGCCATCTTGATAAGTTCGTCATTCTTTGGAATTTTTCTTAAAGCAGGAGTATCCGTAACACCAGCCAGTAAAGCATTAACAGCTATTTCTCTCTGTCCGAGTTCAAGTGCTAACTGACGTACGTGAGATTCAAGGCATGCTTTTGCCGCTGAAACTGCTCCGTAAAACTCAATTACTCTCGAACCGCCTGAAGATGTCATTGCATATATCTTCCCGCCCGGTTTCATTAAATCTCTTTTTAAAACATCCTGTGTCCAGTAAACCAGACTGTGTGCCATTACGTCTACAGTCATTTCCATCTGTTTCATGTTTATCTGGTCATTGCCGTCTTCTGATACAAATTTTCTTAATGTTCCGAAAGCAAGAGAATGTACTATGACTTTAATAGTTGGATTTTCTTTGTTTTTAAATATCTCTAAAACTTCATTTAAAACATATTCACGTTTGTGAATGTCCGCAGCATTTATGTTGTAAAAATGCGCATCAACTCCATAAGATTTTATTTCTTCAATCTCTTTCTCAACGTCAGGCATTGTTGTCGCTCTGTCAAGGTGCACACCTATGATGTTCACTCCATCTTTAGCAAGTGTCAAAGCTATTTCTTTTCCGAAACCGCTCGATGCCCCTAGTACTAGTGCATAATATGTATTATTCATTATTTATATTTATTTACTTTTTAATGCTATTATGCTCATAATTAAACTAACTATGAACAGGAAAATTAATACTGTCATAAATGGAGCAGACGACCATAACCCTGCCATGATACCCCATACTATAAATATCCATATAACAGTTACAATAAAGAACAAATTCCAACTCAGCAGTAAAGACTGCCTTGTTGATTTCGTTTTGTGAAATGTCTTGAATAATGTCTTCACAAACAAAAAGAAGAAGAAAAATGCTCCTGCAATTGATAACAAAATGTACACGAATAATGTTGTATTCGTAAACCTTACACTTTCTTTCTCGGTTGCATTAATCAAAGAATCTGTTTCTATTACTGTCTTGGTTGTGGTATCTATTTGATTGATTATCTTTGACGTATCAATCTGAACAGTATTTATCTTAGATGTATCACCCGCGGCCTTCTTTGTGTTAAGTGAATCGGTCTTTTTATTCTGTGAATATCCAAGTACCGAAAGACTTAAAAGTATTATTAGTAAAATCCTTCTAAACATAATTGTATATACGTTAAACTTCTATTTCTTCTCTCTTTTCGAGGAAGTTAGTGTCATAATCATTAGCAACGAAATTCTTGTCAGTTAATATCTTCCTGAAAAGAGGCGTTGTTGTCTTTACACCTTCAATTATAAATTCATCAAGCGCTCTTAACATCCTTGTAATCGCTTCTTCTCTCGTGTTTGCAAGTACAATAAGCTTTCCTATCATTGAATCATAATACGCAGGTATTAAGTAACCTGAATAACAGTGCGTGTCTATCCTGATGCCATGGCCACCCGGAGCATTGAATGCTGTTATTAATCCCGGAGACGACTGAAAATTCTTATCTGGGTCTTCTGCATTTATCCTGACTTCAATCGAATGTCCGAATAGTTTTTGCTTCTTCTTGGTTATTTTTTCACCAGCTGCAATCTTTATTTGTTCTTTGACAAGGTCTAATCCTGAAACAGCTTCCGTTATCGGATGCTCTACCTGAATACGTGTGTTCATTTCCATAAAGTAGAAGTCTTTGTTTTTGTCAACAAGAAATTCTACCGTACCAAGACTTTCATAATTTACGGTCTGTGCTGCTTTAATCGCTGCATCAGCCATTCTTTCTCTTAATTCTTCGCTTAGTATCGGTGAAGGTGATTCTTCGAGTAACTTCTGGTGTCTTCTTTGTATCGTACAGTCTCTTTCGCCTACGTGAACTATGTTGCCGTATTTATCACCCATTATCTGAAATTCTACGTGTCTCGGATTTTCAACAAGTTTCTCAATGTACATACTGTCGTCACCGAATGCCGCCATTGCCTCACTCTTTGCCACGCTTAATGCCTGTTCAAGATGACTGGCTTCACGGACGATTCTCATTCCTTTACCACCGCCGCCTGCTGATGCTTTCAGCATAATAGGGTAACCGACTTTATCGGCTGCTTCTGCTGCTGTTTCATAATCTGTAAATTTACCGTCGCTACCTGGAACAAGAGGTACTCCTGCTGCTTTCATTAATTCTTTTGCAACAGACTTATCACCCATCTTCATTATCATTTCAGGTGTTGGTCCTATAAAGACTATATTGGAATCTGCACATATTTCTGCAAATTCCGCATTCTCTGCCAGAAAACCATAACCAGGATGAATTGCATCGGCATTAGTAATCTCTGCAGCCGAAATAATTTTTGGTATGCTTAAATAACTTTGTGATGCCTGTGGTGGTCCTATACAAACTGCTTCATCTGCAAACCTTACGTGCAGTGAATTCTTGTCTGCTGTTGAATATACTGCAACAGTTTTGATTCCGAGCTCTTTACAAGTCCTGATTATCCTTAACGCAATCTCACCTCTGTTTGCAATTAATATTTTATTAAACATATACTCTTCCTTTTAAAATGTTATTAAATTAGTCCTTCTCGATTAACATCAACGGCTGATCATATTCCACTGCTGTTCCGTTTTCTACTAATAATTTTACAACTTTACCGGATACTTCCGATTCAATTTCATTCATTAATTTCATTGCTTCGATTATGCAGATTACATCTCCTGTTTTTACACTGTCACCGGGCTTTACGTATGGGTCTGCATCCGGTGATGGTGTTCTGTAGAATGTCCCTACCATCGGAGACCTTACTTCGTAAAGATTTTCACCCAGTTTTTCTTCCGTCTTTTCTGTGCTTACCGTTACTGCAGGTGCTGATTGCTGTAAAGGTGCTGCCAGTGGCTGTGCAACCATCTGTGCCATTCCTGAAAACACTTTCGGACGTGGTTTTGAAAGTCTTAACTTAGTTCCTTCTTCTTCAATCTCTATTTCTGCAAGTTCGCTGGAATCCAGCATTTTTATAACTTTTTGTAAGTATTTAAGGTCCATTTTCATTTATTATGTTTAATTTAATTAAAATTTTATCTTTTTACTCTTTCTATGTATTCCCTGGTTCTTATATCTATTTTTATTAATTCCCCTTCATCTATGAATAAAGGTACATTAACTTCTACTCCTGATTCCAGTGTAACAATTTTTGTTGCATTCGTGGATGTATTCCCTTTCACTGCAGGCGGTGCTGATATAACCTCCAATGTTATATGCGGTGGCATAACAAGGGATAATGCATCCCCGTTATGGAAAACAATCTGTACTTCCTGACCAGGCTTCAAAAATTCACCCTGATCGCCTACTAACTCTTCTGATAGACTAGTCTGTTCAAATGTCTCGTTTTCCATAAAATAATAACCCGTTACGTCTTTATATAGAAACTGATATACTTTTTGTTCTAATCTTTCTATAATGATTTCTTCGCCTGAACGGAATCTGTTCTCTATCATTTTGCCGTTCTTTAGGTGCCTCATCTTTACCTGAAAAAATGCACCGCCTTTTCCCGGCGTTCTGTGCTCTACCTGTAGTATTTGATGTAAATCGTTGTTAAAATTTATGATAACCCCGTTTTTTAAATCTGATGTATTCGCCATGATTAAATCTTCGTTAAATTTTTATTATTTCCGTATTTTTACAATTGACAAATATACGGAAATCGATTGGCAAAATCAATTTAAGATAAGTTTATTTTTTAATTTGAATTTTGTTAGTTTTTTGAGTATTTTGATTAAAAATCATACAAAATTTAATAAATTTAATAAATTGGAGGTAAAATGTCATTAAAAATTGGTATTAATGGTTTTGGTAGAATCGGACGCCTGGTTTTCAGAAGAATGATGGAAAAAGGTGGCTTTGATGTGATTGCGATAAACGACTTAACTGATAACAAAACTTTAACACATTTGTTAAAATATGATTCAGTTCATGGCAAGTTCCCTGGTGTTTTGGTACCAACGGAAAAAGGCTTCACCCTTAATGGTAAAGAAATTTTAATAACAGCTGAAAAAGACCCTTCAAAACTTGAATGGGGTAAAAAAGGTGTTGATTTAGTTATAGAATCTACAGGCGCTTTTTCAAGTAAAGATAAACTTGCTCTGCACCTCGCAGCAGGAGCAAAGAAAGTTATACTTACTGCACCTCCAAAAGATGACCTGGACGCAATTATCGTTCTTGGTGTTAACAGTGAGGTCTTAAAGCCTGAGCATAAGATTGTTTCAAATGCATCATGCACAACTAACTGTCTCGCTCCTATGGTAAAGGTTCTTGATGAAAACTTTGGTATCGAAAAAGGATTTATGAACACAATCCATTCATACACAAACGATCAGGTTATGCTCGACCAGCCTCATAAAGACTTAAGACGCGCAAGAGCTGGTGCAGTTAACATTATCCCTACAACAACTGGTGCTGCAAAAGCAGTCGGTAAAGTATTACCGCACCTTAAAGGCAAACTCGACGGATTCTCGCTCAGAGTTCCTACACCTGATGGCTCAATCACTGACTTTACTGTCATACTGAAAAAAGATGTCACTAAAGAAGAAGTCAATGCAGCTATGAAAAAAGCAGCAGAAACAAACTTAAAGGGAATTCTCGAGTACACAGAAGACCCTATAGTTTCTTCGGATATCGTCGGAAACGACCATTCCTGTATCTTTGATGCTCTCTCAACAATGGCATTTGGCAGTCTCGTAAAAGTTATCGGATGGTACGATAATGAATGGGGATACAGCTGCAGAGTTGTTGACTTAACCATAAAAATGTTGTAACTTTGTAAAACTATTAATTAACTTTTTCACTACTTGCAAGCCGTCTT
>JBMOHR010000218.1:0-4956 GCA_049317745.1 Ignavibacteria bacterium
TAATGAAATGAATAGGAATAATTAAAAATGAAAATAATATACACTATAATAATATTAATGTTCGCTTTTGTTCTTGGTGCCCAGCCGCAATGGGTGCATTACACAACGAGTAACTCAGGGCTGCCAAGTAATTCAGTATTGGCTATTCTTGTAGACAGCAACAATGTTAAATGGATTACAACCTATAATGGTTTTGTAAGACTGAAAGGAAACACCTGGACGGTATATGATACAACAAACTCCGGAATACCTACAAATTTATGCGCTTCTGTGATGCAGGACAGACAGAATAATATATGGATGATAATTCCAGATAAGGGAGTTGTAAAATTCGATGGTATAAACTGGACTTTTTATAATGATGAAAACACGGGTTATTCACTTCACAATATAACAAGCATTAGCATAGATAGTTTAAACAATAAATGGGTTGGTATCGGAGGAGGTATCTTAATGTTTAATGACACAGTATGGACGAGATATCATATCGGCAATTCGGGTATTCCAAGTAATGGAGTTTTAAGTGTTTATAATCAAGGAAGTATTGTATGGGTAGGAACATACGATGAGGGAGTCGGAAGATTTGACGGGCAGAACTGGACAACATACAATGCTTCCAATTCAGGCTTGCCAAGCAATTATATTAACAGAATGAACAAAGATTTGAATGATAACATTTGGTTTGCAACATTAGCTGGCGGTGCTGCAAAATTTAATTATCTACAAAATCAATGGACGGTTTATAATACAGGTAATTCAAGCATTCCAAGTAATTATGTTAGTGTTGTTTATATAGATAATAATAACGTAAAATGGATAGGGACGTATGAAGGATTTGCTATCTTTAACGATACAACCTGGCAAGTATTCCCTTATTCGTTTATTGGTTCTGTTCGTAATTTTGCAAAAGACAGATACGGAAATATGTGGATTTGCGGGGGTGGTGGTATATATGTTTATAATCCCGCAGGAGTGGTTGGTATAGAGAATAATACAAACATTGTACCTGAAAATTATTTATTAATCAGAAATTATCCGAATCCATTCAATTCACAAACAAAGATTGAAGTTACAATCCCTGAAAACACATTAATGAGTTTAAACATATATGATATTAACGGAAGATTAATAGAGCAAATCGCAAAAGGCAATTATAGAAAAGGGATTTACATGTTTAGTTTTAAGGGAGATAATTTAGCAAGCGGGGTTTATTTTGTTCAATTAAAAACAGATTCAAAAATTAAAGTTCATAAAATAATATTACAAAAATAAATAATGCCAATAATTAATTTAATATGAAAATAATATACACAATAATAATATTAATGTTCGCTTTTGCTCTTGAAGCCCAGCCGCAGTGGATTATGTATAATCAGGTGAGCAGTGCTACTGATATAGCTTTTGACTCATTAAATAATAAATGGGTTGCCTCAGGGTTTTATGGTCTTTCTAAGTTAACAGGAAATACCTGGACTGTGTTTGATACGCTAAACTCGAGTATTCCGAGCAACAGAGTATGGTCAATAGTCATTGATAAAAGAAATATAATTTGGATATCTACAGATAGAGGTATTGGAAGGTATGATGGAGTAAACTGGATAAAATACGATACTACTACATTACTTGGAGTTAATGGAATAGTGGTAGATAATCAAAACGTAAAATGGATGTCATCCTTTAGCAGGGGCTTAATTAAATATAATGACACAAACTGGGTATACTACAGAACTGATAATTCCGGAATACAAACGAATTTGATTACTGGAATTTCATTAGAAGATCACATAAAATGGATGGCAACAGGCTATAATGGAATTATTAAGTATAATGACACAAGTTTCATTAATTATAATAATTCTAATTCCGGAATACCATCTGATATGGTAAGATGTATATCAGTTGACCATAATGGGGATAAGTGGATGGGTTTTCATACTGCATATGCTGCGAAATATAATTCAATAAATAATTCTTGGACATTATATAACGACGTTTGGCCAGGTTTATATGGTGGTACAATAACATTTACATATAATGACAGTAGAAATGTAAAATGGTTTGGAACTCAAAATGGTCTTTTTAAATTCAACGATACAACATTGGTGAACTGCAATCCACCAGTAGTTGGTGCTTCTTTTGGTGATTTTAAGGAAGATAGGTATAATAATTTATGGGTTTGCGGACAAGCTCTGTATGTTTACAATCCAAACGGAGTTGTAGCTGTAACAAATAACACTAGAACGATCCCAAATAATTTTAAAGTATATCAGAACTACCCTAACCCATTCAATACTGAAACAAATATAAAATATGAAATCCCTGTAAACGGAAATGTAACTGTTTTCTTGTATGATGTTTTAGGAAGAAACCTTGCCACATTGCTTAACGAAAATAAGATCGCAGGAATATACAATTTGAGGTTATCGCTTGATAAGTATTCAAGCGGTGTATATTTTCTGAAGTTTAATTTTAATAATCAATCAAACGTAAAAAGAATTCTATTAATGAAATGAATAGGAATAAAGAACATATAAGAGGACCTTAGTTAGTAAGTTTACAAACAGGGTTACGAAATTTAAATTAAAAAAGCGGCGAAGAAATTCGCTTAAAAGATTACCACATCATTTAGTCGCTGGGCTACGCCCTTCCTTCGCCGTTTTATTTTACGAATTATAAACGTATATAAAAATGAAAAAAGTATTATTAATAATAGTTGTTCTTATCTTAAGTTACGTTTCAGCAAATGCTGAATGGGATTTAAATATAGCCAGATACTGTCTCGGTAGAACTAACTTGAGGCTTCTGTCGGTACCATTTGAGGGTTTGAATAGCACATTAACAAACCCAAATGATAGTAACCGAAAATTTCAAATATTTAATGGTCCAATTCATCGAAGATTTGTCAGTTATGAAGTTTATAATAAGCCAATATTATATCACTCCACAGAAAATAGAGATTTGCTCTTAGCATCTTGTTATAGCGAAGTTGTTTCAACCGGGAAAAATGTGTATGGATTTGGCAAGTACTTAGTAGAGTTTGAAAACTTTAATAATCCAAGTAAAAATATCAGTTTTGTTTTAAATATACTTGATAGTAAAGTTGGTATGTTGAATGTAATGAATGGCAGATCTTATCAATCTGATTGGTCAATGGAATATTACGAAACTTCAAATTCAGCATACGTTATTATTGACAATGGCGATAATTCAAGTTTTAGATACATAGATACTGTATTTTTAGGTCAGACAAACAGAGAAATAAATTACTGGTATGCATACTGGAGGGCAAATGCACCTCTTGAGAAGAATTTTTACGCGAGAACTACACCTTTTCCAATGAATCCATATTTAGTAAATGATTCAAATAAATTATACGATATTAAAATCGGAACAAAAATCACTTTTGACACAGTTTATCATAATTTTGGCAATACAGATAGATATGGATACAACACTGTGGAAACAAACGGACCTCATGATTATTATAATAGTCCGCCAAATATTCCTGATTTTAACCCAAATCAAAAAGGAAATATTTTTACAACTCCAGCAGATCTATACCTAAGTCCAAGTGATCCATTAGGATTTAAGTTTGGGATGAAAATAACAGCAGAGAATACAGATTCAATTTTAATTAAAAGAAATAAGATTTTATACATTAATGGCTACGATCCCAATTATGGGAGTGACACTCTTTTACTAAAGCACGGCAGTGCAATAATTAAAGAAGAAGGTGCAAAACTCAATGCCTGTAATGGCGGTATTATTATTGATGAAGGATGTAATTCAGTATGGGCAGCAAATTCAATGCAAAGGATATATGATTATTCAAAACTATTTTACAGCGGATCTTCACATTTTATTAATAATGGTGGTAAAGTAGAAATAGATGGTTTGGCGGAATTGCACTTAGGAAATAACACTGTAGTAACTTTTGATGGTGCAAATACATCATTAAATTTGAAACCCGGAGCGAAGGTGTTCTTAGGTCAGAACGCAAAGATAGAATTTAAGAACGGAGCATATCTTGATGCAAATGGTGGAACGATTTCGTCTTTGAATGCTTCAACACCGGGCAAAGGATTGTTCTTTTATAATTCAACAGGTAATACAATATCAGGCTGCACATTTACCAATTTGAAAAATCCTATTTATATTAATGGTACTCCCGGATTTTTTGGTAATGTAACAAACAACACGTTTGCTGAAACCGGTAACAATTATTATAATTACGTAATTGAAACTGTTAACGCAAATAACATTTCAATTTCTTATAACCAAATAAATATGCAATCAAATAGAGGTGTAGGTATCTTAATGCGTTATCCGGCAAGTACCGGCACCGGGACCGCTGCTTCATTATCATCTGCTATTAATGTTTACAACAATAGTATCCAAAATGGAATGGTTTCAGCAGCATTTGTTTGTTTTACAGATGTTTATGCAATAGTTAATTTTAGATACAATTATTGTTATGGAAATGCTACTTCGGCAAATGTTGTCGTAAGACACATAACAGGAGATTTCAAAGAAAATTATATCACTTCAAGTTCATGCAAATCTCTTGAGCTGAATCAGTCAATCCCAAACCTTTATCATAACACTTTTACTTCTACAAATATTAATGTTAATAATTACGAATCATATCCACGTATTGCTCCAATTTCAGATAATACAAGCGATGGAGGATGGATATGGGCTGGCGGAAGAAATACCTTTTCAAGCAATGGCAACGGGAATATCTATTATTATGGAGGGAATGCAATACTTGACTGGGGTGAAAACCACTTCAACAAAAGTGCATCATACTTTAATCTATGGGGTGAAATAAACGAACCTGACTCATTTCATTATTTCGTAAGAAACAATTGTTTTGGGAGCAGTTATATTCCTTCTACAAATTTAGTTTACATCAGTGATCCAAATCAACCTGTGGATGCTATTTATAGCGGTTCT